>DASYQZ010000064.1:0-15354 GCA_036004865.1 Vicinamibacterales bacterium
CAGCACCCGCACGACGTAGAAGCTTGTTTCCCCGACGATGAACGCCATGCCGCCTGAGAGCACGCCCCAGGTAAACATGATCCGCGCGATCCATTTTCGCGCGCCGACGCGTTCCAGGAACAGGTTCGACGGCACCTCGAACAGGAAGTAGGCGAGAAAGAAGATGCCGGCCCCGAAGCCGAACGCGGAGGCGGAAAGACCCAGGTCCTTGTTCATGGTCAGGGCGGCGAAGCTGACGTTGACTCGGTCCAGATACGCGACGAAGTAGCAGACGATCAGGAAAGGCACCAACCGTGCCGACACCTTCGCGATAGTGCGATGTTCCAACGGTTCCATACGTGTCCCTGCGTCTCCCGCATCCCAGGTTCTCTACGTGTTCCTGTGTCCCCGGATAGTCCGCGCAGTATGCAAGAGACTCCCGGGCAACACAACCTGCCTTACCGAACGATTTGGCGCTCCGCCATGAATTGGCGAACGATGGAATCGATGTCGCGATCTGCGCTGAAGCCTAAGCGCAGCGCTCGGCTGACATCGAACGCACCCGGCCATGTGCAGACGATGTGCATGATGCGTCGATCGAGTTCACAACGAACACGTGCCCGTACCGCGGGGCCCGCCACGCGCTCCAGACTGTCCAGTATTTCCTCCGGCGTGACGGACAAACCGGGAAGGTTCACTGTTCGCCGATCCTCCAGATCGGACGTCTGAACGCGCGCCGCATGCACGAGATTGGCTGTCACCAGCTCCGGTGAGGTGATCCAGAGGCGTGTGTCGAGTGGCACCGGGCAGACCGTGTCGATCGCCGCAAGCGGCTCACGAATGATGCCGCTGACGAACGAAGACGCGGCAGCGTTGGCCGTACCGGGACGGGCGGCCACCGTGGGCAAGCGGCAGACTATGCCGTCGACGAATCGCTTCCTCGAATACTCGTTCACCAGTAGCTCGGCGATCGCTTTTTCGGAGCCGTACGACGATTGGGGCACCACCGCGATGTCGTCCGGCACGATGGCGGGAAGAGAGCCGCCGAAGACGGCGAGCGTGCTCGTGAAGATGAAGCGTGGCGGTTTCTTGAGGCGACGACATACTTCGAGAAGCGCGCGTGTCGCGTCGACGTTGACTCGCATTCCGAGGTCGAACTCCGCCTCCGCTTGACCGCTCACGACCGCCGCGAGGTGGTACACCGCGTCGACATCGGTCTCGACAATCGACCTCGTGAAGTGGTCGTCCGTGATCGTCCCGGTTTTCCAGTCGACACGAGGATCGTCGATACGGCAGGCAGCGATATCGACGGCCACGAGCTTCGATACCTTCGGTAGACCTGGCGCGCCTGCGAGCAGTGCCCTGGCGAGACGACTGCCCAGAAATCCTGCAGCTCCTGTTACGAGTATCTTCATGCCTGTTCCGTGCTAGGGTGCCCACGTGAGCACACGACCCAAGGTTGCGATTGTAACGGGGGCTGGGACCGGTATCGGCAGGGCCGTCGCGATCGGGCTCCTCGACGACGGCTATTCCGTCGTCCTTGCAGGCCGGCGCTCAGCCTTGTTGGAGCAGACGGTCCAAGACGCCGGCGTGCAGGGCGCGCACGCGCTCGTCGTGCCAACGGACGTCAGCGATCCAGCAGCCGTGCGAGCCCTTTTTGCGACGACGCGCGACACGTTCGGACGGCTGGACGTGTTGTTCAATAACGCCGGTGTAACCACTCGCGGGGTTCCGCTGGAGGAGTTGACGGTCGAGCAATGGAAGTCCGTGGTGGACGTGAACCTGACCGGCGCGTTTCTCTGCACGCAGCAGGCGTTCCTGCTGATGAAAGATCAGCAGCCGCAGGGCGGACGCATCATCAACAACGGATCGATTTCGGCACAGTCACCCCGCCCGCATTCGGCGCCCTATACCGCGACCAAGCACGCGATGACCGGGCTGACGAAATCATCGTCGCTCGACGGCCGACGATTCAACATCGCGTGCGGCCAGATCGACATCGGCAACGCCGCCACGGACATGACGGTGACGTTCGCGACCGGAGTGCTGCAGGCCAACGGCCAGTCCGCCGCGGAGCCGCGTCTGGACGTCGCGCACGTTGCGCGAGCAGTGATCTACATGGCAAGTCTTCCGCTAGAGGCGAATGTGCAGTTCATGACGGTGATGGCGACGAAAATGCCGTTCATCGGCCGCGGATAGCCGCCGCTTCAATGCGAGCGTCTGGCTAAAGCTCTGGTGAGCATAACATTCGGCAGTTGGAGCCTCATCGGGAGGCTGCTGCAGCAGATCTTCGCTACGCGGCGCGGGAACGGCGGCGCCGCCCAGGGTTCGCGCTCACCGCGGTCCTCTCGCTGCCGCTTGGGATCGATCCAATGGATGCTGTGCGACACGAGTAACCGTGGCGCACACAGGGCCCGGCGCAGCGATCACTGCCGAGTGCCGTTCAGGCCTGAATACGGTCAGCGCAGGTACGGGATCGTCTGCGGTCCCTGCGGCAGCACGCAGAGCGTTGAGTGCGGACCCGCGGCCCCGAGCGCACTCGTCACGGCAGCCCCGACTTCGTCTATCGGATGGAAGTGAGCGGCGCGGATGTCGTCGGGCGACAAGCCGCTGCTCTTCACCAGCACCATCGCTTTCGTCTGCACCTGCGCCTGAATCTGCACCTGCCACTGATCCGGCATCGAATAGCCCGGCGAGGTGATCAGCGCGAGCAGTTCCTGGGGACTGGAACGCGAGGCGAGCACCGCGCCGTACGATCCGTGCGACGGCAGGCCGTCGCGGCATTCGGCAGCGCAGACGATCGTTCCGCCGGGCTTCACGACCTTCGCGGCCGCCGACATCCCTTTGACGGCCTGATACAGATTCTGATCGAGCGGGTAGCCGGCGTTCGTCGTCAACACGACGTCGAACGGCGCGTCGACCTGACGCATGGCGTGACGCTTCGCCGCGGCGCACGCGGCGCGATGCTCGTCGAACAGATCGCCGGCAAACACCGCGGTGATCTGCTGATCGCGATTCAGCGTCACGTCGACGGCGAAGTCGACGCCGACCATCGCCGCGATCTCGCGGATGTCGTCGTGAATGGGATTGCCCTCGGTGATTCCCCACGTTGCGTTCGGATGGGCGATCCGCCGCGCGTCGTGCAGCACGAGCACCGTGTCGAGCCCGGCGAGCCCCGGCGCCACCATCTTCGGTCCGCCGCTGAAACCGGCGAAGAAATGCGGCTCCACGAATCCGGTCGTGATTCTGAAATCGGCGTCCATGAACGCACGATTCAACGAGAACGCCACGCCGGTTGTCGTGGTGCCGACGTGGACGAGCGACGCGCGATCCCGGCTGTCGTGGTTCACCACCCGGTACCGGCGCGCGATCTCGGTGCCGAGCATCGCCTCCAGCTCCGCCGGTGTGTTCGTGCGGTGCGTGCCGGTCGCGATCAGAATCGTGACGTCTTCGGCCGGCATGTGCGGCATCTCGGCGAACAGCGCCTCCAGCATCTCGCGGCGCGGCTGCGCGCGCGTGACGTCGCAGACGGAAATTGCGACCTTCTGACCTCGCCGGACGAGCTCTCCGAGCGGCGGCCGGCCCATGGGCGCGCGGATCGCCGCGGCGAGCGCCGCCTGTGGATCGCGGACCTGCGGACAGAAGATGGGCTCGATGACCGTGACACGCTCGGCAAGGTTTACAGGCAGATCGACCTGGAGACCATTCGAGCCGTAATCGAGATGGATGCGCATCGGACGATTATCGCGGTCAAAAGCGCCGCGTCAATACGATCTTGGCGGCCGTGCTGCGATCGAGGACGCGATAGCCCTCGGCGGCGTCGAGCCAGTTGTTCAGGCTGACGAAATAAATGTCGTTGCCAGGCGTGAGAATCCAGCGGAAACGGACCTGCCACCCGAGCACGCCGCTGACGGAATCGTACTGGACGTTGTTGGCAAGCGACACGAACGGCCCGAACTGCGTGTTCACGAGCGCCCGCAGGATTCGCGTCGTGAAGCGGGTATCCGGCAGGTCCACGCGGTTCGCCTGCGCGGTCAGCGTGGCGAGCACGCCGGGGCGCGGACGCACGTTCACGCTCGCCGTCACGTCACGGCGGTGACCGGAATAGAACGTGCCGGTCTGAACGGTGGCGTTCGCCGAGAGCACGCGGCGGTTGGCTGTGCTGACGTTCGTGGTGTACCGCGTGTACTGATAAGTGTTGCCGACTGGCAATGTGACACCGCCGATCACGAAGTTGCGCTCGAGCCGCTCGTAGGTCGGATTGACCGTGATGCTGGCGGTGTCGCCCGAGTGCAGCGCGACCTCCGCGAGCGTGATGCGAAACGCGCGGCCCAGCAGCGCGTTCGACGTGTCGGTGAGCCACTCGGCCCACGTTTCCATCGACACCTGACGGATGAACCGGTGATTGCGCGGCCTCGGACCGAAGCGCACGACCGGATTCCAGCGGCGATAGTCGGCGCGCTCGATGAAGCCGATCGCCGGATCGGCGTTCTTCTGCACGACGCGGTACGACATCCGCACGTTCCACAGATCGTTCGGGTAGTTGATGCGAAGTCCGTAGAGCGCGTTGCCCCCCCGATCGCCGCTCGGCGTTTTCGCGAAGAAGCCGCTGAACCACAGATTCTGGGAACCGCGAAAGCGCGAGGTCGCGAGCTCGAAGTCGGCGCCCATCGTTTCCCGCACGGGCCGTACGGCATCGCGCGCGGAGCGCCGCGTGTAGATCACACCGACGTACGACTGGCGCAGAAGCCGTCGCCTCGATCGCATCACCGTGAAATCTTCGCCAGGCGCTTGCGCCTGCGGCGCCGTGCGGACCTGCAGCACGCCGAGGTCGAATCGCCCGGCCTGCCCGGTCAGCTTGGCGCCGTAGTCGATCTTCTGCGGCCGGCCGTTGGCGTCGAGCCCGACGCGCCGGCTGAAGAACGCGGTGAAATCGGAGCTCGGCTCGCGCGAGAAGTCGAAGCTGCCCGAGCCGTCGAGGAAGAAGTCACGCTTCTCGGGAAAGAACAGCGGGAACCGCGTCAGGTTCACCTGACGATCGTCGACTTCGGTCTGCGCGAAATCGGTGTTGATCGTCAGGTTCGATTTCAGGAGCGGCGTCACGTTGTACAGGAGGTCGCCGCCGTACGTGCCCTTGACGATCGACGGCCGCCCGCTGCCCGGCGTGGCGGTGTGCGTGCCGATCACATATGGCTTGACGTCGAGCCCGACGCCCTGGCTCGCATCGGCGATGCCGACGATGCGGCCGGCGCTGGTGAGGTTGTAGAGACCTTGATTGCGGCCGTAGCCGGTCCAGAGGCTTTCTTCGTTCTTGCGCCGCACGGTGCGCTGAAAGTTCGCGCCCCACGCGGCCGCCTCCGGATCGAAGGTCAGCGTGCGGAACGGGATCTCGATCTCGGCGGTCCAGCCGCGCTCGTGGCGATCGACGCGCGCGAGCCAGATGCCGTCCCACGCCCGGTTCTGCGTCACGCCGAAGCCGAGCCCGCCGGTCGACGCTGCCGCGCCTCCGCCACCGCCGCCGCCCGACGGCACGAGCAGGCCGTCGCCCATCGCGCCGGATGGATTGATCTCGAAGAAGTATCCGCTGCGCTGATCGAATTGCGGATCGAGCGCCCACATGAACCGATCGTCTGACGCGAGCGGACCGTCGCGCACCATCTGGTTGCCGAGCAGCCGCGCCGGTTCGGAATCGAAGCACTCGACGCCGAGATAGAGTCGATCGCGATTGAAGGCGACGCGCACCTCGGTGCGCTCGGTCGCCGGCGCGCCGTTCTGCGGATCGAGTTGCGCGAAATTGGTCGCCGGCGAGGCACGCTGCCAGATCGCTTCGTCGAGCCGGCCGTCGACGTCGATGCGTTCGCTGTCACCCAGGCGAATCGCGACAACTGAAGGAGAGGAACTGGTTTCCTGAGCGACGGCGGTCGCGGCGTCGAGCAAGCCGACGAGGATCACCCAGGCAAGCGCGCGCAAGGTGTCAGACGTGTCAGACGTGTCAGACACCTCTGACACGTCTGACACCCACGGTCTACTTCCGGGCGGCCTGGTCGTGCGTGCTCGACGTCGTGAAAGACGAGGGGATTTCAAATCCCTTTCGGTACTCACGAGTCAGCAGCTTGTCGGCCTGCTTGTCGTCGACGAACTTCTCGGCCTTGCCATCGAACGTCAGTTGACGGCCAACCCGGTACGCGATGTTGCCGAGGTGCGGCAGCGACGAGGAGAGATGGCCCTCGAGCACGCCGCAGGTCAGCAGTTTCGGATCGTCTGCCCGGATCGCGTCGATGAAGTTCTGATAGTGCGGATACTCCGTCGTCGTCAGACCGGTCGGTTCGGCGTTCGGGTCGGACGTATCGGCGCCGGGTCCCTTCTCGTTCTTCGGCCCGAAGTACGACTGCCACTTCTTCCCTGACTCTTCGATCCAGAGCCAGCCCTTCGTGCCGTAGAACAGGTTGCCGATTCTCACACCGGCCTCGTCGTTCGTGAAGCCGCCGCGCGTGCCGAACTCGAGGACCAGGCCGTCGGCGTATTCGAACAGGCTGGTCTGCATGTTCGGCGTTTCCTGCGACGACTCGTCGCCGAAGTAGCCGCCGATCGATCGAATCTTGACCGGGTGCTCCTGCTTCTGCAGGCCCCAGCGCGCGAGGTCGAACTGATGCGGACCCTGATTGCCGCTGTCGCCGTTGCCGTAGTCCCAGTGCCAGTGCCAGTTGTAATGGAACCGATTGCGGTTGAACGGCCGCTTCGGCGCGGGCCCGAGCCAGAGATCGTAGTCGACCTTCGACAGGTACTGTGCGTCGTAGGTCGGCTCGTACGTCGTCGACGTGAGCGTCAGCGCGTACTTCTCGCCGGGTGTCATCGGTCCATCCGGATACTTGCCGATCGCGGGGCGCGGCTTGAAGCAGAGCCCGCGCGCCATGTAGACCTTCCCGAGGCCGCCCTCGTGAATAAACTTGATCGCGTCGCGAGCCGCCGGCCGGCTGCGATTCATCGTGCCGACCTGCACGATTTTGTTGTACCGCGCCGTCGCCTCGACCATCTTGCGGCCTTCCCACACGGTGTGCGACGAAGGCTTCTCGACGTACACGTGCTTGCCGGCCTGCAGTCCCCAGATGGTGGCGAGCGCATGCCAGTGGTTCGGCGCCGCGATGACGATGGCGTCGATGTCCTTGTCGTCGAGCACGCGCCGCAGATCCTGGACGAAGCCCGGCTTGAACGTCGGGACGTCGCTCAGCTTCGCGTCATTGATCCGCTCCGGCGCGAGGTTCGCGTCGATGTCGCAGAGGGTCTTGATCTCGACGTTCTTCAGCCTCGCGAAGCCGCGCTTGAGCGAGTTGCCTTGGCCGCGGATGCCGATGCTGGCCGTGACCACGCGATCGTTGGCGCCGAGCACACGACCGCCGACATGCGGCGCAGCGTTGGCGCGCGATTCGAACAGACTGCCGCCGACCGCGATGCCCGCCGCCGCAGCCCCCACGCGGGATGCGAATTCACGCCGTGAGATGCCGTCCTGCTTGTCTTGCTCGGCCACAGTGACCTCCTCGGTTTCAGCCCAAACGTAAGGGAAGCATCGTAACACTGAGCCGGGCGAAACGCATCCGTTTCGCTACAATGGCCGCGCTATATGTCCATGCCGATTGGCGCCCGAATGGCCGGAGGCATTGAAGAAATGATGAGGATTCACATTCGCCGTGTCTGCGCCGTTCTTGCCGCGACCACCCTGCTCGCGCTCGCCCCCGCGTTCGCGAAAACGATCGACCTCGACTCGGCCACCATTGCCGAGATCAACGCCGCGTTCGATGCCGGGACGCTGACCGCCGAAAAGCTGGTGCAGATGTGCCTGGCGCGCATCGACGCCTTCGACCGGAAGGGACCATCCCTGCACGCGGTCATGACGCTCAATCCCAAAGCGCTCGAGGTGGCGCGCGCGCTCGACGCGGAGCGCAAGACGAAGGGCCGACGGTCGCCGCTCCACGGCATTCCGGTGGTCCTCAAGGACAACTACGACACCTTCGACATGGCGACGACAGGCGGGTCGGTCCTGCTCGAAGGATCGATCCCGTCGAAGGACGCGTTCGTGGTGAAGAAGCTGCGCGACGCCGGCGCGATCATCCTCGCCAAAGTGAATATGTCCGAGTTCGCCTCAGCCGGCGCCTACAGCTCGCTCGGCGGACAGTCGCTGAACCCGCACGATCTGACGCGGAGCCCGTCAGGATCGTCGGGTGGAACGGGTGTCGCGATCGCGGCTGCGTATGCGCCGATCGGCATGGGCACCGACACCGGCGGCTCGATCCGCGGACCCTCGACGTCGAACGGCATCGTCGGACTGAAGCCGACGCATGGACTGCTCAGCCGCGCCGGCATCATCCCGCTTGCGCTCAGCTTCGACACGGGCGGCCCGATGGCGCGCAGCGTGTACGACGTCGCGGCCGCGCTCGGCATCATGACGGGCGTCGATCCGGCCGACGCCGCGACGTCGAAAAGCCAGGGGAACGCGCAGACCGACTACACAAAAGCTTTGCGGGCGGACGCGTTGAAGGGCGCGCGCATCGGCGTCGCTCGCGATTTTCTCGGCTCGGATCCCGATGTCGACTGGGTCGTCGAGGCGGCGCTCGCGGCGATGCGGAAAGCGGGCGCGACGCTCGTCGACGTGCGCTATCCGAAGTGGCTGCTCGACTCGAAGGGGGAGTTCTACACCACGATCCGCTATCCGGAGTTCGCCGCGCAGATCGCCGAGTACCTCAGGGGCACAGGACCCGCGTATCCGAAGACGCTGGCCGAGATGATCGAACGCGCGAACCAGTTCAACGCGACGCGCGGAGACGGCGCGCATCCGAATCCGAGCCGCTGGACGCTGTTCAAGCGCGAGGTCGACAGCGGCACGATGACAGACTATCGCTACAAAGCGGTGCACGACTACGGGCTGCCGCTGGTGCGCGCGATCGTCGAGGGGACATTCGCCGCGCACCAACTCGATGCGATCGTGTATCCCACCGCGTCGCGCCGGCCGGCGCTCATCGCCGCGCCGCAGCCTGCCGGCGCCACGACCGCCACGGCAGCACTCGCCGCCGCCGGGCTCTCAGCGACCGACATCGCCAACCTCACCGGCTTTCCCGATCTCATCGTGCCTGCGGGGTTCACCGGCGACAGCCTGCCGGTCGGCGTGTCGTTCTTCGGCCGCGCGTTCAGCGAGCCGAAGCTGCTGTCGCTCGGGTACAGCTTCGAGCAGACGACGCGGGCACGCCGACGTCCGGTCCACGCGCCTGCGCTGGCGGGGGAGACGATTTCAGTGCCGTAAAACACGATCAACGCAGAACTCGCAGAACACGCAGAGCCAAACTCTTTTCTGCGGGTTCTGCGGGTTCTGCGTTGATCGTCAGGCTCGGAGGTTCCCGGTGCCGCAAACATTCCCTCGACGCTTTCTGCCGACCGCGATCGTCTCGATCGCGACTCTCAGCGCGCCGTTCACGCAACCGCGCGTGCAGCGCATCACCAACGCGGTCGCGGACCTCGCGCGTCCGCTGCCGCTCAGCGCGGTGCGTCTCACGGGCGGGCCGCTCAAGCAGGCGCAGGATCTCGACGCGAAGTACCTGCTCGCGCTCGAGCCCGATCGCATGCTCGCGTTCTACCGTCAGCGCGCGGGACTCGCGCCGAAGGCGGAGCCGTACGGCGGATGGGACGGCGACGATCGCAATCTGACGGGACACATCGCGGGACACCATCTGTCGGCCGTCAGCCTCATGTGGCAGGCGACCGGCGACGCGCGATTCAAAGCGCGCGCGGGCTACATCGTCGATGAGCTCAAAGTCGTTCAGGACAAGAACGGCGACGGCTATCTGAGCGCGCTCGCCCGAGGCCGCGACGCGTTCGCCGATCTCGCCAGGGGAACGATTCGATCGGCATCGTTCGATCTCAACGGCCTCTGGTCGCCGTGGTACACGCTGCACAAGACGTTCGCGGGTCTGCGCGACGCGTATCGGTACACCGGAAACGGGACCGCGCTCGACGTCGAAATCAAGTTCGCGCAGTGGGCGGAACGGATTCTGTCCGGCCTGAGCGAGGCGCAGCTTCAGCAGATGCTGAACACGGAATTCGGCGGCATGAACGAAGTGCTCGCGGATCTGTATGCCGATACGGGCGACGCGCGATGGCTGACACTGTCGCACAAGTTCGATCATCGCGCCGTGCTCGATCCGCTCGTCCGCGGCGACGATCGGCTCGCCGGTCTTCACGGCAATACCCAAGTGCCGAAGCTGCTCGGATCGGCGGTGCGCTACGCGTACACCGGCGATCGCGAAGACGGCGCCGCCGCGCGCTTCTTCTGGGACCGCGTCGTCGACCATCACACGTTCGCGACAGGCGGGCATGGCAAAGACGAGTACTTCCGCGAGCCCGATCATCTCAGCAACATCGTCGACGGCCGGACCGCGGAGACCTGCAACGTCTACAACATGCTCAAGCTGACGCGGCGTCTGTTCGCGCTCGAACCCGACATCAAGTACGCGGAATTCCACGAGCGTGCGCTGTTCAACCACATCCTCGGATCGATCGACGCGAGCGAAGGCGCGATGTGCTACATGGTCCCGGTCGGCCGCGGCGTGCGGCGCGAGTATCAGGACATGTCGCGGAGCTTCACGTGCTGCGTCGGCTCCGGCATGGAGAGCCACGCGCTGCACGGCGACGGCATCTACTACGAGTCGGGCGATCGCCTGTGGGTGAATCTCTACACGCCGTCCACGGCGAAGTGGGATGCCGCGGGCGTTCAGCTCGCGATGGACACGGCGTTTCCTGACGGTGAATCGGCGAAGGCGACGCTGACGCTCCGATCGCCGAAAGCGTTCACGCTCGCGCTGCGGCGTCCGTCGTGGGCCGCGGGCGGATTCACGGTCGCCGTCAACGGCGCGGCCGTGAAGGCGCTGCCAAAGCCGGGCGCGTACGTGGAATTGAGGCGGACGTGGCGAACCGGCGACGTCGTGGCTTTGTCGCTGCCGAAAGCGTTGCGTGTCGATTTATTGCCGGACAACCGGCGCAGAGCCGCGATCATGTGGGGGCCAATCGTGCTCGCGGGCGATCTCGGTCCCGAGCCCGGTCGCGGCACCGCCGCACGCTGGCCGCCGCCGGATGCGCCGGTCCTCGTCGCCGCGGAGCGGCCGGTCTCGGAGTGGCTGAAGCCGGTTGCCGGGAAGCCCGGCGCGTTCAAGACCGAAGGCGTGGGCAAGGAGCGCGACGTCGAGCTCGAACCGTTCTATCGCCTCCAGCACCGCACGTATGCGGCCTACTGGGATCTCTTCACGCCATCGGAATACGAGAAGCGCGTCGCCGATGTCGCGGCCGGGCGCGAACGACAGCAGCGCCTCGAACGAGCGACTGTCGCATACGTCGCGCCCGGCGATCAGCAGGCGGAGCGTCAGGTGAACCAGCAGGGAGAGGAGAGCTCGATCGTCCGCGCCGACGGCCGCGCGGGACGGCGCGCCGCCAAATGGTTCTCCTACGACCTCGCCGTGGATTCCGCGCGGCCCGCCACGCTGGTCGTCACCTACAACAGCGACACGCGCCGCACGCGGACATTCGAGATCCTCGTCGACGGCCAGCGCGTCGGCGATCAGACGATCCCGGAGAGCAGCGAGTCGCGGTTCTTCGACGTCGAGTACCGGATTCCGACCGAGGTCGTGCGAGGGAAGCAGAAGGTAACCGTGCGCTTCCAGGCCGCGACCGGCAACGAAACCGCGCCCGTCTTCGGCGTCCGGATCATCCGTCTGTCCGAGTGACTGGGGACAGACGAGTGAGAGCGTTCGCCGAAACGCCTGCCAAATCAAACATGGAGCAACGGAGGTAACGGAGCGCCTCGGTCCGACGGCGCGCCGCGAAGCGGCGCGACAACGGTCGAAAGGATCGCGGGCGTGAGTCGCGTGCGATGGTCGGCGACTCACGCCCGCGATCCTTTCGACCGTTGTCGTCGGCCTGCGTTGCAGGCCGACGCCGTCGAGCCGATCGGCGTTTCCCTTTGCGTTTCGGCGTGACAAGCGATTTCATGAGTTTTCGTGGTTTCGTGTTTTCGTGGCGCCTTCGTGGCCTTCGTGGCCTTCGTGGTTGCATTTGTGATCGCGATCGCGATCGCGATCGCGGCGTGACGGCGTGACTGCTAGACTACCGACCAGATATGCCCTGGTGGCGAAAAGGATCATCGGCGCCGGCGGAGCAGCCAAGCGGAGCGGACACGCAGATACCGGTCATCCGGCTCGAGGGCATCACGAAGATCTTCAAAGGCGACGCCGACGAAGAAACCTGGGCGTTGAACGACGTCACCCTCGACATCGACCGCGGCGAGTATCTGTCAGTCTCGGGTCCCTCGGGCTGCGGCAAGTCGACATTTCTCTCCGTCCTCGCCCTCCTCGACAGCCCGACGCGCGGCCGCTACTGGCTGAACGGCAAGCTCACCGAGCGCATGACGCCCGCCGAGAAGACGCGGGCGCGCAGCCTCGACGTCGGCCTCGTCTTTCAAAGCTTCAATCTGATCGGCGACATGACCGTGTACGAGAACGTCGAGTATCCGCTGACGCTGCGCGGCGTCGCGGGCGCGGATCGCCGCGTGCGCGTCGAGGCGGCGCTCGAGCGCGTGGGGCTGACAGGGCGCGCGAAGTCGCGTCCGGGCTCGCTCTCGGGCGGACATCAGCAGCTCGTCGCCGTCGCGCGCGCGATCACCGGACGCCCGGCGATTCTCCTCGCCGACGAGCCGACCGGCAATCTCGACTCGAAGAGCGGCGAAGCGCTGATGGAGTTGTTCGGCGAGCTGCACGCCGGCGGCGCGACCGTGTGCATCGCGACGCACGATCCGCGATGGCTGACGCGCGCCGGGCGTCACATCTACCTGTTCGACGGCAAGGTGGCGGATCAACCGACGTGAGCAGCAGCCCGTGGCCGACCCGCGTCTGATCGAACGGCTCCGCACGTCGCAGCGCATCCTGGTGTTCTGCGGCGCCGGCGTGTCGACGGCGAGCGGCATCCCCGACTTCCGAGGTCCCAACGGCGTGTGGACGCGCCGGCGTCCCGTGTACTACGACGAGTTCCTCGCGTCGGAAGCCGCGCGCGTCGAGTACTGGGACTACAAGCTCGAAACCTGGGACATCTATCGGCGCGCGCAGCCGAACGCGCTGCATCACGCGATCGTCGCGCTCGAGCAGGCAGGCAAAGTGATCGCCGTCGTCACGCAGAACGTCGATGGATTGCATCGCCGCGCCGGCTCGTCGCCGGAGCGGCTCGTCGAGCTCCACGGCACCGACCTTCTCGTCGAATGCCAGCGTTGCCACGCGACCAGCGATCCGGAACCGCACTTCGAGCGGTTCAGAGCGACGAGACGGGCACCGTGCTGCGAGTGCGGCGGGCCGCTGAAGTCGGCCACGATCAGCTTCGGCCAATCGCTGCGTCACTCGGATCTGACGCGGGCGGCCGCCGCCGCGTCCGACGCCGACCTCGTGCTCGCCCTTGGCTCGACGCTGTCGGTCTATCCGGCGGCGTCCATTCCGCTCATGGCCGCCGAGCGCGGCACGCCCTACGTCATCGTCAACCGCGGTCCGAGCGAGCACGACGATCACCCGTCGGTGACACTTCGTCTGGAAGGCGACGTGACCGTCGTTGTTCCTCCGGCCGTCGATGCGGCGCTCGCCTGAAACGATCCTTTGCGGTCCTGGCGGTCTTTGCGTTCGACGACGCGATCAACGCGTCGCCGGCCCCGTCGACTGCAGGCGCGACGAGACGTATGCCGCGATGTTCACGAAGTCCTGGTCGGTGAGCTTCGCGACGACCGACTTCATGAGATCGGCCCACTCGCCGTGCCGCGCGCCAACCTGCATGTCGTACATCTGTCGCACGAGATAGCTCGGCGAGCGGCCCGCGATGCCGGGCACAGGACCAAGTCCCATCAGATCCGCGCCGTGGCACACGGCGCATGTTTCGGTCCGGCCGTTGCCGCCGGTCTTCACGAGCGCCTCGCCCTTCTTGATGCTCCCGGCCGGCACGTACGCGATGAAGCCCGAGCGCGGGTCGCGCAGGATCTCGGTGCGTTCCGGATTCTCAGGCGTCTCGATGATGCGTACGCCAATCGGTTCCTTCTCGTGGCCCTCGAGGGGAATCCAGATGCCGCCGCGGCTCTCGACCTTCGGCACCGTGTTCGTCTCGACGACCCTGATCCACGGCGTCCACTTCATCGCGCCGAAGTAATCGGCGGTCGCTTTGATCTCTTCCGGCGTCATCGCCTTCGCGATCGCGATCATGACGTTCGTGTTGTTCTTCCGCGGCTCCGCGCTCTTGCGGACGCCGTTGCGGAAGTCGTTCATTTGCTGGATGAAGTAGGAGACCGGCAAGCCGGAGACGCCCGCGTTCTCCTGACGCCCCTTGCCGTTCGGGTAGTGGCAGAGGCCGCACGCGCGCACGTCCGGCCGCCGCCCGTGCGCGACGATGTCGGGCATCGCCGGGTGATCGCTCGGAAACCAATCGGCGGGTCCGAACCCGTCGGAGATCTGCTGTCGCGTGAAGCTGAGCGTGCTGCCGGGCAGCTGCTTCATCGACGTGTCTGGAGGGGCCGCCGGAGGTGCAGGCGCGCCGGCAGGCCGCTGCGCCGGAATCGCGTACGCCCATGCCGGCGGCTCGCCCGCCGCCCGCAGGACTCCGGTCGCCAGGAGAGACGCCACGCCAAGAACGACGAGGGCCAGGAAGGTGCGCATACAAACCTCCGCTGAAATGATCGACGCGTGTCGGTCGCGGAACTATATGCCGAATCCGCGATCAGTTTGGGAAGATCCTGACCTCGGAGAATGTCACGTCGCCGGCGCTCGAGATCGACCAGATGCGCCAGTTCCACTCGCTGCGTTGTCGTCCACAATTGACCGGCTGAAATCTGGCTGCGCGATCCAGGGCGCACCGGCCGGGTGAGGAAGAGGCGCGCGTCATCTTTATAAGCGAACTCCGCGATCTCGGCGACGACATCGTCTGATGAGCTCGATCGCCACGGGAACGTTCCGAAGCGCTCTCCTCGCGATGGCGACACCCATCGTGCCGCAGAAGGGCTGAATCGGGATCTGAATGTCGTCGCGCAACGGCGCTGTAAAGCGATTGGTCAGATCGAAATGGCGGATGTAAGGCTGTGCGAAGTCCTCGGACAACAGCCCCAGTCCCGGAATGATTCCGGTCCATCCCCACTGCAAGGGTTCGAGCCGCAGGATGTCGACCTCGAGGATGTCGCCGGGCTCGGCGCCTTCGATGAAGATCGGTCCGGCGAGCGGATACAACTGCGAGAAATCGATCGCGCCGAGCGCCGACGCCGGGCAGCCCGGCGTGATCTGATTGTTCGTGACTTCAGCCGTCTCGCAGTGGACCGTGTCGCCG
>DASYQZ010000065.1:0-17240 GCA_036004865.1 Vicinamibacterales bacterium
ATAAGTCGTCGTGCCGTCGCGGCCCGGCTGCCGCGAGTTGTCGCTGGCCACCAGCTCGAGCCCAACGAACTTCACGTTGTCGCCGGACAGATCGTCCGCGAGGATGTCGACGCCGCGCTGGCACGTCAGGTCGATGGTGAAGGTGGCGCGGTCGCCGACGAAGATCGCGGTGCGATCGACGGTCGTCTTCACAACAACGTCTGGAATCTGTGCCGCCACCGATCCCACGCAAAAGACAAAAATCACGAGAACACGACACCACGCCGTCGTGTAGGGGCCGACCCATGTGTCGGCTCCGGGGCGGAGACACGGGTCCGCCCACCAGGGGCGGACACATGGGTCCGCCCCTACGACGGACGCAACGAGATTGCGGTCGATCATTCTCACCGCGCCATCCGTTTCGCGAACAGCTCGAGCACCGGCTCCACCGGACTCTGATCGGTCGGCACGAACACGTGATCCATTGGCACGCGGTAGAACGCGCGCGTCAGCGCCTCGCGCCGCTGATGCACGTCCTCGGCATACCGCGCGCGCGTCCGCGGGCCGAGCCCGACGGCGACCTGCCGCCCGGATTCGACGTCGCGCACGTTCAGATAACCGCGGCCCGGCGGGAGCGCCGTTTCGCCGCGGTCCTCAGGCACGACGGCGATCACATCGTGACGCGCGGCGAGCATCGCCAGCTCCCGGCTGCCGAACAGATCTTCGTCGGTCATGAAGTCCGACACGATGAAGACGACGCTCATCCGTTTGAGCGTCTTCACCAGATGGCTGATGGCCGGCAGAAGCTTCGTCCCGCCACTTCGTCTCCACGCTCGGCTCGCGCCTGGCGCGCCAGTGTTCCAGCACTGCTCGAGCGTGTGCCATGCCGCGGCGCGCGTCCGCCGCGGCGGCGACGAGACGATGACGCGATCGGCAAACGCGAGGAACCCGGTGTTGATCTGATCCGAGAGCGCCGAGAACAGCAGCGACCCGGTGATGTAGGTCATCACCTCTTTTTTCGAATCGTGCGCCGTGCCGAGCTCCATCGAGCGCGACACGTCGATGGCGATCATGACGTTCAGCTCGCGCTCGGCGTGCGTGTGCCGCACGTAGGGCGCGTTCATCCGCGCCGTCACGTTCCAGTCGATCCTTCGCACATCGTCGCCCTGCCGGTACGCCTGGTGCTGGTCGAAATCGAATCCGGCGCCGCGCAGCGGACTCGTGTACGCGCCGACGCGCAGATTGCGAATCCGCTTGGCGGTGTACACCTCGATGTACCGCAGCTCCCGCATCACGTGCTCGGGGATCATGGAATCGGCACGGCTCGCAGGAGCTCCTCGAGGATGTGGTCGGGGCTGACGCTCTCGGCCTCGGCGCGGATCGATCGCGCGATGCGGTGCCGCGCCGTGTCCACATAGATTTCCTTCACGTCCTGCGGAAGGACGTACGTGCGCCCGTGCAGGAAGGCGGTGACGCGGGCGAGCGCGAGGACGTGCTGGTAGGATCGCGGCGACACGCCGAGCACGAGCATCTCGCTCAAGTCGCCGCGTCCGACGTCCGCGGGCGCGCGCGTCGCGCGACCGAGCCGGACGATGTACTCCATGATCTTGTCGTCGACGTAGACGGCGTCGCGGATGAAGAGGCGAAGCCGCGTCACGTCGGCGGGCGACGCGCGCTCTTCGATCGTCTGCTCGGTGATCCGCGCGTGCAGCATCTGCACTTCTTCGCCGGCGGTCGGATAGTCGACACGCAGCATCATCGAGAAGCGATCGAGCTGCGCTTCGGGCAGCGTGTACACGCCTTCCTGCTCCACCGGATTCTGCGTCGCGAGCACCCAGAACGGATCGTCGAGCGGAAACGTCGTGTCGGCGAGCGTCACCTGGCGCTCCTGCATTGCTTCGAGCAGGGCGCTCTGCGTCTTCGGCGTCGCGCGATTGATCTCGTCCGCCAGCAGGATGTTCGTGAAGATCGGCCCCTGCTCGATCCGGAACGTCGCGGTCCGCGCGTCGTAGACGCGCGTGCCGAGGATGTCGGCCGGCAGCAGATCCGGCGTGAGCTGGATGCGCTGAAAGCGCGCCGAGATCGCATGCGCCAGGGTCGTCGCGGTCAGCGTCTTTGCGACCCCCGGCACGCCTTCGAGCAGGATGTGCCCGCACCCCGCGCGCGATTCGCGTCGCGCGGTCGCGAACGGTATCGCGGCGAACAGCCCCGTGAGCAGCCGCCGGACCAGGACGTGCTGGCCGACGATGACCTTCGCGATTTCCGATTCCAGCGCCGAGACGACGGCGGCGGCGTGTTCCGCCGCGAGCGCGTTCGACGTGTTCGACAGTGCGAGACTATCGCGCGTGCTCATAAGAGACCGCTGCAGAATGAAGCTCTCCACCACAGAGGACACGGAGGAACGATCGTGTTTTTCCAGAAATCTGGACCTCTGTGTCCTCCGTGTCCACCGTGGTGGTGAGGCTCAGACATGATTCTGCAACGCGCTATAACAGAAGCCACAGCGCCGCGCCCGCCAAGGCAGCCAACGCAAGACCGATGACGTACACGTCGCGGTACTCGGTCGACGTTCGCCAGCCGATCTGCTTGCGCTCCCCGTGAGCAGTGTCCGCGACGTCGGCCAGCGCGCGCGCGAGCTCCGAGCCGCTGGTCGATCGCAGGAACCGGCCGCCGGTCGTGGCCGCGACCCGCCGCAGCGTCGCCTCCTCGAATGTGGTCAGCACACGGCGGCCGGAATCGTCGAGCAGATAGGTTTCCTCGCCTTCAGTGGGCAGCGGAATCGGCACCGGACGGTCCGCGCCGATGCCGATGCAGTCGACGCGGAGTCCTTCGGCGCGAAAGGTCGCGAGAGCCTCGCGCAGCTCGGTGCCGTAGTCTTCGCCGTCGGACACGACGAGAAACCGCTTGCGCGACGGCCGATCGTCCTTGCTCGCGACATCTCTCGCGCTCTTGAGCGCGGCGCCGATGTTCGTCCCGAACATCGCCGAGCTGTCCCGCGGATCCTCGTCGAGCCAGTCGAGGTAAAAGAGCACGCTCTCGACATCGCCGGTGAGGTACGACAACACGACCGCGCTGTCGGCGAAGCCGACGAGCCCGATACGATCGACGCCCTCGGGCTTCTGACGCAGAAAATTTCTCAACTCGAGCGTCGCCCGCGAGAAGCGCGACGGCGTCACGTCGCGCGCCCGCATCGACACCGATCGATCGAGCATGACGATCAGGTCCTGCCGCTCGTACTCGGCGACGCGCCTGGCGAGCAGAATCTGCGGCCGCATCAGCGCGAACACGAGCGCCGCGGCCGTGACGACAGCCGCCGAGAGCACGCCCGCGTCGCGGCGCCAGGTCGATCGGCGCGAGAGCCCGGCGAAGCGCGCGGCAATCGGCGAGCGCCGCCGAAACGTGCGCGTCATGTGCCAATGGACGGCGCAGCTCGCAATGAGCACCGGGACGAGCAGCCACCAGCGGATCAAATCGGGACGGAGAAATCTCATGATCGCCCGGACATACACCCCATCCGATCAACGCAGAACCCGCAGAACACGCAGAATCGTACCCGTCGTTCTGCGGTTTCCGCGAGTTCTGCGTTGAATGTCGTGATCATCCGACGCGCTTGACCGGTTTGGCGCCGGGCTTCGGCTGCGGGCGCAGCAACTGCATCAACTGCCTGGGCGGCGTCTGCGGTTGTTTCCGCAGCTCGGCGGCGAGCCGCGTGACGAGCTCGAAATCGAACTTCGTGTCCCAGTCGGCGGGCGCCGATTCGACCGCGCGCCGGAATTCTTCCTCGGCGCGACCGAACCAGCCGAGCCGCGCCTCCGGCTTCTCCTCGGCGCGCCCTTTCTCGAAGAACGCGGCGCCCGCCCAGAAATGCGGCAGCGCGCGCTCCGGCGCACGCGCGGAGACGTCGATCACCTCGTCGTACCGCTCGAGGCGGTACAGGACCCAGAGCCGATTCGCCATCGCGTGACTGTAGTCTGACGCGAAGAGCTGTTTTGCCGCGGCCGAGCGATCGAAGCGCGCTTCGGCGTCGGCGTAGCTCGCCAGCGCCTGCTCGAGTCGGCCCTCGGCGACAGCCCGGTCGGCATCGGCGAGCGCATGCGTCCATCGCGCGTACGCGATGGCCCCGACGCCCGCGACGAGGACAATCGTCATGACCGCAGCACCCAGCGTTCGCACGGGACCCATTATGATCCGGCTCCCCGTATCTAGGATGTCTCGACGCGTGTCCCGCGCGCGATCCGCGGCACTTCGGCCTTGACTGGCCGGTCAAAACCATACACCCTACGGCGATCAAATGGTAGGACCAAAGGGAGGCTCCGATGCGCTCATTCAGGCGGGTCATCCTCGCGTCTTTTCTCCCCGCGCTCGTCGCGATTGCCGTTCCGGCGGTGGCGCGCGCGCAGGCGACCACCGGCACGATTTCCGGCACCGTCGCTGACGAATCGAAAGCCGTGCTGCCCGGCGTCACCGTGCAGGTGAGAAACGTCGAGACCGGCGCCACGCGCACGATCCTCACCGACGCGCGCGGCGGCTTCCGCGCGTTGAACCTGCCGCCCGGCACCTACGCGGTCACGGCGGAGCTGCAGGGCTTCACGCCCGCGAAGCGCGAAAACCTCATCGTCGAGATCGGCCGCGATGTGCCCGCCGATGTGACGTTGAAGCTCGGCGCCCTCAGCGAACAGGTGACCGTGCAGGGCGCCGCGACCAACGTCGAGTTGAGCAGCGCCGTCGCCGGCGGCGTCGTGACGACGACGCAGATCGCCGAGTTGCCGCTGAACGGCAGAAGCTTCATGCAGCTGGCGACGTTGCAGCCCGGCGTCACGGTCAGCCGCGCCACGGCGCGTGACTTCACCGGCGGGTTCGGCAACACGCAGGTGTCGATCGGCGGCGCTCGTCCCGAGATGACCGGCTACCTGCTCGAGGGCACGAACATCTCCGACATCTCCGACAAGGCGCCGTCGAGCATGGCGGGCGTGCTGCTCGGCGTCGACGCCGTGAAAGAGTTCAGCGTCCAGACGCATGACTACGCCGCGGAGTTCGGCCGCGCGGCCGGCGGCGTCATCAGCGCCGTCACCAAGTCGGGCACGAACGCGATCCACGGCACGATCTTCGAGTTCCTCCGCGACAGCAAGTTCGACGCGCCGAACTTCTTCGATCCGGGCGGCGTGACGCCGCCGTTCACGCGCAATCAGTTCGGCGCCACGGCCGGCGGTCCGATCCTGAAGAACAAACTGTTCTACTTCGGGAGCTACGAAGGACTCCGGCAGAATCTGTCGCTCACCCACCTGGCGCGGCTGCCGAACGCCGCCGCGCACAACGGCGTCCTGCCGACCGGGACCGTCGCGATCAGTCCGCTCGTGAAGCCGTACCTCGATCTGCTCTACCCGATTCCCGACGGCCGGGACTTCGGCGACGGCACCGCCGAGATGCGCCACACCGACATCGACCCGACGCACGAGAACTTCATCGTCGGTAAAGTGGACTGGCAGATAGGCAACAGCGACACCGTGTTCGTGCGCGTGTCGAGCGATCGCTCCGACACGACGGCGCATCAGGAACATCCGCTGTTCATCGAGCCGACGACGACCGACACGCGATATTTCACCGCGCAGGATCAGCACCTCTTCAGCTCGAACGTGCTGAACGTCGCACGCGCCGCCGTCAACACGACGAAGCGCACCGACGACTACATCGCCACCGTCGACATCCCGAAGAACATGTACTTCACCGAGGATCCCCATTTCGGATCGATCACGATTCAGTCGGGGATATCGGGGGTCGGATCGACGGCGACGACGCCGGTGGACTACGACCAGACGATCTTCCAGTTCTCCGACACGCTGACGATGAGCACGCCGAAGCACACGATGAAGTTCGGCGGCGACTTCCAGCGATATCACTTCGACGGCTTCTCGTACTCACGCTGGGGCGGCGAGTTCCGCTTCACCAACCTGCAGAACTTCCTCCGCGGGACGGTGAACCGGTTCACCGGCAACCTCCCCAATACCGACACGCAGCGCAACATGCGCCAGATGTACACAGCGTTCTTCGCGCAGGACGAGTGGCGGACGTCCAACGACCTGACGGTGAACTACGGACTCCGGTACGAATTCGTCACGACGCCGCGCGATCTGCAGAATCGCGTCGCCGGCCTCCTGAGCCTCGACGATCTGCAGTCGGGGCCGAAGGGAATTACACCCGGATCGGATTTCTTCAAGAATCCCTCGAAGCTCAGTTTCGCGCCGCGGCTCGGCCTCGCGTGGAAGCCGCTCGGCAAGGACACGACCGCCGTGAAGGTGGGCGCCGGTCTCTTCTACCAGCCGCTGACGACATCTTTCTATCGAGGCACGACATTCCGCGTGTATCCGTACTTCGCCGGCGTCGACATCCGCACCGTGCCGACGTTCGGTCCGGCCGTGCAGCAACTGCTCGCGCAGGGCACCGGGCTCGCGGTCCAGAAGCGATCGGAGTTCATTTTCTACGACGCGAAACAGCCGTACACCACGCAGTACCACGCGAGCCTGCAGCACGAAATCGCGCCGGGGCTGGTCGGCGAGATCGGCTACATCGGTTCGCGCGGCCACAACCTGCCGTTCTACGGCGACCCGAATTCGGTGCCGGTGCAGCTCAACCCGGCCGACGGCCACTATCAGGTGATTCCGGGCGCATCGCTGCGCTATCCGGACTGGGGCCGCATCCGCACGCGCATCAACGTCGCGAAGTCCTGGTACAACGGCATGACGGCGAGCCTGAATCGCCGCTTCTCGAACGGCCTGCTCTTTCAGGGCTCGTATACCTTCGGCAGTTCGCGCGACACGTGGTCGGGCGGCCAGATCGGCGGCAGCGATTTCGACAACGGCGCTGGCAGTGCGACCGACTGGTGGAATCCGCAGGCGGAGCTCGGTCCGTCCAGCTACGACGTGCGGCACACGTTCGTCTTCAACGCCGTCTACCAACTGCCGTTCGGCAAATCGCTGTCGGGCGCGGCGGCGCAGCTCGTGCAGGGATGGCAGCTCGGCGTCATCGCGAATTTCGCGAGCGGCGTTCCGTTCACGCCGCTGATCGGATTCGACTGGGCTCGGGATCTCTCGAGCGACGGCACGCTGCAGAAACCGGATTTCGCGCCGGGCCGGAGCGCGAGCAACGCGATTGTCGGCGCGCCCGACAACTGGTTCGACCTGAGCGCGTTCGCGCTGCCGCCCGCCGGCGAGTACGGTACGGTGCCGCGCAACAGCCTGCGGGGTCCCGATCTGCGCGTCGTCGATCTGTCGATCTTCAAGAATCAGAAGATCGGGAGTCAGAATCTCCAGTTCCGGGTGGAAGTGTTCAACCTGCTGAACCGCGCGAACTTCGCGACGCCGAACTCGGGTGCGCTGTTCAACGCGGACGGCACGCGGATTCCGGGCGCGTCGCAGATTACGCACACCGTGACGACGTCGCGGCAGGTGCAGCTGGGAGTGAAGTTCGTGTTTTAGTCAACGGAGCTGTACGGAGACACGGTTTCAACTTGGGAGGAACAGAGGAACAGAGGAACGGAGGCGAGGCATCTGACCAGCGGCCGGCGAAGCCGGCCGCTCAGCGGTGCCAAACGCTCGACGTAGACACAAACCGCTCGATCGCATCGGTTTGTGTCTACGCCGAGCGTTTGGCATCGCTGGCCCGCTTCGCGGGCTGGTCAGACGCCCCTCCGTTGCTCCGTTTCTCCGTTGCTCCCAGGCTGATACCGTTCCTCCGTCCGCCTCCCTTACCGGGAGAGGAAGGCGTTCGATGATCCGTAAGTCAGCACTCGGAATCGCGCTCGCGATTGTTGCGCTCACGTTAGTCTCGCGCGCACCGCTCTCGGCTCAACTCGCCTCTCGGCCGGCGCCGGACTGGATCCTCCGCCTCGAACGGCCCGAGCGGATTGCCGGACTCAAGATCGACTACATCATCCAGAAGCTGGAGCTGAAGCCGGGGCAGGTCGTCGCCGACCTGGGCGCCGGACCCGGCGTGATCAGCCTCCCGATGGCGAAGACGGTCGGACCGACCGGGAAGGTATATGCCGTCGACATCGATCAGGTGTTCATCGATCACATCAACATGCGCGCGAAAGAACAACATGTCGCGAACGTGACCGCCGTGCTCGGCCAGTTCAGCGATCCGGTCCTGCCGGCGCGCGACGTCGACGTCGCGCTGTTCCACGACGTGCTGCACCACATCAAAGATCGCGCGACCTATCTGAAGAACACCGCGAAGTACGTGAAGCCAGGCGGCAGGATCGCGATCGTCGAGCTCGATCCGAAAACCGGTTCGCACCGGGCCGAGGCCGAGCTCACGGTGAGCAAGGATCAAGCGAAGGCGTGGCTCGCCGACGCCGGCTTCAAGCCGGTCCAGGAATTCGATGGCCTCACCGAGAACAAGTGGTTCGTCGTGTACGCACGTCAGTAACCGGACGCCGTTGAAGTCGCGATGATTCTGCGACGATACGCAATGAAGCTTTTACTCGACCGGCGGATTGCGCTCGGGCGTACTGCGTCAAACGTTGACGAATTTCGCGGTACGCGTCTTGCGAAGGAGAAGACAGACAAGACAGACAAGACAGACAAAACCGACAAAGGCCTCGACTCTGCGAACCGTCGACGAAATGAAGCCGCCGCTCTTCAAAATCGCCCTCTGGACGAGCTCGATCGGATTCTGCGCCTACCTCCTCCGGCGTTTGTTCCTCAAGCGCCGCCCTTCAATTGACGTCGGAACCGTCAGCGACCAGTGGCTCGCCCACCGGCGCGGCGTCGCCGACGAGTCCAGCCACATTCAGTAGACTGCAGACCGCCGGACGGCTGCGATCGATACGCTAAGATCGCGGCGCGCTCGCGATCCGCTGGATTGCCGCGCCGCGGGTGCTCCTCACCAACGTCGACGAACCGCGGGACAGCCTGTTTGGCGCAGCGTGCGAGCGGTGGCTGCCGTCGTTCTACACGTGGGATTTCGTCAGCTATCTCTACAATCCGATCAATGACATCGCGATCGCGATTGTCGTGCTGCTGATCGCCGCCGGCGCGTATGCGTCGCGCGAAGAGCGCGTGACGCAACGCGCGTTATCGTCCGGCGGTTGACGCCGGCTTCTTCAGCGCCCTGAAGAATTCGGGCAGCAGGAACGTCTGGAATCCGTTGCCGCCGACCGTGATGATTTCCTTCTTCTTCGGGTTCAGCGCGACACCCGCGGCCCCGGCCAGGCGGATGCCCGGTCCCTTGATGATCGCGCGCGGCGGGATATCGCCGTTGTCGTCCGGCGCGTAGACGGCGATGAACCCCATCTGATCCAGCCGGCCCGAATCGCTGTCGTCGTCCTCTTCCTCTTTGGCCTTGAAGCCCTCGCGCGGCTTGTCGAGGACGTACGCCTCCATCTGTTTCATGCGCGTGTTCTGCTGCGCGAGGAAGATGTTGCCGGTGCCCGGATCGATGGCGACCTGACGGAAGTGCGCGAGCTTCGAGTTCGGGCCGCCGATGAACGCTTTCGGCGGCACGTCGCCGTTCGCCAGCCGATCGAACACGAACAGGCCGACCTTGTCGCCGTTGCCCTTGCGGCTGGCCCCGACGATGACGTTCCGCACCGGATCGACGTCGAGCCCGACGATGTCGAGCAGGCCGGTGTTCGGACCGCTGATGACGCGCTTGGGCGCGACGTTGCCGTTCGCCAGGCGATCGAAGACGACGATGGCGCGCATGCTCGGATCGGCGGTGAGGATTTCGCCGTTCACCGGATCGACCGCGACCGTGTGCGGACGGACGAGGCGCGTGCGCGTCCCCTGAATGGCGCGGACCGGCGGAACTTCGCCTTTCGCGTCGCCCTTGAAGACCAGCACCGCGCCGCCGAGCGCGACCGGAATGATGATCTCGTCGTGGATGTTGTCGTACGCGATGCCGTGCATCGTGCGCGAGAGGTTCGTGGCCTGCCCTTCGATGACCCGGCTGGGAGCGACGTTTCCGTTTGCCAACCTGGCAAACACCGAGATTCTCGGGACGCTGACTCAATTCGGGACCAGGATGGCGTCGCGCTTCGTGTCGTACGCGGCGGCCGACGCGTTCGTGAAGCCGCAGGTCGGCGTGTCTTTCGGCGCGTTGCGGAGAATCCGCTTCGGCCGCACGTTGCCGCTCGCGGTGCGCGGGAAGACGACGGCCGTGTGATCGCCGTAGTTCGCGACCCAGAGCTCGTCGTTCTTCGTGTCGATGGCGACCGACACCGGACCGACGATCTGCGTGAGCGCGCCGCGAATGACGCGCACGGCCTGCGCGTTGCCGCGATCGCCACGCCGGAAGACGCGCACCGACGAATCGCCGTAGTTCGCCACGGCAATCTCGTCGCGGGTGAGGTCGACGTCGATGCCCATCGGCCAGTTCAAGCCGGTGAGATCGCCTTCGATGGTCCGGAGCGGCGGCACGTCGCCGTTTGCGTCGGCCGCGTGGAACGTGATGGCCGAGGGATGGAACGCGCCCGACTTGTATTCGCCGACGTCGGTCGTCTGCGGATCGTAGGGCGAGTAGGGGCGAATCTGCGTCCAGTTGCCGTGGTTCGCCGTGATGATCTCGTTGTGGACTTCGTCGAAGTAGGTGCCGTGCGGATCCTCGAGCTCGCTGGCGAGACCGCGGATCGTCCGCAGCGGCGCGGCCGTTCCGGTGGCGCCGCGCCTGTAGAACGAGAGGGCGTTGGACTGCTGCACGCTGACGACGATCTCGTCGCGCTTCGGCGCCAGCGAGACGTCCCACGACTGATGCGGCAGCATCAGCGAGCGCCGCGGCTGGACGTTGCCGTGATCCCCGTAATTGAAGACCGTCAGCAGATCGCCGCTGTCGTTGTTGACGGTGTAGAACTCCTTGCGCCTCGGATCGACCTCCACGCCGGCGATGTAGCCGAGCTTCGTCTTCGGCCCGAAGATGAACTGCTCGGGCTCGGTGGGATCGTTCGATGCGCCGCCGGCGGTGCGCGCGTAGACGAGCAGCGAGTGGCGGTTCTCGTCGCTGAAGATCACGCGATCGTTTTCCGTGTCGATCGCGATCCCGTCGAAGGTCGGAAACGGATCGTAGACCGACCGCACCGGCGGAATGACGCCGCCGATGGCGTTCGGCGGCCACTCGTCCGACGCGACGCCCCCCTCCTCCACCCCACCGCGCAAACGCCGCGCGGTGGGGGCCCCGGCCTGCGGCAGCCTCGCCGCCGCCTGCGCGATCCCCTGCGCGACATCGTCCAGGCACTCGGCCGCGAGGAGGTCGTCGAGCGCGGTCAGATCGTTGGGACCGTCAGTGCTGGCTTGCGGTGATGGTTCACCGCTCGTGAATACGAGAAGAGCCGCCGCCGCAACAGCGATGAATACGCGACGCATATGCGCGCTAGTGTGCCCGAATGGTCGGACCAAACGCAACATGAGATTGGTGATTGCTGATTGTTGAGTGTTGATTTGATTGCTGAATCTGCGCTGAATGTGGGCCCCAATCAACAATCAATCAACACTCAACAATCAACACTCAACAATCTCACCGACAGCCCACACAGCGTCCCGATCCGTCGAAGCTGCGCGTGACCTCGCTGAGCGGGACGACGACATCGACGAGATCGCGCGCGAAGAGCTGGAAGAGGTCGACGCGCGTGCCGCCGCGGATGACGCCGCCCTGTGTCGCCTGCTCGTTGACGTGCGACGGCATCACGGTCCGCGGCCGCACGAGGTTCTTGATCATGTAGACCGCCTCGTTCGGACCGAGCGTCACCGTATCGCTCATGTTCGGCACGACGAGCGTCGGCTTGTAGAAGCGGGAAATGATCGTCTCCATGTCGCCGAACATGCCGGTGTCGCCCGTCAGGTAAGCGACGAGCCCGTTCGTGAACGTGATGATGTACCCGCCTTCCGATCCGCCGTAGCCGGAGAGACCCGGCGCTTCGCCTGGGGTATCGACCAGCGCGGCGGCGATGCCGTTGCTGTGGATCGCCTGCACGACGGCGATGCGCACCATCGCGGATGCGCCGCCGCGCCGTGCCGTCCGGCTGCCGCCGGGACGCAATGACGCGGTGCACGGCGCACCGAGCGGCACGTCGAACGTGTTGTCGAGGCCGCCCTCCGGACATGCGCCCGGCGCCGATCCGCGGACGTTCTGGATCTTCCGCGAGAGAAAACCGGAGAGCTCTCCCGGCGCCAACACTGCCGCATTCTTGGCGCTGGCGATGCTCGCGAAGTTCGAGTTCGCGTTCGCCGCGCCGGTCGCGGGCGCGGCGCACGTGCCGGGCGCGCCGTAGTTCGGCCGCGCGTCGCCGATGTGATCGCTGTGCGCGTGCGACAGCAGCATCACGTGCACCTCGCCGAGCCGCGAGTCCGTTTCGTCGACCGTCCGTCCGGGGTCGTAGAGAATCCGGACGCCGGTCGGATCCTCGAACAGCAGCGCGCGGTCGTTGCGACAGAGCTCGCCGGCATGGCTGCCGAGCGGCGTGACCTTGACGAGCGCGGACGATTGCGCGCGCGCAACGGTCGCGGCGAGGACGACGAACACACCGGCCACGACAAGCGATCGAACACGCATGAGACCTCCTGGTTACGGGTTCAGCCCTTGCAGCATCTGGCGCGCGGCGCCCGCCTGCTCGCTGCGCGGGTACATCCGGACGAGGCGCTGGCACTCGCCGCGCGCCAGCAGTCGATACTTCTCCGCGTTCGCCGCGTCGTTCGCCGCGCGGTACGTGCGCGACAGATCGCGGTAGTCGACCGCGAGATACAGACGCAGCTCGGCGCTCTCGCTGAACGCCGGATAGCGCGCGAGGAATTTCTTCTTCGCCCCGGCGGCCGCGATCGTCGCCGCCACGTCTGTTCCAGTGGATTGATAGAACTGATACGAGAGGAGCGCGAACTCGGCGGCGGCCGCGTGCGCGCCGCGCGGGGCGGCCGCGAGATACTCCGCGAACGCCGCCCCGTCGTAGAAGAACTTCTTCTTCTCCCGGTTGTAGGCGATGCCGACGCCGAGCTCCTTCGCGCGGCTGAGCGCGAGGTCGACGAGCGCGCGCTCCTGCATGCCGTGCGATTCGACCTCCTGATTCATCAGCGTTGCGAGCGCGTCGGCCTCGACCGCCAGACGGAACGTGTTGTCCGCTCCTCCCTCGCGCGTGAGCCGCTCCATCGTCTTCAGCGTCGCGTTCAGGCCCGCCGCGGACATGATGACGTCGGCGTGCGCGATGTTATCCATCGCGGCAAGCAGGATGAGCACTGCGCCGAGCGCAATCGCCCGCCGTCGCGCGAACCACAGCGCGCCGAGGACGAGCAGACCGGCGAGTACGAGCATCGCAGACGTGAATCGGTCCGCCGCCACGCGGCGCTCGTAGACGGCGCCCGGCTGAAAGACGAACGTCTCCGTGCGATCGCGGACCCTGATTTCCGCCTGGGTCTTGTGCGTTGGGGAGATCTCGGTCAGGAAATCGCTGCGGAGGGACACCGTGGCGATGCGCGACGCGATTCGGCCTTCGGTCTCGGTCTCGACGAATGCGGACGCGCCGGCATCACGCCACAACGCCACGCGGCTCACCGAGAGCGGCAGCGCCGCGCCGTCGGCCGCGGCATGCAGATGTTTGGTCACGTACGCGCCGACGATCTCGCGCGCGGCCTCCAGCTCCGCGCCCGAGACCTCGCCATCCAGATCGCGATCGATCCGCAGCAGCAGATCCATCTCGTCGAGCGGAAGGCGGACGGACGCGTGGAACGACCGCTGGTCGATCGCGATCTGCGCGTAGCTCACGCTCGCCGCCTGCGGCGCGAACGTCATAAAGACCGAGTCGCGCAGCCCTTTCGCGGTTCGCGGAACGCTTCGGCGGACCGCCGTAGCCTTCGGCGGAGGCCGTCAGGGCTGCCGGAGCGAAAGTATAATCCCCGCGCGTGCTCAATGGACTAACCAATCCGGGGCTCTGCCCCGGACCGGCACCCCAGCGCGGCTGCCGCGCTGTGGACCCCGCCACCCGGCTCGCAGGCGCGCCGGGCGCGCCTAGTCCAAAGAGACCCTCCGCGGTGCGGTTGCTCGCCCCGCTCGCGATTGTGGCCGCGGCCGCAGCGCCGCTCGCCGCGCAGACGCCGGCTCCGACCAAGACGCTCCACGCACAGCGGATCTCGTCGCCCGTCCGCGTCGACGGCGTGCTGGACGACGAGGCGTGGGCGGAGGCCGACGTCGTCTCCGACTTCGTGCAGCAGGACCCGCATACGGGCGAGCCCGCCACCGAGCAGACCGAGGTCCGCGTGCTCGTCGATCGCGACGCGATGTACTTCGGCTTCGTGTGCCACGACGCGGATCCGCACGGCGTCATCGCGCGCGAGCTGCGGCGCGACAACCCGTTCGCGGACGACGACCACGTCGAGATCCTGCTCGACACGTTCCACGACCATCGCAACGCGTTCCACTTCGCGGTCAATCCGCTCGGCACACAGTACGACGCGCTCATCACCGACGAAGGCCACGACGTGAACGCCGAGTGGAACGAGCGCTGGTGGTCGGAGACGCGCATCACGACGGAGGGCTGGACCGCCGAAATCAAGATTCCGCTCACGACGCTGCGGTCGGGCAGCGGCCTCGATGCGTTCGGCGTCAATTTCAAGCGCTTCATCCGGCGCAAGGCCGAGAGCGCGCACTGGACCGGCTGGAGCCGCGATTATCCATTTCTCCAGGTCTCGCAGGCGGGGCATCTCACCGGCGTCGAGCAGGTCGAGACCGGTCTGAAGCTGCGCGTGAAGCCGTACCTGCTCGGCGGCGTGCGCGACAACGTGACAGCGAGCGGGTCCGATCTGAATCCTCTGCACGACGTCGGCCTCGAGACGGTGCGGTTCAGCGTCACACCCGGTCTGACCGCGGAGCTCACCGCCAACACCGATTTCGCCCAGACCGAAGTCGACGACGCGGTCGTCAACCTGACGCGCTTTCCGGTGTTCTTCCCCGAGAAGCGCGAGTTCTTCCTCGAGCGCGCCGGGATTTTCGAGTTCGGGTTCAGCGGCCGGCGCGGCGCGCGCGGTGCGCAGGAGCGCAACCTCCAGATGTTCTTCTCGCGCCGGATCGGCCTCACCGACGATCGCGAGCCGGTGCCCGTGAAGGGCGGCGCCAAGCTCGTCGGTCACGCCGCCGGCCTCGACATCGGGCTGCTCGACGTGCAGACCGGAACATCCCGCGTGGCGCGCGGCAGCAACTACCTCGTCTTCCGCGGCAAGCGCAACGTGTTGGCGCGCTCGAACGTCGGCCTCTTCGTCTCGAACCGGCAGGCAGACGGCGCCGACTACAACCGCGTCATCGGCGGCGACGCCAACTTCACGCTGTTCAAGAACACCGACGTCCAGGGATTTCTCGCGAAGTCGACGACCCCGGGCGTCACCGGCAACGACTACGCGGGGCGCGCGAAATACAACTGGTTCACCGATCTCCACGAGGTCTTTCTCGAGCATCTGTACGTCGGCCCCGAGTTCCGGCACGACGTCGGCTTCGTCCGCCGCACCGGCGTGCAGCGCAGCGACGCGGCGTACATCTGGCAGCCGCGGCCGAAGGTGCCGCGCGTCCGCAATTTCGTCATCCGCAACGAGCTCGTGTACGTCACCGACATCCATCGCACGCTGATCAACCGGGAGCAGATCTCGCAGGTCACGGCGCGCTTTCTCAGCGACGACGCGGCGCGCCTCAACACCACGCACACGTTCGATCGCGTCGAGCGCGCGTTCGAGATCGCCAAAGGCATCGTCGTGCCGGCCGGCGACTACGGATTCCGCGACACGTGGGCCGAGTACGAAGGCAGCGGCAAGCGCACGATCGCGGGGCGCATCCGGTACGGCGGGGGCGAGTTCTACGGCGGCCGCCGTCAGTACGTCCAGCTCGCGCCGGTGTTCCGGCCGGTGCCGCTCGTGTCGGTGGAGGCGAGCTATGAGTACAACGACGTGACGCTCCCGCAGGGCGCGTTCACGACGCACCTGATCAACGGCCGGATGAATTTCAACGTGAGCAACAAGTGGCTGACGACGACCCTCGCGCAGTACGACAGCGCATCGGCGCGCAAGGTGCTGTTCTTCCGGTTGAATTACATCTTCCGGCCGGGAGACAACGTGTTCTTCGTGTTCAACCAGACGACACAGCCAGGGGCGGCGCGACGCGACGATCGCGATCGCGCGCTCATGCTGAAGTGGACGTACTCGTTCGATTTCTAGTTACGTCACTGTCAAGAAATGCAACCACGAAAACACGAAACCACGAAAAAGACTCATTTGTACAAAAGGTTTTTCGTGTCCTTTCGTGTTTTCGCGTTTTCGTGGTTGCATTTGTTTTTTACACGCGCGGTCAGCGTAAGTGTCCGCCCCGCGGCCGACACGTGGGTCGGCCCCTACCTTTTCTCTTCATATTCCCCACGCGGGACGATTGCCAGATAACGCAACGGCTCTGTCCCCGTGCTGAAGTGCTGATGCCAGTGCGGTCCGCCCGGGACGCCGCAGAGCGTGCCGGTGGCGTACTCGGCGCGGTGCGCGGTGCCGGCCTTGAGCGCCGCCTCGTACTCCTTCAGGTCGCGCGCCTCGGACCAGATGTCGTAGCCCGCGCCTTTCAGGATGACGAACATCGGCTGATTGCCGTGCTTGTGCGCGTACGCCTGGGGACCGGTGAGCTCGCTGATGTGGATGTTGGGATGCGTGCGGTGCCCGACGGTGGACATCATGTTGAAGAACGCCGTGCGGTTGCCGCGCGCCTCACGCATCGCCACCGGATGCTCGCGCAAATCGTCGACGTAATGACCCGGATACGTCGTCGTCGACAGCGTGCGCGCGCGCTCCTCGGCGTTCTCCGCCGGATTCTGGCGTCCGCTGCGCAGCTCCTGCTCGACGAACGGATACATGTTGATCGCGTAGCCGGTGACGGCGAGCATCCGGACCGGCTGCGCCGGATCGAGGTTGGTGTGCTGCATCTCGTGATCGACCGGAATCGCGAACAACGAGTTCCTCTTCCACGTGTACTTGTTCGACGGCAGGCCGCCGGTCATGCCGCGATACTCCGTTTGACCGCGGCCGCTCAGCACGTAGAACAGCGCCTCGCCTTCCCACCCGTAGCCGTGCCACACAGTTTTCCTCCCAGGCGGGATCTCGACGACCTGCGTCAGTTGACCGGCGCCGCCGACGCGGAGCACCTTCGACTTGTCGCCAAGCTGCGGCCGATCGGCGAGCGGCAGCGTGTTGAGGTTCCAGCAGTAGCCTTCGAGCGTGTTCTGCCCGACAAACGCCGGCCACCACGCCGCCACGGCAGACGCGGGC
>DASYQZ010000066.1:0-26031 GCA_036004865.1 Vicinamibacterales bacterium
GTATCGTCCGCACGGTCGACGGTGCCCATGTGGCTCGACGCACCGACCGTGAGTACCCACGGTGCATTGCCCGGTGCGGTGATCGCGCCGTATTGCGTGAGGCCGTTCGCGTTTTTGCCGTTGTTACCGGCCGCCGCCACGACGACGAGGCCCGCCTCGACGGCGCGCTTCGTGGCCTGAGCGAGGAAATCGGTGTTGTACGACTCGTGCACCGCCGCAGCAATCGAGAGGTTGACGACGCGGATGTTGAACTGCGCCTTGTGGCTCACGGCGTACTCGAGCGCCGCAATCACGTTGCTGATCCGGCCGGCGCCTGAACCGTCGAGCACCTTGAGGACAACGAGCCGCGCGCGCGGAGCGATGCCGGTCCGGGCGCCCGCCGAGTCGAATCCGTTGCCGGCGATGATGCCGGCGACATGGGTGCCGTGACCGTAGGTGTCAGACGGCACGCTCTGTCCGTTGACGAAGTCGACGTACTGCGCGATGCGCTGAGGTCCGGGCCCTGAGGGATTCGTGAGGTCGTCATGCCACCCCACGACGCCTGAGTCGATGATCGCCACGCCGATGCCTTGACCGTCGTAGCCGAGAGTGTTTCGGACGGCGGTCGCGCCAACGGTCGCGCTGGTCCGTTCGTTGAGGGCAATCGTTGCACGGTCGAGAGCCAGCTTCTGGACGAGCGCGTTGCCCGCCAGCGCCAGCAGGGCGGTGTTGGGCACATCAGCGACGCGCGCGTTGATGCTGGGTAGCGCGCGACCCAACTGGCCGCCGATCGACTGGAGGAGCAGATCGACCGACAAGCTGAGCGGCCGCACGATGATGGGCGATCGCCCAGTGAGCTGGGTCGCGCGATAAGTGAGTGGAACGTCAAGCTTTGGCGATTGGGCTTCTACGCGCGCGGCGAGCAAGGAGACGAGCAAGGCGACGAGCAAGACCGAACAGCAAGGTACTCTGCGACGCATCGCCGAAGGTTGGAGCAACGTGCGTGCCTGCACGGTCATGCATCCACGTTCGCGGCTTTTGCGAGAGCGGTTGGCAATCGATGAGTTTTGACTAGTTACATTTAGAGAAAGCCCTGTCCACTTTGCCCATGCCGGCTTGGCCATGGGACCCTCACGCCGATACGATCGTGCCCCTCTATGGCACTAAGGTCCAACGGTTTATCCATTTCTTTGCGTTTCTTTGCGCGCTCGGCGACGTCGCGTTTCGACGTCACTGTTTTGGGCGGCACGCCGCGAATTTCTTGCGCGCTGGATCTAAGGACCAGGCAGGAACCTCGACAATGGGCCGCGCGTAATATGCCTACAATGAAGTCAAATGAGCGCGTCTGAGGTTTACCTGGGGGAGCTGGAGCAGCAGCTCCTGCTGATCGTGCTGCACCTCGGCGACGACGCCTACGCGAACCCGATTCGCGAGATGCTGGCGTCGGCCGCAGGACGGCCGCTGGCGCGCGGCGCGCTGTACACAGCGCTCGAGCGGCTCGAGCTGAAGGGCTGTCTCCGATCGGCGCTCGGTGAATCGCTCCCGGAGCGTGGCGGACGCCCGCGCCGGTACTTCACCGTGACGCCCGCCGGTCTTCGCGCGCTGCGACAGTCGCGGCGCGTGCTCCTCGGATTGTGGAAGGGGCTCGAATCCAAACTGGAGCCGTCGTGACCGCGGTTCCTCGGCGCCCGCCGCCTCTCGCTGAGCGGTTCCTCGCCGCGGCTCTTCGCGGCTCTGTCTACCGCGACGACATCGTTGGCGATCTGCACGAAGCGTATGCGTCGATCGCCGACCGACGTTCGGTCAGGTACGCGCGTTGGTGGTACCGCCTGCACGCGCTCCGGCTCGCGGCGCGCTACGCCGTGCGTCTTCGACCAACCTTGAAAAGAGGCCATGCCATGGATCGGTTCGCGATGGATATGCGCTACGCGCTGCGATCGCTCGTGAAGCGCCCGCTGATGGCAGCCGCCGTCGTCGTGACGCTCGCGCTCGGCATCGGCGCGAACGCCGCCGTGTTCGGCATGGTCGACGCGCTCATGCTGCGGCCGTTCGCGATGCGCGACGTCGATCGGATCGTGATGCCCGTCCAGACGACGCCGACCAGCATCGGCCGCCGCGAAACGCTGTCGCCCGCAGATTTCCTCGACTGGCGCCGCGACCTTGCGGGCGGCGCGATCGAGCATCTGTCCGCTTTTGAATGGTGGGACGTGAATCTCGTCGGCCGCGACGAGCCGGAGCGCGTCCTCGGGTTCTTCGTATCGCACGAGTTCTTCACGGCGCTCGCGGCGCAGCCGGCGCTCGGACGGACGCTGCGGCCCGAAGACGAAATCATCGGGAACCACAAACGGGTGATTCTGAGCGACGGCTTGTGGAAGCGGCGATTCGGCGCCGATCCCGCGATTGTCGGGAAGCCGATCGTCGTCGACGACGGGCAATGGATCGTCGTCGGAGTGATGCCGCAGGGATTCGACTTTCCGATGCGGTCGGAAATGTGGGCGCCGTTGGCGTTGGATGAACGCACGTCGAAGTTGCGGAGCAGCCGGTACCTGACCGTCATCGGCCGCCTCGCCGAAGGCCGCAGCGTGGCGGATGCGCAGGCGCAGATGACGATCATCGCCGACCGGCTGGCCCGCGAGTATCCCGAGACCAACCGTCAGCGCGGCGCGCAGGTATACACGTTGAGCGCCGGCATGATCGATGTCGGGCTGCCGCCCCTCCTCTCGCTGTGGCAGGCGGCCGGTCTGTTCGTGCTGTTGATCGCATGCGCGAACATCGCCAACCTGCTGCTGGCGCGCGGCGCGGAACGCGAGCGGGAGGTCGCCATTCGCCTCGCGCTTGGATCGAACCGGGGCCGAATCGTCCGCGAATCGCTGCTCGAGAGCGGACTGCTCGTGCTCGCGGCCGTGCCGTTCGCGCTCGCCGTGGCTTGGACTTTTCTCCATTTGATGCGCGCGTTCATGCCCGGGCGCATCGTGCGCTTCATTGCCGGGTGGGACCAGCTCGCGATCGACGGGCGGATGCTCGCAGCGACGCTGGTGCTGGGGACGATTGCGGCGATCGGATTCGGCACGATGCCCGCGATGCACATGGTGCGCGGCCACGTCTCGGACGCGCTCAAGACAGACGGACGGTCGGGGATCGGTCCGGGCCGCCAGCGCCTCCGCCGGATACTCGTGGTCGGCGAGATCGCGCTGGCGCTGCCGCTGCTCGTCGCGGCGATGCTCAGCATCACCAGCGTGAGGCGGTATCTCACCGACTGGCAAGGCTACGATCCCGAGCACGTCCTCACGCTGCGCGTCGTCCTGCCCCAGGCTCGGTATCCCGACGCGGAGAGCCGCCGCCGCTTCATCACGACGGCGCTCGACGAGCTGCACGCGGTTTCGAGCGTCAGCGAGGCCGCGATCGGCAACATCGTGCCGGCACTCGACTCGAATGCCATCCGCCGGATCGAAATCGGCGGTCAACCGCCTCGCGATCCGGCGAATCGGCCAGCCGTCGACTATCGCGCGGTGAGCCCGGCGTACTTCAGCGTGCTGAGCATGCCGGCGCTGGCCGGCCGTGCGTTCACGAACGGCGATCAGCCTGGGACCGAACCGGTGGCGATCGTCAGCCAGTCGATGGCGCGGAAATTCTGGCCCGATGGCGGCGCGGTCGGCGGACATGTCCGCATCGGCCAGGGCGAGTGGCTGACGGTGGTCGGCATCTGCGGCGACGTGATTCACGACTGGTTCGACAGCCGAAACGTCCCGACGCTGTACCGTCCGATCGCGCAAGCGCCCGTCGATGCCTTCATCGTCGCCGCGCGGACACCGGGCGACCCGCGCGCGATCGCAGACGAAGTGCGGCGCGCGCTGACGAGAGTGAGCGCGACGCAGCCGGTCTTCGACATCATGACGATGCGTCAGATGCTGAGCGAGAAGACCATCGCCCTGCAGTACGTCGCCGCCGTGATGGGCGCCTTCGCGGGACTCGCGCTGCTGCTCGCCGTGCTGGGCCTCTACGCCGTCATGACCTATCTCGTCGCGCAGCGCGTGCGCGAGATCGGCGTGCGCATCGCGCTCGGCGCCACGGCGGCCGACGTGACGCGGCTCACGCTCGCGCAGGCGGCTCGCCTGACGGCTGCCGGCGTCGGCATAGGACTCGTGTTGGCCCTCGCACTCGGCCGCGCGATGGAAGCCGGACTGCTCGGCGTCGTGTCGACCGACGTGAGAATCTCGGCGGCGCTCGCGCTGATGCTGGGCATCACGGCACTGGCGGCGAGCTACCTGCCCGCGCGCCGCGCCGCCGCCGTCGATCCGATTGTCGCGCTGCGCAGCGAGTGATTGCCTGGCGATCGGCGTAGAATTGCGCTTATGGCCGACGCAGATCTCATCGTCGTCGCAACCTTCAGCAGCCGGCCGGACGCGGAGATGGCACGAAGCGCGCTGGAAGCCGCCGGCATCGACGCGATAGTGCAGAGCGATGATGCCGGTGGACTTCAGCCGGGTTTGTGGGAAGGCCGCGGCGTCGCCGTCGTCGTCCGAAGCGCCGACGCGCAAGCGGCGCACGACATCCTCGAAACCACTGCCAGACAACTTCCCGAGTAACTCGCCACGACACACTCCAGAGCTCGAGTGGCTGAGGTAATTCCTGAGCTGGAGAACCACGATTGCTGCGCCATACTGGTGCTGAGAAAACCTGATGTCTTCACGCATCCTGCCGTTCAAGCAAGGGGCCCCCGCGAAATCGACGCAGAAACCGAGGACGCGCGTGCTCATCGTGGACGACGACGAACGGATGCGCCTGTTCGTCGACGCGGTGCTCCGCGGCGGGGGATACGAGACGACGCTGGCGGCCGACGGCGACGATGCGATTGCCATCGCCGCGAAGGCGCCTGCGCCGTTCGATCTCCTCGTGACCGACGAGATGATGCCGCGCATGCGCGGCCACCAGCTCGCGCGCTATATGCGTGAGCTGTACTTGAATATCAAGGTGCTGTATCTCAGCGGCTTCAGGGAACAGCTCTTCAGCGAGAAGGGATCGCTCTGGGCGGACGAAGCCTTCCTCGACAAGCCGTGCACGCCTGAAACACTCCTGCAAGCAGTGTCGCTCGTCCTCTTTGGTCCACACGGAAAGGCGAAGCCGGAAAACGATCGGTCCTGAAACTGATCGGTCTACGCGGACGAATAATTCTCGTCATCGGCTTCGGTCGAACTGCGCACCCTTCGGTCGAACTGCGCAGCCTTCGGTCGAACTGATCACGCGAAACGATTCACAGCAAGTGACTGGGCCGCGATAGAATTCCCTCTCCCATTTCCCCAAACTGGAGGCCCAATGCGCCGTAGTAGGTTAGGTGTACGTGTCGCGATCGGAGTTTTTGCGCTCGCGTTCGGAGTCGTCGGTCAGGCGACTGCTCAAGGGGCTCGATACATCGTCAAGTTCCGCGCTGGACGTGGCGCGGCGGGTCAGGCCGCAGTACGCGCGGCTGGTGGGCAGGTCGTCGTGGTTCTCGGCCCGCAGGAAGCGGTGGCGGCGCGGATTCCGGCCGCCGCGTTGAATGGCCTCTCGCGCAATCCCAACGTCGACTACATAGAGGAAGACGCAATCCGCGAACCGTACGCCGTTTCCGACGTGCCGACGACGGGCAGCGAGACGCTGCCGTACGGCGTCCAGTTGGTGCAGGCGGACCTCGTCTCGACCAGCGCGGCGGACAGTCGGAAGATTTGCATCATCGACTCCGGTTATTCGCAGCAGCAGGAAGATCTCAAGGATGCGATCACCGGCGAAGTCACCTTCACCGGAACCGGCGTCGACTCGGGCTCCGGCACGTGGGACAAAGACAGCTGCGGCCACGGCACGCACGTCGCCGGGACGATCTCCGCGATTGCCGGCAACGGCGTCGGCGTCGTCGGCGTCGATCCGGGCGTCCGGCTGCACATCGTGAAGGTTTTCGGCAACGACGTGCTCGACGGCGGGTCGTGCAGCTGGACGTACTCGTCGAACCTGATCGCGGCGTTGAACGCCTGCAAAGCCGCCGGCGCGAACGTCGTCAGCATGAGCCTCGGGGGCACGTTCAAGAACAAGACCGAGGAGACCGCGTTCGCATCGGCGAATTCTGCGGGCATCCTGTCGATTGCGGCAGCCGGCAATGGGGGCAATACAAGGACGTCGTACCCCGCGGGCTACGCGTCGGTGATGTCGGTGGCCGCCCTCGATGCGAACGAGGCGCTCGGGAGCTTTTCTCAGCGCAACCCCGACGTCGAGATCGCGGCGCCCGGCGTCAGCGTGCTGTCGACGGTGCCGTGGCACGACGTCGACACCCTGACGGCCGATCTGATCACGTGGACCGGCGGCCGGATCGACGGCGCCGCTCGCACGACCGACACGATCGGTGCGCTCGTCGACGGCGGTCAGTGCACCGCGGCGGGCTCGTGGGCGGGCCGCGTCGTCCTCTGCCAGCGCGGATCGAACAGCTTCGCTGCCAAAGTGACCAATGTGCAGAACGGCGGCGGTGTGGCGGCGGTCATCTACAACAACATCGCCAGCGATGCGACGTGTGGCGTCTTCACGGGCACTCTCGCTGATCCCCCGCAGACGAACATCCCGGCGACCACGCTGAGTTGCCAGGACGGCGCGGCAGCGCTTGGCCACCTGAATTCGAACGGCGACGTGGTGAGCCGGCTGTCGGTGCCCGACAGCGACTACGAGCGGTGGGATGGCACGTCGATGGCGACGCCGCATGTCTCCGGCGTCGCGGCGCTCGTCTGGAGCTGCAATCCAGCGCTGACGAACCAGCAGGTCCGCAACGCGCTCACGAGCAGCGCGAAGGACGAAGGCGCCGCCGGCCGCGACACGAGCTTCGGCTTCGGTCTCGTGCAGGCCAAGGCGGCAGTGCTGAGTCTTGGTATCAACAACATCAACTGCAACGTGAGGTAGAACCAGACGGAAAAAATTCCGGGTCGCTGGGCAACTGCCGGCGGCCCGGAATCTCGATAACGGATCCGCGCGAATCTCTCCTCTCGGATCCTGTTCGCACGTCGCAGGTTGACTGCTCAAGCACTCGAACGAACCTGAAACTCAGCGGCCTTCACGCGCGCACGAGCATCGCCCGGAAGTACTCGCGTGTCATCCGGGCGATGTTCGAGATCGGAATCTCCTTCGGGCACACCGCTTCGCACTCGCCCTCGTTCGAGCAGCTTCCGAATCCCTCCCCGTCCGCTTGATTGATCATCGCGACGACGCGCGCGCGCCGCTCGACTTTGCCCTGGGGCAGCAGCGCGAGGTGCGAGATCTTGGCGCTCATGAACAGATGCGCCGACGCGTTCTTGCACGCGGCGACGCAGGCGCCGCAGCCGATGCAGGCCGCCGAGTCCATCGCCGTCTCGACGACGCTCTTCGCGATCGGAATCGCGTTGCCGTCGGGAGCGCCGCCCGCATTGATCGAGATGTAGCCGCCGGCGGTGATGATCCGATCGAACGCGCTGCGGTCGACGATGAGGTCCTTGACGACCGGGAAGGCCTTCGCGCGCCACGGCTCGACCGTGATGGTGTCGCCGTCCTTGAACCGGCGCATGTGAAGCTGGCAGACGGTGGTGCCGCGGTCCGGTCCATGCGCCGTGCCGTTGACGACGAGGCTGCACGCGCCGCAGATGCCCTCGCGGCAATCCGAGTCGAACGCGATCGCGTCTTCGCCTTTCTTGATCAGCCCCTCGTTCACGACGTCGAGCATCTCGAGGAACGACATGTCGGGCGAGATGGCTTCCGCAACATAATCCACCAGGCGCCCTGAGGCCGTCTGGTTCGCCTGCCGCCAGATTTTCAGATTCAAACGCATCGGTCTCTCGCTCGGCTGAAGCCTTCGCGCTACTTGTAGGAGCGTTGTGTCGGGTGTACTTCCTCGAAGTGCAACGGCTCCTTGTGCAGCGTCGGCTCTTTGCCCACGCCCTTGAACTCCCACGCGGCCACATACATGAAGTGCTCGTCGTCGCGCAGCGCCTCGCCGTCGGCTGTCTGGCTTTCCTCGCGGAAGTGGCCGCCGCACGACTCGCGGCGATGCAGCGCGTCGAGCGTCAGCACTTCCGCGAACTCGAGGTAGTCGGCGACGCGCCCCGCGTACTCGAGACTCTGATTGAGATTGTCCGGCGTGCCCGGCACGGACACGTTCCGCCAGAACTCGTCGCGAAGCTTCGGAATCTCGGTGAGCGCGGTACGGAGACCCTGTTCGTTCCGCGACATCCCGACGTAGTCCCACATGATGCGTCCGAGCTCGCGATGGATCTCGCGGATGCCGCGCTTGCCTTTGATCGATAACAACCGGTCGATGTTCTGTTGAACCGCGTCGGCGGACGCCTTGAACGCGGCGTGGTCGGTCGTCACCTTCGGCAGCGTCGCGCTGGCGAGATAGTCGCCGATCGTGTACGGAATGACGAAGTAACCGTCGGCAAGCCCCTGCATCAGCGCGCTCGCGCCAAGCCGGTTCGCGCCGTGGTCCGAAAAATTCGCTTCGCCGAGCACGTGCAGGCCGGGGAGGTTGCTCATCAGGTTGTAGTCCACCCAGAGCCCGCCCATCGTGTAATGAATCGCCGGGTAGATGCGCATCGGCACTTTGTACGCATCTTCGTCGGTGATCTTCTTGTACATGTGGAACAGGTTCCCGTACTTCTCCTCGATGGTCTCGACGCCGAGCCGCTGAATCGCGTCGCGGAAATCGAGGTACACGGCGAGGCCGCTCTCGCCGACGCCCCGCTCTTCGTCGCACACCTGCTTCGCATTGCGCGACGCGACGTCGCGCGGCACGAGGTTGCCGAAGCTCGGATACTTTCGCTCGAGGTAGTAGTCGCGTTCCTCGTCGGGAATCTGCTCCGGCGACCGCGTGTCGCCCTTCTTCTTCGGCACCCAGACGCGGCCGTCGTTGCGCAGGCTCTCGCTCATGAGCGTCAGCTTCGACTGGTGCTCGCCGGTGACCGGAATGCACGTCGGATGGATCTGCGTGAAGCACGGGTTCGCGAAAAAGGCGCCGCGCTTGTGCGCGCGCCACGCGGCGGTCACGTTCGAGTTCACCGCGTTGGTCGACAGGTAGTAAACGGTGCCGTACCCGCCGGTCGCGATGATGACGGCGTCGCCGGCGTAGCGTTCGATCGCGCCGGTGATGAGATTGCGGCAGACGATGCCGCGCGCGCGCCCGTCGATGACGACGACGTCCAGCAGCTCGCGCCGCGCGAACTCGCGGACGTTGCCGAGGTTCACCTGCCGCATCAGCGACTGGTACGCGCCGAGCAGAAGCTGCTGACCCGTCTGCCCGCGCGCGTAGAACGTCCGCGAGACCTGCGCGCCGCCGAACGATCGGTTGTCCAGCAGCCCGCCGTACTCACGCGCGAACGGCACACCCTGCGCAACGCACTGATCGACGATGTTGACGCTCAGTTGCGCGAGCCGGTAGACGTTGGCCTCGCGCGACCGGTAGTCGCCGCCTTTCACCGTGTCATAGAAGAGGCGATAGACGCTGTCGCCGTCGTTCTGATAATTCTTCGCCGCGTTGATGCCTCCCTGCGCGGCGATGCTGTGTGCGCGTCGGGGGCTGTCCTGGATGCAGAAGTTCAGGACGTTGTAACCCAGCTCGCCAAGCGACGCGGCCGCCGACGCGCCCGCCAGTCCGGTGCCGGCAACGATGATCGTGTGCTTCCGCTTGTTCGCCGGGTTGACCAGCTTCATCTCGAACTTGTGCCGGTCCCACTTCTCCTTGATTGGTCCCGCGGGCACCTTCCCGTCGAGTGTCATACGCGCACCCGCCCGCCCGAATGGAAATAGACCCACACGGCGATGATCATGAAGCCGCCCGCGATCGCCACCGCGAACACCTTGCCTGCGGCCATCAGCACCGGCGTCACGTTCGGATGATCGACGCCGAGCGACTGAAACGCGCTCGAGAAGCCATGCCACAGATGCGAGCCGACGACGACCATGCTGAGCACGTAGAAGCCGGCCATGAACGGATTCGACAGGTTCTCCATCTCCTGCCGGTACAGGTCGCGCCCGCCGGCCGGCCACTCGTATTCGGGACTGAACCTGAAGGCTTTGACGTGGATGATGAGGAAGGCCAGCAGCCAGAGTCCGGAGACGATCATCGTCGACGACGCGATCGATTTGCGGCTTGGTGTGCCCGCCCATTTCTTCTTCACGTACTTCACGGGCCGTGCCGCCTGATTGTCGATGTACATCCGGATGGTCTTGTAGATATGCAGCAGGAAGATCAGCAGCAGCAGGATCTCGATGATCGGCAGCAGCGGATTCCTGACCTCCATGACGTACGCGTAGTTATTGAATACGTCTGGCCCGAAGAAGACCATCAGGTTGCCGGCGATGTGAATGACGAGATAGGTGAAAAGCGCGACGCCGGTGAGCCCGATGAGTATCTTCGTCCACACTGAGGACGAAAAGACACGCATAACCTTCGCAGTTTACCGTTCGGTGTCCGACGGACGCAACCGACCCCGACCCATTTCCGTGGTGCGAGTCTCACTCGACGTCCGGCATCAGCACGTGGAGGCCTCGCCTAACCTTGACGCGTTCGCGCGCGCGCGATTAGCATCTGAAGTTCTGACCTCTCGATGAAAATCCACGAGTACCAAGCGAAAGCGATCCTGGCGCGCCACGGCGTGCCGGTCCCTCGCGGCGAGGTCGCGTTCAACGCGGCGGAGGCCGGCGAGATCGCGCGGCGGCTCGGCGGGAGCATCGTCGTCGTGAAGGCGCAGATTCATGCGGGCGGCCGCGGCAAGGGCGGCGGCGTCAAGCTCGCGAAGTCGCCCGACGAAGCCGAACGGATCGCCGGCGAGATGATCGGGATGACGCTCGTCACGCATCAGACCGGTCCGGAAGGCCGCATGGTCAGCCGCGTGCTCGTCGAAGAGGGACTGCAGATGCAGCGCGAGCTGTATCTCAGCCTGCTGCTCGATCGCGCCGCCGGCAAGCCGGTGATGATGGCGAGCGCCGCGGGCGGCATGGACATCGAAGAAGTCGCCGCGAAGACGCCCGAGAAGATCGTGCGCGTCCACATCGAGCCCGGCGTCGGCATCGTGCCGTTCGAGGCGCGGCGGCTCGGGTTCGGCATGGGACTCGACGGCGCGCAGGTCAACAAGTTCGTCAAGCTCGCCACCGCGGTCTACGAGGCCTTCGTCGCCACCGATGCGTCGCTCCTCGAGATCAACCCGCTCGTGGTCACCCAGTCCGGCGATCTGCTGGCGCTCGACGCGAAGATGAACTTCGACGACAACGCGCTGTACCGCCACACCGACATCCGCGACCTGCGGGATCTCGGCGAAGAGGATCCGTTGGAGATCGAAGCCTCGAAGTTCTCGCTGAACTACATCCACCTCGACGGCAACATCGGCTGCATGGTGAACGGCGCGGGACTCGCGATGGCGACGATGGACATCATCAAGCTCGCCGGCGGCGAGCCGGCGAACTTCCTCGACGTCGGCGGCGGCGCGAACGCCGAGCAGATCCGGAACGCGTTCAAGATCCTGATGTCGGACAAGAACGTGAAGGCGGTGCTCATCAACATCTTCGGCGGCATCCTCCGGTGCGACGTGCTCGCGCAGGGCGTGATCGGCGCGGTCAAAGAGCTCGGCGTGCCGGTGCCGATCGTCATCCGCATGGAAGGCACGAACGTCGATGAAGGGAAGCGGCTGCTCAAGGACAGCAAGATGAACTTCACGACCGCCGACTCGATGGACGAAGCGGCGCGAAAAGTCGTGCGGCTGGCGCGCTGAACTACAACGACGAGCACCCGAAGAAAATGCAACCACGAAAGCACGAAAGCACGAAAAACGGTTCTTCCAGAAGCTGCGTTTTCGTGTTTTCGTGCTTTCGTGGTTGCGTTTGACGTCTATATGTCTGTTCTCATCGATAAATCGACTCGCCTGATCGTTCAGGGCCTCACCGGCCGCGAAGGCACCTTCCACGCGAAGCAGGCGGCGGCCTACGGGACGACGGTCGTCGGCGGCGTGACGCCGGGGAAGGGCGGCGCCACACACGAAGGGTGGCCGATCTTCGACACGGTCCTGGACGCCGTGAAGACAACCGGCGCGAACGCGTCGGTCATTTTCGTCCCGCCGCCGTTTGCCGCCGACGCGGTGATGGAAGCGGCGGATGCCGGAATCGCCCTCGTCGTGTGCATCACCGAAGGCATTCCGGTCCTCGACATGATGCGCGCGATGACGTTTCTGAAGACGAAACCGGACACGCGTCTCATCGGTCCGAACTGTCCCGGCATCATCTCACCGGGAAAAGCGAAAGCCGGAATCATCCCGCACAACATCGTCAAGGAAGGGCGCGTCGGCATTGTGTCGAAGAGCGGCACCCTCACCTACGAAGCGATTCATCAGCTCACGCGGCTCGGCATGGGGCAGACCACGTGCATCGGCATCGGCGGCGATCCGTTCATCGGCACGACGCACATCGATGCGCTGAAGCTCTTCGCCGACGATCCCGACACCGACGCGGTGATCATGATTGGCGAAATCGGCGGCAGCGCCGAGGAAGAAGCAGCCGCGTGGATCAAAGCTCACTTCAAGAAGCCCGTCGTCGCGTTCATCGCGGGTCAGACCGCGCCTCCCGGACGACGGATGGGCCACGCCGGCGCGATCATCGCGGGCGGCAAGGGCACGGCCGCCGAAAAGATGGCGGCGCTGACCGCCGCAGGCGTGACCGTTGTGAAAAGCCCGGCCGATATGGGCAAGGCGATCGATGAGATGCTGAGTACCTAGGCACCGAGCACCAGGCGGGAAGCACCCGCGTGTTATACTTTTCCGGTTGTCAACTCCCCTATCTTCATACGCTGTAAGGACTTGAGAATGTCACCGACAGATCTGGCGGTTCAGGAACAACAGGAGGCGGCGCGCAAGCAGCGCGTGGTGAACGATTTCAGCATCCAGGTCGCGACGGTCAACGGGTCGGGCAGTCAGACCGCGAACCTCGTGCTCCTGCGATCGATTCTGCTGATGGGCGTCCCGGTCTCCGGCAAGAACATGTTCCCGTCGAACATCGCGGGCCTGCCCACGTGGTACACGATTCGCGCCAGCAAGCGCGGCTACGTCGGACGCAAGAAGGAAGTCGACTTTCTCGTCGCGATGAATCCGGAGACGGCGAAGGAAGACGTCCTCACGCTCGATCCGGGCGCTGCCGTCGTCTACGACGGGCCGCTGAAGCTGGACGCGCTGCGCAGCGATCTGACGTTCTATCCCGTGCCGTTCGACAAGCTGGTCACGCCGGTGTGTCCCGATGCGAAGCTGCGCCGCCTCGTGCGCAACATGATCTACGACGGCATCCTCGCGAAGCTGCTCGGGATCGACATGACGCTGATGGAGAAAGCGCTGAACAAGCAGCTCGGGAAGAAGGGGAAAGCCGTCGCGCTCAACCAGGGCGCGCTGAAGGCGGGCTGGGACTACGCGGAGGCGAACTTCACGAAGCAGGATCCGTACGTCATCGAGCCGATGAGCGAAACGAGGGGCAAGATCCTCATCGAGGGGAATACCGCAGCCGCCATCGGCTGCATGATGGCCGGCGTCACCGTCGTCGCCTGGTATCCGATCACGCCGTCCTCGTCGCTGTGCGAATCGCTCATCACCTACATGAAGAAGTACCGGATCGACAAAGAGACCGGAAAGGCGACGTTCGCGATCGTGCAGGCCGAGGACGAAATCGCGTCGCTCGGCATGGTCATCGGCGCGAGCTGGGCCGGCGCGCGATCGATGACGGCAACCGCCGGGCCGGGCATTTCGCTGATGGGCGAGTTCGCCGGTCTCGGGTACTACGCCGAAGCACCGGCGGTCATCTTCGACGTGCAGCGGGTCGGGCCGTCAACCGGCCTGCCGACGCGGACCGCGCAGGGCGATCTGCTTCAGACCGCGTTCCTCTCCCATGGCGATACGAAGCACATCATGATCTTCCCCTCGTCCGTCGAAGAGTGCTACACGATGTCGCAGGAGGCGTTCGATCTCGCCGAGCAGTTCCAGACGCCGGTGTTCGTGATGATGGACCTCGATCTGGGCATGAACAACTGGATGTCCGACGGGTTCAAGTATCCGGACAAGCCGATCAATCGCGGCAAGGTGCTGACCGATGAGGTGCTGAAGCGCATCGGCGAATGGGGCCGGTACAAGGACGTGGACGGCGACGGCATCCCCTATCGCACGATTCCGGGTGACGGCATGCCGGCGTACTTCGCGCGCGGATCCGGTCACAATGCCAAAGGGCAATACAGCGAGCGTCCGGACGACTACGTCGAGAACATGGACCGGCTCGCGCGCAAGTTCGAGACGGCGCGCCAGCACGTCCCGAAGCCGGTCATCCAGCACAACCCGAAGGCGAAGATCGGCTTCATCGCGTTCGGCACGTCACACTACGCGACGGAAGAGAGCCGCGACCAGTTGCGGGAAGAGACGAAGGTCGAGACGTCGTACTTCCGGCTGCGTGGCTACCCGTTCAACGACGAGCTCACCGCGTTCATCGACGCGCACGATCGCCTCTACGTCATCGAGCAGAACCGCGACGCGCAGCTGCTGCAGTTGATGAAGCTCGAGCTGACGCCCGATCGGATCGCCAAGGTGCGCAGCGTGCTCCACTACAACGGTCTGCCGATCGACGCGCGCAGCGTGACCGACGACGTGCTGGCGCAGGAAGGGTACGAGGTCGCGAAGAAGACGGTCACGCGTATGAGCGCGGGCAATGCCGGTGGCGAATAGCCCCAGGCGGCAAAGGGGCGCAAAGTAAAAAATGCCTACACCAATCAAAGTCAATCGAATCGGGCTCGAACCGCAGATCTACAAAGGCGGCAAGACGACGTTATGCGCCGGCTGCGGCCACAACGCGATCTCCGAGCGCATCATCGACGCCTTCTACGAGATGGGCGTCGACCCGCGCCAGGTGATCAAGCTCTCGGGGATCGGCTGCTCGAGCAAGAGCCCGGCGTACTTCCTCGGCGGGTCGCACGGCTTCAACGCGGTCCACGGCCGGATGCCGTCGGTCGGCACCGGCGCGATGCTGGCGAACAAGAAGCTGATTGCCATCGGCGTCAGCGGCGACGGCGACACCGGCGCGATCGGCATCGGCCAGTTCGTGCACCTGATGCGCCGCAACCTGCCGATCATCTACATCATCGAGGACAACGGCTGTTACGGCCTGACGAAAGGGCAGTTCTCGCCGACCGCCGATCTGGGCTCGAAGCTCAAGACGGGCGTCGTCAACGATCTGCCGCCGATCGACACCTGCGCGCTCGCCGTCGAGCTCGGCGCGACGTTCGTCGCGCGGTCGTTCTCGGGTGACAAGAAGCAGTTGCTGTCGCTTCTCAAGGCGGCGCTGGCGCATCGCGGGACCGTGATGCTCGACGTCATCTCGCCGTGCGTCACCTTCAACGATCACGAGGGCTCGACGAAGAGCTACGCGTATGTGAAGGACCACGACGATCCGCTCGAAGAGGTGAGCTTCGTGCCGTTCTTCGAGGACATCTCGGTCGACTACGAGCCGGGCACGACGCAGGAAGTGCGCATGCACGACGGCTCGAAGCTGTACCTGAAGAAGCTCGAAGAGGACTACGATCCGACCGATAAGATCAGCGCGCTGAAGCGGCTCCACGAAACCGCGCGGCGCGGCGAGTTCGCGACCGGCCTGATCTACATCGAGCCGGACCGCGACGATTTCCTCGAACAGCTCAATCTGATCGACGAGCCGCTGGCGACGCTTCCGCTCGAGAAAATCAGACCGGGCCAGGAAGCTCTCGAGGAAATCATGGAGAGCCTCCGCTAGAAACTCGTGGGATGCGTGAGTTGCTGGGGTGGCCGACCTCAGCAATTCACGCCCTGCCGAATCTCACCCCTGAGTCTCGTCAGCGTTCGCGCCGATCACGTCCTCGGCGATCCGGTCGCAGTCCTCAGGCAGACCCTCTTCGTTGAGGGCGTCGGCGTTCGGGTTTCCATACTGCTCGTCGTAGGGACGATCGCCTTCGATCGCCCCTTTGTGCTTGTCGGGATCGTCCTGCTGTTTCATCGCCATCGGCGTCATGTGCGTTTCCTCGTCTCTGTTGCTGAGTTAGCCACTGCTATAATCGCCGGATGACCGAGCGGACGTTGGCCATCATCAAGCCTGATGCCGTGGACCGGCATCTCGCGGGCAAGATTATTCAACGCATCGAAGACAACGGATTCCAGATTCGTGCCATGCGGCGCGTTCAACTCTCGAAGAAAGAGGCCGAAGGCTTCTACGCCGTGCATCGTGAGCGTCCGTTTTTCAAAAGTCTGACCGACTTCATGTCATCCGGCCCTGCAGTCGTCATGGTGCTCGAAGCGCCCGACGCCATCAGGAAGTGGCGGACGCTGATAGGCGCGACCGATCCCGCGAAGGCGGATGCCGGCACGCTGCGGAGGGAGTTTGCCCAGTCGATCGAGCGCAACGCCACACACGGATCCGACGCGCCGGAGACGGCCGCGTTCGAAATCGGGTACTTGTTCGCGGGAATCGAGCTCATTTGAGGCGCTGATTCGACAGAAAGGCCAACGAAGGAAACAAAGGGAACGCTTCAATCAGAGATGGAACATGGGCAAAGCGCTGCTGTGGATCGGTCTCCTGGTCGCCGCCCTCGGACTCGTGATCATGCTTGGCGTGCCGCTTTTCCGGCTGCCGGGGGACTTCTACGTCAAGCGCGACAACTTCACCTTCTACTTCCCGCTGACCACGTCGATCCTTTTGAGTATCCTCCTCACGTTTCTCTTCGCGCTGTTCCGGCGTTGAGCGCCCCGACGACAGATCGTGTCGATCAAACCTGATACCTGGATCAAACGCATGGCGCTCGAGCATCGGATGATCGAGCCTTTCGTCGACGAACAGATCCGCGCCGGCGTCATTTCGTACGGCGTGTCGTCGTACGGCTACGACGTGCGGGTCGGCGACGAGTTCAAGGTCTTCAGCAACGTGTACAACGTAATCGTCGACCCGAAGGACTTCGATCCGAAATCGTTCGTCGACATCAAGGCGGATGTCTGCATCATCCCGCCGAACTCGTTCGCGCTCGCCAGCACGGTCGAGTACTTCCGGATTCCGCGCGACATCCTCACCGTCTGTCTCGGCAAGTCGACGTACGCGCGCTGCGGCATCATCGTCAACGTGACGCCGTTCGAGCCGGAATGGGAAGGACACGTGACGATCGAGATCTCGAACACGACGCCGCTGCCCGCCAAGATCTACGCGAACGAAGGAATCGCGCAGGTGCTGTTCTTCCAGAGCGACGAGGTCTGCGCGGTGTCGTACAAGGACAAGAAGGGCAAATATCAGGCGCAGCGCGGCGTCACGCTTCCCAAGCTCTAGGATTCGATTCGCTTATGAACCGGTAATTATTATCAATTGGACTTCTAGCCCTGGCCCCTGTCTAATACCCCTGCGATGTCGCTTATTCCCGTCGTCGTCGTGTTTATTGGGCGCGAATGCGCCAGCGGCTGACGGGTCCACATCGAACAAGTTTTGGGGCCGTCAACCGCAAGGAATGACGGCCTTTTTGGTGTACGGCGCCATGGCAGCCCTGAAGGGCTGCGCTACGGGTGAGAGCTATGAGGATCGGGTATCAGGGTGAGCCGGGGGCGTTCAGCGAAGCGGCGGCACGGCGCGTCGACACCGACGCGCAGCTCGTGCCGCTCCGGAGCTTCGAGGAAGTGTTCGACGCCGTGAACGGCGGCCAGACCACGTACGGCGTGCTGCCAATCGAGAATTCGATTGGCGGCAGCATCCACCGCAACTACGACCTGCTGCTGTCGAATGAGGTGCCGATCGTCGGCGAGGTCGAGTTGCCGGTCATCCATCATCTGCTCGCGGTGCCGGGCGCGACGCTCGACGGCCTGAAGCGTGTGTACTCGCACCCGCAGGGGCTGGCGCAGTGCGAGCGCTTCCTGCGCACGTTGAAGAACGTCGAGGTCATCGCGACGTACGACACCGCCGGCAGCGCGAAGATGGTCGCCGACAACGGCGCGCTCGATGCTGCGGCGATCGCGTCGGCGCGCGCCGGCGAAGTCTTCGGGCTGACGCCGCTGGCTTCGTCGGTGCAGGACTACGACGACAACATCACCCGTTTCATCGTCATCGGCCGCCGGCCGCTCAAGAACACCGTCGCCGACAAGACGACCATCGTCTTCACCGTGCCGAACGAGCCGGCGGCGCTCTTCAAGGCGCTCAGCGTGTTCGCGCTGCGCGGCATCGATCTGACGAAGCTCGAATCGCGGCCGATTCCGGGCCGGCCGTGGGAATACCTCTTCTACGCGGATCTGGCGGCGGCGCGCGACAACCTGACGTGCGCGCGCGCGCTCAGCCATCTCGCCGAATTCGCGCCGACGCTGCGCACGCTCGGGTCGTACGCCAGCTGGAAATCGCGCGAGGAACGGTCGCCCGATCCGTTCGAGGTGGTCTCGTGACCGCGGACGGCCACGGCAACCCGCTCACCGCCGGGCCGAGCCGCGCCGGCGCTCGCGCGATGCTGAAGGCGGTCGGCTTCTCGGACAGCGATCTGAAGAAGCCGCTCATCGGCGTCGCCAACACGTGGATCGAGATCGGGCCGTGCAACTATCACCTGCGCGATCTCGCGGTCCATGTGAAGGACGGGATCCGCGCGCAGGGCGGCACGCCGATGGAGTTCAACACCGTCTCGATCTCCGACGGCATCACGATGGGGACCGAGGGGATGCGCGCCTCGCTCGTCAGCCGCGAGGTCATCACCGATTCAATCGAGCTCGTCACGCGCGGCAACGGCTTCGACGGCCTCGTGATCCTCGTCGGCTGCGACAAGACGATTCCGGCCGCCGCCATGGCGCTCGCGCGCCTGAACGTCCCGGGCGTCGTGCTGTACGGCGGATCGATCGCGCCGGGCACGTGGAACGGTCACGACGTCACCATCCAGGACGTCTACGAGGCCATCGGCGCGCACGCGGCGGGCCGCATGACCGATGCGGACCTCCACCGCCTCGAGGATTCGGCGTGTCCCGGCGCGGGAGCGTGTGGCGGCCAGTTCACGGCGAACACGATGGCGATCGCCGTCGAGTTCCTCGGCATCGCGGCGCTCGGCAGCGGCAGCGTGCCGGCCAACGATCCGGCGAAGGCGAACGTCGCGCGGCAGGCGGGCGAGCGCGTGATGACGCTGGTCCGCGAGAACCTGCGTCCGCGCGACATATTGACGAAAGCCGCGCTCGAGAACGCGATCGCGTCGGTCGCGACGACCGGCGGATCGACCAACGCGGTGCTCCACCTGGTTGCGATCGCGCACGAAGCCGGGCTCGATCTCTCGCTCGCCGATTTCGATCGCATCAGCGCGCACGTGCCGCTGCTGGCCGATCTCAAACCCTCCGGCCGCTTCGTCGCGACCGATCTCCACGCCGCCGGCGGCAGCGCGCTCGTGGCGCAGCGGCTCGCCGACGCCGGTATTTTGCACGGCTCGGCGCGCACGGTCACCGGGCGGACGATCGCGGACGAAGCGAAGGGCGCGGTGGAGACGCCGGGCCAGGAAGTCGTCCGGCCGATCGATCGCGCGTTGAAGAGCACGGGCGGTCTCGTCATCCTGCGCGGCAACCTCGCGCCCGAAGGGTCGGTGATGAAAATCTCCGGCGCCAATCGCATGCAGCACCGCGGTCCGGCGCGCGTCTTCGACAGCGAGGAAGCGGCGTTCGACGCGGTCCAGCATCAGGCCATCAAGCCCGGCGACGTCGTCGTCATCCGCTACGAGGGTCCGAGCGGCGGTCCCGGCATGCGCGAGATGCTCGCCGTGACGGGCGCGATGGTCGGCGCCGGCCTCGGAGAGTCGGTCGCCCTGATCACGGACGGACGATTCTCGGGCGCGACACGCGGATTCGCGGTCGGCCACATCGCACCGGAGGCCTCGCGCGGCGGACCGCTGGCCGCCGTGCGCGACGGCGACGTCATCGTCATCGACGTGCCGAACCGAAAGATCGACGTCGAGATTGCCGATAACGTGTTAAAGCAGCGCCTCGCGGAATGGCGCTGCCCGGCGCCGCGTTACACGACCGGCGTGCTGGCGAAATACGCGAGGCTTGTGTCGTCGGCGGCAACTGGAGCGGTAACCGGATGACAACGATCAACGCAGAACCCGCTGAAACCGCTGAGCCTGTTCCGGCGAGTTCTGCGCGTTCTGCGTTGAACGTCGTGGGGTTGTGATGAAGCTCACTGGTGCGCAGATTCTCTGGGAAGCGTTGGTTCGCGAAGGCGTGACCGACGTGTTCGGATATCCCGGCGGAGCGATTCTGCCGGCGTACGACGCGATGCTCGGCTATCCGATTCGGCACATTCTCGTCCGGCACGAGCAGGGCGCGACGCACATGGCCGACGGCTACGCGCGCGCGAGCGGCAAGGTCGGCGTCGCCGTCGCGACGTCCGGGCCCGGCGCGACCAACATGGTCACCGGCATCGCGACCGCGATGATGGACAGCTCGCCGATCGTCTGCATCACCGGGCAGGTGGGCAGCAAGCTGATCGGATCCGACGCGTTTCAGGAAACCGACATCACCGGCATCACGCTGCCGATCACGAAGCACAACTATCTGGTCACGCGCGCCGAAGACGTTGCGCCCGCCGTGCTCGAGGCGTTCGCGGTCGCGCGGGACGGACGTCCGGGTCCCGTGCTCGTCGACATCACGAAAGATGCGCAGCAGGCGGCCTGCGAGGTGGACTGGGACGCGGCGGTCGCTCATCTCACCGAAGCGCTCGACGATGCGCTTCCGGGCGACGGCGACTATCGGGAAGCCATCGCGTTGATCAACGCGGCCGAGCGCCCGCTCATTCTCGCCGGCCACGGCGTGATGCTGTCCGGAGCGGAGCGCGAAATTGTCGCGCTCGCGGAACTGGGGAACATCCCGATCGCCGTCACGCTGCTCGGCATCGGCGGCGTCGCGGCGTCGCATCCGCTGAACCTCGGCATGATGGGGATGCACGGCGAAGCGTGGGTGAATCACGCGATCCAGGAAGCGGATCTGCTGATTGCGCTCGGCATGCGCTTCGACGATCGCGTCACGGGCAACCTGAAGACCTACGCGCTCAACGCACGGAAGATTCACGTCGACATCGATCGCGCCGAGCTGAACAAGAACGTTCGCGTCGACGTCGCGATCGCCAAGGATCTGCGCCCGTCGCTCCTCGAATGGCTGCCGCACGTGGTGAAGCGCGATCGCTCGACGTGGCACGCGCGGATCGACGCGCTCAAGGGCGATTCGGCCGTGCGCGACATCCAGCAGCTGCCCGACGACGGCCATCTGTACGCCGCGCATGTGATCAACGATTTGTGGCGCCTGACCGACGGCAACGCGGTCGTCGTCACCGACGTCGGCCAGCATCAGATGTGGGAAGCCCAGTACTACAAGCACGATCGATCGCGATCGCTCATCACGTCCGGCGGTCTCGGTACGATGGGTTTCGCGCTGCCGGCGGCGATCGGCGCCAAGGTCGCGTGCCCCGATGCCGAGGTCTGGGTCGTCGTCGGCGACGGCGGGTTCCAGATGACGATGGCGGAGCTGGCGACGATTGCGCAGGAGAAGCTCGACGTCAACATCGCGATCATCAACAACGGCTACCTCGGGATGGTGCGTCAGTGGCAGGAGTTCTTCTACGAGAAGCGCTATGCCGCGACGCCGCTGGTCAATCCCAACTTCGTGAAGCTGGCGGAAGCGTTCGGGATTGCCGCGACCGCGGTCACCAAGCGCAGCGACGTCGCCGATGCGGTGCACGCCGCGCGGCGGCAGAAGCGCGCGGCGCTGATCGATTTCCAGGTGGAGCAGGAAGATTCGGTGTACCCGATGGTGCCGGCGGGAGCGGATTTGCACAAGATGATTCGACGTCCGTCACCAATCGTGGAAACGGCGGCGGATTGACAAGAACAAATGCAACCACGAAAACACGAAAACACGAAACCAATGCTTTCTCCTGGTTCGCGATTTCGCCGGCGGGCGGGTGAGCAGGTGAGGAAGATCTTTTTCGTGATTTCGTGTTTTCGTGGTTGCGTTTGAGGTGGGGAAGATGCTGCATACCCTGGCGGTCTACGTCGACAACAAACCGGGCGTCCTGAACCGCGTCGCCTCGCTCTTCCGGCGGCGCGCGTTCAACATCGAATCGCTGACGGTCGGCCACACCGAGACACCGGGCGTGTCGCGGATGACCGTGGTCGTCGACACCGACGAGTACGGCGCGCGCCGGCTCGAGGCGCATCTGCACAAGCTCGTGCCGGTGCGGCGCGTCGACAACATCACGACGGCGCCGTCGATCTCGCGTGACCTCGCCTTGATCAAGGTTGCCGCGACGGGCGAGGCGCGCACGCACGTCATGCAGCTCGTCGACGTCTACCGCGCGCGCATCGTCGACGTCAGCCCCGAGTCGCTCGTCATCGAGACGACCGGGACCGAGGACAAAATCGACAGTCTCGTGGAAGTGCTGCGGCCGTACGGCGTCGTCGAGATGGTGCGGACCGGCCGCGTCGCCATGGCGCGCGGCCTGACGGCGGTTCAGCGCATGGGCGCCGCCCGTTCGTCGGGCACTGCGCCCGAAATCAGCGGTGACGTCAGCAACTGTTCTGTCTGATGGAGCGCGAGGCTCGAACCGAGCGACTGTGAGGGATACCGATGGCAACGATGTACTACGACAAGGACGCTGATCTTTCGCTGATTCAGGGCAAGAAGGTGGCGGTGATCGGGTACGGATCGCAGGGACATGCGCATGCGCTGAATCTGAAGGACAGCGGCGTCAGCGTCCGCGTCGGGCTGCCGTCGACGAGCCGCTCGCGCGACAAGGCGCGCGCGGCGGGACTCACGGTCGGTGAAGTCGGCGAGGTCTCGAAGTGGGCCGACGTCGTGATGATCCTCATCCCCGACACGGCGCAGGGGAAGGTCTACCGCGAGGAGATCGAGCCGAACCTGCAGCCCGGTAACATGCTGATGTTTGCGCACGGATTCAACATCCGCTTCGGCGCCATCGCCGTCCGGCCGGACGTCGACGTCACGATGGTCGCGCCCAAATCTCCCGGACATCGCGTGCGCGAGCTCTTCGTCGAAGGCGCGGGCACGCCGGCCTTGATTGCGGTGCATCAGGATGCGACCGGCTCGGCGCGCGCGCTGGCATTGTCGTACGCGAAAGGCATCGGCGTCGCCCGCGCCGGCGTGCTCGAGACGACGTTCGCCGAGGAGACCGAGACCGATCTGTTCGGCGAGCAGGCCGTCCTCTGCGGCGGCGTGAGCGCGCTGATCAAAGCGGGATTCGACACGCTGGTCCAGGCCGGCTATCAGCCCGAGATCGCGTACTTCGAGTGCTGTCACGAGCTGAAGCTGATCGTCGACCTGATCTACCAGGGCGGGTTGAACTACATGCGCTACTCGGTGAGCGACACCGCCGAGCACGGCGACTACACCGGCGGCCCGAAAATCGTCACGGACGAGACGCGGCGCGCGATGAAGCAGATTCTCGAAGACGTGCAGAGCGGCAAGTACGCCAGGGGCTGGATTCTGGAGAACGAGCAGGGTCGGCCCTGGTTCAATCAAACGCGCGCGGCCGAGCGCACCCAGCAGCTCGAACAGGTGGGCGCGCGGCTCCGGCAGTTGATGCCGTTCCTCAAACCGGTCGCGACAGAAGAAACGGTCGGCGCGACGCGCTGATTCTCATCGGCCGACGGACGCTTTCAAACCGATCGCGAAGGACCAGAACGTTCCGTTGGTGAATGCCAACGGCGACGCGAGCTCGCCGACCCTGTGATAGAGCAGCTCGACGGTCATCGTTTCACGGCGCCTCAGGAAATACTCGAATCCTCCGCCGAGGTTCAGTCCACGGTGGGTGTCGGTCGCATTCACGGTCGAGCGCGACGACACGACGCGCTCGATCGCGTACCGGTACATCCCGCCGCCAACCGTGACATAGGGATGCACCGCGCCGCGTTCCCAGTTGTAAACGAGATGGCCAACGACGAACGTCGGGCGAACTGAGCCGACCAACCCCTGCAACGGCTGGAAATCCCACCACGCTGTGTAGAGCTGCCCGCGCACTGACAGGCGCGGCGTCAGGTACCCTTCGATCGTGCCGCCGACGGCCAATCCGCTGTCGACGCTGAAGTCGGTCGGAACGGTCACGCCGACCGACGCGCCCGCGCCCAACATACCGGCGTCGGGCACGCGCCGCTGAGCCAGCGCCGGCGTCGCGGCGAACAAAGCGACGAAGGCAAAAGCCAGAATGAGTATGATGGGCTGCATAGCACGGCGTTTAGCAAGGTCAGTACCGATGGGCCGCTCGCTTGACCGCTAAACGAACGAATGGTAAAACTTGCACGCCTCGGCCGTCCCGGGGTCTCGACCTGATTTCCCATACATGGACAAGCTGATCGAGCGCGAATCCGCGACTCGAAATTCACTCGCCGCCACGCCCGCCCTGGCCGTTCAGTTCTTTTTGATCCCGTTGGCCGTTGTCGCGATCACCATCGGGGTCTACATCGGATTCCGCTCGCTGCTCGCCGACGCGCGCTCGCCGCAGGACTACCTCGTCGAGATTCAGCGCGGCGGATCCGATCGCCGCTGGCCGGCCGCCTACGAGTTATCGCGGCTGATGGCCGACCCGAAAGTGCGCGCCGACCGCACGCTCGCGCCGGCGCTGGTCAAAGCGTTTCAGGAGTCGAAAGGCGATGCGCAGGTGCGGCGCTATCTCGCGCTCGCGATCGGGCGGCTCGATCCGCCGCTGCCGGCCGACGCGATCGCCGATCTCACGCACGCGCTCGACGACCCCGACAGCGAAACGCGCATCAGCGTGATTTGGGCGCTCGGATCGTCGGGCGACCCCGCGGTCGTGCCGCGCTTGATCCCGCTCTTCACCGCGCCCGACGTCGACGCCGGCATCCGCAAGATGGTCGTCTACGCGCTCGGCGCGCTGCCGGGCGACGCGCAGATTCCGACGCTGCGGACGGCGCTGCAGGATTCGATCGCCGACGTCCGTTGGAACGCCGCGGTGGCGCTCGCGCGCCACGGCAACCACGACGGCGTCGCCGTCATCAAGCAGATGCTCGATCGCCCGTTCGTCGAGCAGACCGTAAAGAGGGATGTCCGGCAGGACGCGGATCTGGATCCGGTGGCGGACGTAATGATCAGCGGGCTGCGCGCTGCGGCCGCGCTCAAGGATGAATCGCTGAAACCGTCGGTGACCGTGTTGAGCGAGGCCGATCGCAGCCTGAAGGTTCGACAGGCCGCGATCGAAGCATTGAAGATGATCGGGTAACTGTCACGAGAACATAAAGATGGCTGACGAGACCAAGATCGAGGTTCCCAAGGCGCCGCCGACGGGTGCGAATCCCGCGGCGACGCCGGCGGCTGCTGCAGCGACGGGGGCAAGGCCTGCGGCGCCCGCGGCGCCTGTGGCGACGGGTGCGCACGCCGCACGTCCCGCGGCGCCGCCGAAACCGCCGGCTGCGCCGATTCCGGATCTTGGCGGACGAACCACCACGGCGGCTGCGGCGTCGGCGAAAGCCCCGGCGACGACGTCGGCAGCCACGGCGAAAACCACGACGCGTGATCCCGACGACACCTCGCCGCTCCTGACGCGGCGCGCGTGGATGGGACTGGCGTGGGGCGCGTTCACCGCCGCGTCGGCCGCGGCGCTTGCCGCGACCGGCCGCTTCATGTTCCCGAACGTGTTGAACGAGCCGCCGCAGCAGTTCAAGGCCGGCTTCCCGAACGAGTACGGCATGGGCGTCGACGAGCGCTGGAAAGAAAAATTCGGCGTGTGGATCGTGCGCACGCCCGACGACCTCGTCGCGCACGCGAGCGGCTTCTACGCCATCATCAGCACCTGCACGCATCTCGGCTGCACGCCGAATTACCTGTCGGCCGAGAGCAAGTTCAAGTGCCCGTGCCACGGCAGCGGCTTCCGGCTGACCGGCATCAACTTCGAAGGGCCGGCGCCGCGTCCGCTCGAGCGCGCGCGCGTCGTGCTCGCCGACGATGGCCAGCTCCTCGTCGACAAGTCGAGAAAGTTTCAGTGGGAACTCGGACAGTGGACCGATCCCGAGGCATTTCT
>DASYQZ010000067.1:0-2990 GCA_036004865.1 Vicinamibacterales bacterium
CAAGAGCGAGATCAAACGACGCTTCACGGTCGAGCACATTTTCCGCACCGGCGCTTACAAGGTGATGTTCCGGTTGAAGCGAGGCAGCAGGGCGCTTGCGGCGGCGACCGTCAGCATCCAGGTGCGGCCCGGCCTTCGCGAAGGCCACGATCAGTGATCGCTGACCGTTAACCGCTTCCGAACGGACCAGTCCCACAACCGAACAACCGAAGGGCCGCGCCTGTCTCGCGGCCCGTTTTTCCTCGAAAAACGCCGCCTCGCGATGCCCAATCCTGGCATGGGATTGGCCTTGGCAGAGTCGTGCCTCTTCGCACATGGCTGACTCGGATGGTGATGGGATTGCTGATCCTGTTCACCGCGCTCGTCTCCGTCGGCCTCACGGCGCCCGCCGACGGGCCGTTTTCGATCGCCGTCACACCGGTGTTCTTCCGTCTCGATGCGGCCGCGATCGCGGAGTCGCGGGCGCGCGCGCTCGGCGTCGACGTCGACGTGAAGATTGGCTCGATGCACATGCACTTCGGCTGGTCGGTCATCCCGATTTCCAGTCTGACAACCAATAAGGCCGCTCCGCTGCTCTAACCCTTCATGGATTCGCTCCTGCGGGATCTTCGCTACGCGATTCGGGTGTGCGTGCGCACACCCGGCTTCACCGCCGTCGCCGTGCTCGCGCTCGCGCTCGGCATTGGAGCCAACACCGCCATCTTCACCATCGTCAACGCCGTGCTGCTCGAACGGCTCCCCTTCCGCGATCCCGACGGCATCGTCGTGTTGTGGGAGGAATCGACCCGCCGACCGGGCCAAAGCAACGTGGTCGGCCCCTCGCAGTTCATCAGATGGGGCGAACGGAGCACGTCGCTGGAGCGTATGGCGGCCCTCGTCGACACGCGCGCGAATCTCACCGGCGGCGGCGAGCCTGAAGAAGTCACCGTGCAGAACGTGACGGCGTCGTTCTTTCCGATTCTCGGCGTGTCGCCGCTCCTCGGCCGTCCGTTCACCGACGCCGAGAACACCGACGCGCAATCGGCAGTGGTGATTCTCAGCTACGACTTCTGGCAGCGGCGTTACGGCGGCGATCCGAACGTGATCGGGCGGACGATTCAGTTGAACGCGCGGCTGCAGACCGTGGTCGGCGTGATGCCGCCCGGATTTCGATTGCTCATCAGACAGGGATCGCAGTCCGGCAAGCCGGCCGACATGTGGAGGCCGTACGTCCTGCCGTCGAGCGCGCGCAATTTCGGCGGACGGTTTCTCGAAGCGATCGGCCGACTGAAGCCGGGCGTGACCGTCGCGCAGGCGCAGAGCGAGATGACGGCCATCGCGAGCGCGCTGGCGACCGAGACGCCGGAGCGGAACACGAACTGGGGCGCGCGCGTCATCCCGCTGCACGACGAGCTGTCGGGCGAGTATCGGCGCGCGCTGTTGATTCTGGCCGGCGCCGTCGCATTCGTGCTGCTGATCGCGTGCGCCAACGTGGCCAACCTGCTGCTCGCGCGCGGCGCGGCCCGGCAGCGCGAAATCGCGATTCGCGCCGCGCTCGGCGCACCTCGCGGCCGCGTGATCCGGCAATTGCTGACCGAGAGCATCGTGCTCGCTGTGCTGGGCGGCGCTGTCGGCCTGATCGTCGCGCAATGGGGGCTCGCGATCCTGTTGGCCCTCAGCCCCGTCGATCTGACGACGCTCGGTCGGGTTCGTCTGAGCGTGCCAGTGCTTGCTTTCACGGCGACAGTGTCGCTGCTGACCTCGATTGTCTGTGGTCTCGCGCCGGCGTTCGAAGGATCGCGGACCGACGTGCAGGAGACGCTGAAAGACGGCGGGCGCCAGGTCGGCGCCGGTCTCCGTCACCGGCGGATGCGACAGGCGTTCGTCGTGTCGGAAATCGCGCTCGCGTCGGTGCTCCTCATCGGCGCAGGCCTGATGCTGCGAAGCTTCAGCTCGCTCCGTCAGGTGAATCCCGGCTACTCGACGAGCAACATCCTGACGATGCGGCTGCAGTTGCCGGCCGCGAAGTACACCGACGATCAGCAGCGCATCCGCTTCTTTCAGGACGCGACCGCACGCGTTCGGGAACTGCCGGGTGTTCAGGCGGTCGGGGCGGTCAGCTATCTTCCGCTGACGGGCCTTGGCGCCGGCACCAACTTCACCATCGAAGGGCAGCCGCCGCCGCCGCCCGGTCAGGATCACGTGACGAACGTCAGCGTCTGCGACAACGGCTTCCTTCACACGATGAACGTCCCGCTCATTCGCGGGAGATTGTTCACCGATCGCGAGATGCGCGAGCGCTCGAACGTCGTGCTCGTTAGCGAATCGCTCGTGCGGACCTACTTCCCGAACGAGGATGCGATCGGGAAGCGATTGACGATCAACATGACGTCGCCGAACGTGCCGACCGAAATCATCGGCGTCGTGGGCGACATCAAATTCCAGAATTTCACGACGGCGCCACGCCCGACGACGTACTGGCCGCACCCGCAGCTCGCCTACAGCGGCATGACGCTGACCATCCGCACCGCGGCCGACCCGTTGCCGCTCGCGCCTGTCGTCGAACGCGCCATCCGCACGCTCGACAAGGATCAACCGGTCGCGGACGTCCGGACGATGAGTCAGTGGGTATCGAGGTCGCTGGCGCAGGCGCGCTTCAGCTCGACGCTGCTCGCGATTTTTGCGAACCTCGCGCTGGCGCTCGCCGCGATCGGCATTTACGGCGTGATGTCATACGCCGTCAGCCAGCGGACGTCTGAAATCGGCATCCGTCTGGCGCTGGGCGCGACGATGGGCGATGTGCTGACGATGATCGTGCTCGACGGCCTTCGCCTCGCCGTCGTGGGACTGACGATTGGCGTGTTGCTGGCGCTGGGATTGAGCCGGACGATCGCGACGCTGCTCTATCAGACCACCGGGACCGACCCGGTGACGTTCGCCGCCGTCGTCGGCGTCCTTGGAGCCGCCGCGCTGCTCGCGAGTTACCTGCCGGCACGGCGAGCCTCTCGCAT
>DASYQZ010000068.1:0-6197 GCA_036004865.1 Vicinamibacterales bacterium
GTGCTCGCCAGCTTCACCTTCCAGGTGGTCTACAACGTCACCATGTCGGCAGGTTTGGCGCCCGTCAAAGGACTCACGCTTCCGCTCATGAGCTACGGCGGATCGTCGATGATCGCGACGCTCGCCGGCTTCGGGCTGATCTTGAATGTACGAATGCGCAGATTCACGAACTAGCCGCCGCTGACGCGGCGGCGGACGGAGTTCGTGATGATCAAGGAGATGATCGTCTCCTCCAACGGCCACGAAACGATGGTGGCCATCCTCGAAGACGATCTGGTCGCGGAAGTATTCGTCGAACGCGAGCGGCAGCGCGGCGTCGTCGGCAACGTCTACAAAGGCCGCGTCTCGAAAGTCCTCCCCGGCATGCAGTCCTCCTTCATCGACGTCGGCCTCGAGCGCGACGGCTTCCTCTACGTCGATGACGTCATCGACACGATGGAGGAGTTCGACAAGCTGGCGGGCGACGATGACGACGAGCCACGAGGCGAGTCGGGAAAAGGGGAGGGTGGACGAGCGGAGTCGACGGGCGACAAGCCGCGGCCCAAGATCGAAGAGCTGTTGCGCGAGGGTCAGGAGATCATCGTCCAGGTCGTCAAGGAACCGCTCGGCACGAAAGGCGCGCGGCTGACGTCGCACGTCACGATGCCCGGACGGTTTCTGGTCTTCATGCCGACCGTGGATCACATCGGCGTGTCACGGAAGATCGAATCCCGCGAAGAACGGAGCCGATTGCGCGGCATCGTCCGCGAGTTCCGCGAGAGCCACGGCTTCACCGGCGGCGTGATCGTCCGCACCGCCGCGGGCAGCCGTCCGAAAGAGGACATCCTCAGCGACCTCGAAGCGTTTCACAAGATCTGGACCGAGATCCGCCAGCGGACCGATGCGTCGCGCGCGCCGGCCGTGCTCTTCCGCGAGCAGAGCATCGTCAGCCGGCTGCTGCGCGATCTCCTGACCGAGGACTACCAGGCGATCCGGATCGACAACGCGCAGGAGCATCAGCGCGTGCTGGAGCTCGTCGAGCGCATCATGCCGTCGCTCGCGCCGAAGGTGAAGCTGTACACGAAGCCGTTTCCGATCTTCGACGAGTACGGCGTGCAGGCGGAGATCGACAAGGCGCTGAAGAGCAAGGTCTGGCTGAAGTCGGGCGGGTCGATCGTCATCAATCAGACCGAGGCGCTCGTCGCGATCGACGTCAACACCGGCCGCTACGTCGGCAAGAAGTCGGCGGGCCGGCTCGAGGACACGATCCTCAAGACCAATCTCGAAGCGGTCAAGGAAATCGTGCGGCAGATCCGGTTGCGCGATCTCGGCGGCATCATCGTGCTCGATCTCATCGACATGGAGGAGAAGAAGAACCGCCAGAAGGTCCTCCAGGCGGTCGAGCAGGAGCTGAAGAAGGATCGATCGCCGTCGAAGGCGCTTCAGGTCTCGGATTTCGGATTGATCATCATCACGCGCAAGCGCGTGAAACAGAGCCTCGAGCGCGTGCTCACCGAGCCGTGCCCGTACTGCTCCGGCAGCGGCGTCATCAAATCGAGCTCGACGATCTGCTACGAGATTCTGAGCGAGGTGAAGAAGATCGGCCCCGATCTGAACGGCCACCGGCTGCTGTTACGGGTGAACCCGGACATCGCGCGCGCGTTGAAGGAAGAAGAGAGCGCGGTGGTGAATGACTTGCGGCAGTCGCTGGGGAAGGACGTCACCATCAAGGCTGACGTCCATCTCCATCATGAGCAGTTCGACGTGATGGCGGTCTGACCGCCGGCGCGTCTACGCGGGCAGATGCAGCAGGTAGTGATTGCCGCCCTTGTTGATCCATACACGCAGGTAATCGCCACCCTTCAGGGTCTCGACTTTCACGCCGTTCGGACGCGGCGGCGCATCCTTCTGCACTTTGTCGATCTCCGACTGCGGGATGATCGTCACGACCTCGCGGGCCATGACTTTTCCGCCCCTGAGCAGCTCCGCGTAGCGCTCGGCGGCCGCCGTCTGACCGGGGGCCGGCGGCGTCGCGGGCTGCGCCGTCAGCCGCACCTGGTACGTGCCCGCCGCCAGCGTCTTGCCCTCCGCTTTGACCGCTTTCGGAATACGCACCGTGCCGAGCGCCATTTCGCCGGCGGGAATGCTGGGCGCGGGCGCCGTCTCAGGTTGAGCCTTCGGTGCTGTGTGGCCAGCCTGGGTGTTGCCGCCGGCTCGCGCGGCGCGGCGCGCGGGCTTGGCGGTCGGATCGGGTTGAGTGGCCTGGGCGAATGCGGTCGCCCCGCCGAGGGCACTCAGTAAGGTTCCCACGAGAACCAATCGCGTCATGCTGGCCTCCAGACCTTGTCGATGAGCTCGACGTGCTCCCAATTATACAAGCGCATCGAGCAAGGGGAGTCCCAGTGCGGTTGGGCTTGCCTGACTAGCGCTTCGCGATCACGATGTCGCCGCTGAAGGTCCGGATGGTCAGCGCGGCGCTGCCGTCGCCGAAGGTCGCCTGAATCGATCGGTTGTTGGGGCCACGCCGGCGCACGCGGCCGTCGTCGCGGCGGTCGCCGCCGATCGTGAGCGGCAGCTCCGATCGAATCGAGCCGCTGAAGGTGTTGGCGGTGAGCTCGAAGCCGGTCGATCCCGAGAGCGTGAACCGGATATTGCCGGAGTGCGAGTTCACGTCGTAGCGTCCGTTTCTCGCAATCGTGCCGGAGTACTCGAGGTTGCCGCTGACCGACTTGACGCCGAGCCGATCGCACGTGACGTTGGTCAGCACGACGTCGCCGCTGATCGTGCCGAGCTCGAGCGCGCGCGCTTTGAGACCGTTCGCGCGCACGTTGCCGCTCACCGTACCCGCGCTCAGATCGGCATCGGCGCCGGCGTCGGTGAGCACCACGTCGCCCGAGATCGACTTCGCCATCTCGAGGCGCGGCGTCGCCGACGTAGTGACGGTGCCGCTGATGCTCTCCGCTCGAACCGCGCCCTGCACGTTCGACACCTTGACGTCACCCGAGATCGACTTCGCATCCACCGTGGCGCCGCCCGGCAAAGTCACCGTGTAGTCGACTGACACGCGGTCGTTGCGCCCGTCGCGATCGTACCGATTCCGCTCGTGCTCCGTGCGTACGTCGACGCGTCCCGCCCGCTCGTCGACGACGATCTGCACGCGCCCCAGCTCGCTGCGGTCGCCGCGCGTGCGCTTGACCGCCTCGATCGACACCTCGTCGCCCGATCCGCCCGTGATCACGATGTTGCCGGCGATGTTGCCGATCGACACGCGACCGTCGCGCCCGACTCTCACGCGGCGCGAGAACCGCTCGGTCTGCTCCGGCCCGCGATCGCGGCCCTGATAGGCCCGTGCGATCTCTCTGGCCGAATGCGTTCGGATGACTTCCCGGACGGTGTCGCGGATGACGATCCGCGGATCCGGGTCCGGGTGCTGCGCCGCCGCCGACGCGGCGGCACATCCGACCGTGACGAGTACGAGCGGCAGTCTGAGTCGCATGGTCAGTTAACCCTTTGGCTTCAACCCTGAGACGATGCGCGCCGCGCCCGCCTCGTTGCCCTTGCGCATTTCGTTGATGAGCGCGACCGTGTCCTGGAGCAGGCCCATCTTCGTTTTGAAGCCGTCGATGAGACTCTGCTGCGCCGGCTCGCTGGCCGGCTCGACGCGGAGCGCCGCGCGGCTCTCGCCGATCGCCTGATCGACCACCGACAGGTTCTTCCGCAGCGTCGCCGCCGTCTGCGGATCGAGCGCGCCCTGCTCTGCGTTCGCGATCTGCTCGAGGCCCTTGATCGCGTTTTCGTAGTGCACTTCCGCCTGCCGCAGCTCCGCGGCGATCGACTGCGCGTTCGCCGCGCTGACTGCGGCAGCCGTCTGACTGGTGGTCGACTCACTCTGCGACGCGGGCGAGAGAAACCGGAGACCGACCGCGGTCGCGAGCACGAGGACGGCAGCCGCCGCGAGCCAGGTCCATCTCGAAGTCGAGCGCAGCACTCGCGGAAGGCGCAGCGGCGATTCTTCACGGGCCGACTGCGCGCGCTCGGTCGAATGTTGCGCGTCGAGCTGAATCGCGCGCTCGATGCGCGTCCACGCGCGAACCGGCGGCTCGCGCAGCTCCAGCGACTTCGTCGCGCGGCGAATCTCGCGCAGATCGTCGACGAGCGCGCGGCACTCGGCGCAGCCCGCGAGATGGCGGTCGACCTCGGCGCGATCGAGGGCCCCAATGGTCTCGTCCGTCTCGTCGACGTAAGCGTGAATTGCCGCGTCGGTCGGATGCATGTCTTATCCACGTGGGGCTCCGCCCCACACCCCGGGTCGGTCGCTCGCGGGGACCCTTCGCCCCGCTCCGTTCCCTCGCAGGCGCGCCGTGCGCGCCTAGCGTAACAGCGCGCGCAGCTTCGCGCGCGCCTTGAACACCTGCGATTTCGAGGTGCCTTCCGCGATGCCCAGCAGATCGCCGACCTCTTTGTGACCGAACCCTTCGATGTCGTGCAGCACGAACGCCTCACGGCATCCGTCCGGCAGCCGCTCGAGCGCCCGCTCCAGGTCCAGCCGCGCAATGGGCGTCTCGCGCCGCGCGACCGGCTGATACGACGTCTCGGCGTCCAGCGTCTCCGTGAGCTTGCTCATTTTCGCCTGTCTGCTCCGCACGTAGTCGAGACAATGGTTGAGTGCTAACCTGTATAGCCACGTGCCGAGCGCCGCGTCGCCCTTGAAGCTTCCGAGCTTGCGATAGGCCTGGAGGAAGATTTCCTGCAGGAGATCCTCGCCGTCCTCGGGCGATCCCGCCATCCGGCACGCCAGCGTATAGATGCGGGCCGCGTGCTGCCGGTAGATGCTCTCGAACGCCTGGACATCCCCTGCCTGACTGCGGGCAACGTTCAACGCCTCCATGGACTCGGCGGCGCCCTCCGTCGCGGCTCTCACCGTTGCGTCTTTAGACGGAAAGGGGACGACAGGGCGTTGCTTGGGCGCGGTCACGTAAGCAGAGACGGAGGCCAATGGCCGGGAGTTGTCAGCGTTTTCGCCCTTTCCACAGAACCCGGTCGAGCTCGCGGACGCGCGAGCCGGAGACGGGCACGCCCTCGGCCACGAGCAGCGAGCGCTTCAGGACCTCGCTGCCGCCGTACCCGCCGAGACGTCCGCCGGCCGCGATGACGCGGTGGCAGGGCACGTCGGGCCGGCGGCAGTCGCGCATGATGTTGCCGACAGCGCGCGCCGCGCGCGGCTTACCGGCGAGCGCGGCGACGTCGCCGTACGTCGCCACGTGCCCCGGCGGAATGCGCCGCACTGCCGACAGCACACGCGCCGTGAACGCCGACGCGCTGTTGATTTTTCGCGGTGTGCGGGTCTTGCGGCGTCGGCGTTCTTCCCTCGGCATGAGATCAGAACGCCAGACGGATGCCGCCGCCGGCGAGCAGTCCTCCGGCATCCACCTTCATCGCGGCGTTGTTGGTGGCGTTGAGTGTCGCCTGCGCGCGCGCGAAGCGCGCCATGCCGCCCACGCCCACGTTTCGCGAGAACTTCCACGTGACGTCGACGCCTGCATTGAAACCGATGGCCGTCTTGCTCGTGGACGTCGCCGTCTGCGCGCTGGAGAACGTCGCGGTGTCGAACGGGAATGATTCGCTGTAGACAACGTCTGTGACGAGCGTCTGGCGGACGCTGAAGAGTGACGGCCCGCCGAAGATCATGACGTCGAGCCGCGGGCCCGGCACGAGATATACCGCTTGGATGTGGCCGGCCACTTCGCGGCGCGTCGCGGGCGTCGTGCCCTCGATGTTCCGAGGTTGTCTGAAGAAGAACGGATGCGGCACGCTCGCCGTCACGCCGGCGTCGGTGTCGTGTGTCACGACCGACACGTCGAAGCCCATGCCGAGATGGCCAATCAGACGGACGACGACACCGCCGTCGACGAGCACGCCCGACTTTTCGTCGATGTCGACGGAGATGGGCGCATCCTCGAAATTCTTCTGCACGCTGAACGACTGCGACACCGTGTTGTCGCTCCGCTGGATGCCGCCGTTGACGCTGACGTAGACGCGCGGAGCGGTGGTTTGCGCCGACGCGAGCGCGGGCGCCGCGAGCGCGAGATACCCGGTCATGGCAAATCGGCCGCGCATCAATTCACTCCTACGGCGGTCCACGCCTGTGTGACCGCTCGTTCGGGCGCGCTGCCCGCGCCGTACAGATCGCGCGCGGCCTGGATCGTCACCGTGCGCGC
>DASYQZ010000069.1:0-35193 GCA_036004865.1 Vicinamibacterales bacterium
AGGAGCTTCACATCCTCACATCCTTAAATCCTTAAATTCTCAGTTTCGACCGTCAGTCCAACGATATCCGCCGCAGCAGATTGAAGTCCGACAGCATCTTGCCCGCGCCGAGGACCACCGACGACAGCGGATCCTCCGCGAGCTGCACCGGCAGCCCCGTTTCGTCGCGCAGCCGTTTGTCGAGGTTCTTCAGCAGCGACCCGCCGCCCGTGAGGATAATGCCGCGATCGAAGATGTCGGCCGACAGCTCTGGCGGAATCCGGTCCAGCGCGTCGTGCACCGCCTGCACGATCGCGCGCACCGGCTCGGCCATCGCGCGGCGAATCTCTTCATCGTCCATCGTGACCGTGACCGGACGGCCCTCCATCAGGTGCCGCCCTTTCACTTCCATCGTCATGCGATGCTCGAGCGGGAATGCGGAGCCGATCTCGATCTTGATTTGCTCGGCCGTCCGCTCGCCGACGAGAAGATTGTGCGTCTTGCGCGCGTGCTGGATGATCGCGTCGTCGAGCTCGTTGCCGGCCACTCGCACCGACTTGCCGTAGACGACGCCCGCCAGCGAGATGACGGCGATGTCGGTGGTGCCGCCGCCGATGTCGACCACCATGTTGCCTGAGGCTTCGGTGATCGGCATCCCGGCGCCAATCGCCGCTGCCATCGCTTCCTCGATCAGGTGCACTTCGCTCGCTTTGGCGCGCATCGCGCTGTCCTTCACCGCGCGGCGCTCGACTTGCGTAATCTCCGACGGCACGCCGATGACCACGCGCGGCCGCAGCCACCCGCTGCGCTTGTGCGCCTTGCGGATGAAGTGCGTCAGCATCCGCTCCGCCGCCTCGAAGTCGGCGATGACGCCGTCCTTCAACGGCTTGATCGCCGTGATGTTCCCGGGCGTCCGGCCCAGCATCTCCTTCGCTTCGGTGCCGACCGCTTCAATTTTTCCGGTGACCCTGTTGAGCGCGACGATCGACGGCTCGCTGACCACGATGCCCCTTCCTCGCGCGTAAATGCAGGTGTTGGCGGTCCCAAGATCGATGGCGAGATCGTGCGAAAAGCGGGCGAGCATGGTAGCGAACAAAAGATCTCCTGTTGGTCGGGCTGAAGCCGGACCTGTCTTCATTTGCGATCGGTCCGCGAGAGGCAAGGGTGATGCCGCGCGCGATCGTCGGCGGGATCACAAGAAAACTTGAAAAGCCGCAACTCGCTGAAAGGTCGGCCGTACCGCCGATTACAGATTCCGCGGCCGATTACGAAGCTGTCATTCGACTCGTGCGATCCGCGCGTGACCTGTTTCACCGGGCGGATCGAAAGGTCCGCACTACAACGCTGGTATTCCGGCACGATGACGCCTGACGCTATGTCACGACGCGCCATAGTAATCTGTGTAGACGAACGATTGACCTTCGCTTTTCTTTTGCGTATAGTGCTTCGCCAATGCTAAACGGTTGAGCTCGAATCCAGTCTCGTTTTCAAAGGGTCAAACACTCCATGCGCGCAACCCGCGCCGCGGCCGCCGCGGCACTTCTGATCGTCTCTGGCTGCAACCGTGGGCAAACAGCTGGGCCACAAGGATTTCCGCCTGTCGCCGTCAAGCTCGCCACAGTGAAGGCAGCTGAGATTGAAGACGCCTCCGAGTACGTGGCGACCCTGAAGTCGCTGCACTCGACGACCATCCAGCCGCAAATCGATGGGCAGATCACGCAGATTTATGTGAAATCCGGCGATCGTGTGAAAGGGGGCGCGCCGCTCCTGCAGATCGATCCGCGCCGCCAACAGGCGGCCGTCTCGAGCCAGGAAGCCGAGCGTGCGGCGCGCGAAGCCAACGTCAGCTTCGCGCGGCAGCAGCAGCAGCGCGCGCGCGAGCTGTTCACCGCCGGCGCGATCAGCCAACAGGAATTGGAACAGGCCGAGACGGCGCTTCGGACCGCGGAAGCGAACCTGAAAGCGCTGCAGGCGCAGGTGCAGCAGCAGCAGGTGCAGTTGCGCTACTACACGATCACCGCGCCGACCGCGGGCGTGGTCGGCGATATTCCGGTCCGGGTCGGGAATCAGGTGTCGCCCTCGACGCTCTTGACGACGATCGATCAGAACGAGACGCTCGAGGTGTACATCTCGGTGCCGATGGAGCGCGCCGGCTCCTTGAAGAACGGCCTGCCCGTGCAGATTCTGAGCGGCGACGGTCGTGACCGGCTGGCGACGACCGTCGTGAGCTTCATCTCGCCCCACGTGGACGACCAGACGCAGTCAATCCTGGTGAAGGGCGCCGTCCGCAATCCGGACGCCTCGATGCGCGCCTCGCAGTTCGTGCGCGCGCGGATCATTTGGAAAAGGACGCCGGGGCTGACGATTCCGATCACGGCCGTGTCACGCATCAGCGGCCAGTTCTTCGCGTTCGTCGCCGAAGACGCAAACGGCAAGCTGGTGGCGAAGCAGCGCGCGATCAAGATCGGGCCGATCGCCGGCGACGAGTACGTCGTCCTCGACGGCATCAAGCCGAACGAGCGCATCGTCGTCTCGGGCGTGCAGAAGCTGGCGGACGGCGTCCCAATCGCCCCCGCCACCTAACCACCAGCCACCAGTCACCAGCCACCACCATGTTTGTAGACACGTTCATCAAGCGGCCGATCCTGGCGAGCGTCTGCTCGCTCGTGATCATCCTCGCGGGCGCGACGGCCATTCCGACGCTGCCGATTGCGTATTACCCGGAGCTGGCGCCGCCCACGGTGCGCGTGATCGCGTTCTACAACGGCGCGAGCGCCGAGACGGTCGAGACCGCAGTGACGACGCCGATTGAGCAGGCGATCAACGGCGTCGAAGGCATGATGTACATGTCGTCGTCGAGCGGCAACGACGGCAGTTCGGTCATCACCATCACGTTCGACATCACGCGCGATCTGGACGTCGCCGCCGTCGACGTGCAGAACCGGATCTCGTCCGTCGAAGGACGGCTGCCCAACGAGGTGAAAGCGGTCGGCATCTCAGTCCAGAAGGTGTCGACGGCCTTCGTCCTGGGCGCGAGCCTCTACGCGGAGAACGGCCAGTACGACACGCTCTTCATCAGCAACTACATCGACCGTTTCATCAAGGACGAGCTCAAGCGCGTGCCCGGCGTCGGCGACGTGATCGTCTTCGGCGAGCGCAAGTGGGCGATGCGCCTGTGGATCGATCCTGATCGGCTCGCGAGCCGCGGCATCACGGCGGACGAAGTCGTCAGCGCCCTGCGCGAGCAGAACGTGCAGGTGGCCGCTGGCGCGATCGGCCGGTCGCCTGCGCGACCGGGGCAGACTTACGACCTCTCCGTGCGCGCGGTCGGACGCCTGAGCGAAACGTCGCAGTTCGACGACATCATCCTGAAGCGATCGGCCGACGGCGCGCTCGTTCGTTTGAAAGATGTCGGGCGCACGGAGCTCGGCGCGGAAAACTACGCCACCGATCTCCGCTACAACGGCCACGACGCCGTCGGGTTCGGCATCCTCCAGCTGCCGACCGCCAACTCGCTCGCCGTCTATCGCGACGTCATCGACCGGATCAACCAGCTGAAAGTCCGCTTTCCGCCGGGGCTCAAGGTCGAGCCGGCGTTCGACACGACGACCGTCGTCGCCGAGTCGATCCGCGAGGTCGTCAGGACGCTGGCCATCGCGATCGGCCTCGTCGTGCTCGTCATGTTCCTCTTTCTGCAGAACTGGCGCACGACGCTCATCCCGACGATCACGATTCCCGTGTCGCTCATCGGCACGTTCGCGTTCGTGAAGCTGTTCGGCTTCTCGATCAACACGCTGACGCTCTTCGGCATCACGCTCGCCACCGGTCTCGTCGTCGACGACGCGATCGTCGTCATCGAGAACATCGAGCGCCACATCCACCAGTTCCACCGATCGGCGCGCGACGCCTCGTCCGAAGCGATGCGCGAGGTGACGAGCGCCGTCATCGCGACGGCGCTGGTGCTCGCGGCGGTGTTCGTGCCGGTCGCGTTCTTTCCCGGCACGACGGGCCGGCTGTATCAGCAGTTCGCGCTGACGATCGCCGTGTCGATGGCGATTTCGGCGTTCAACGCGCTCACGCTGACGCCGGCGCTGTCGGCGCTGCTGCTCGGCAAGGTCGAGAAGCCCAAGGGCGCGTTCTTTCGTGTGGTCAATCGTGTCATCGACGGCGGCACGTCGGGTCTCGTGCGGATGCTCCGCGGCCTGATTCGCGTGCGTGCGCTGGTCGCACTCGTCTTCGTCGCGCTCCTCGGCGCCACCTACTGGGTGTACTCGCGCGTGCCGTCGGGATTCGTCCCGGACGCGGACCAGGGCTACATCATGATTCTCGTGCAGGCGCCGCAGGGCGCCTCGCTCGACTACACGATGAACGTGGTGAAGCAGGCCGAGCAGATCCTGCAGAAGATGCCCGACACGTTCCGGATGTTCGCGGTGGGCGGCTTCAGCTTCGCCGGATCGGCGCCGAACCAGGGCCTCCTGTTCGTCCAGCTCAAGGACTTCGCGGAGCGCAAGGGCGAGGGGCGCTCGGCGCCGGCGGTCGTCGGGCAGTTGTTCGGCGCGTTCAGCCAGATCACCGGCGCGATGGTCATTCCGTTTCTGCCGCCGTCGATCAACGGCCTCGGCGTCTTCGGCGGGTTCACCTACGAGCTGCTCGATCAGAGCGGCGGGCCGATCGAGAATCTCCAGACGACGGCGTATCAACTGATCGCGCGCGCGAACCAGACGCCGGGCCTGGCGGGCCTCTTCACACAGTTCACCGCGAACGATCCGCAGCTCGTCGTCGACATCGATCGCGAGCAGGCGAAGAGCCTCGGCATGTCGCTCGGCGACATCACCAGCACGATGCAGATTCTGCTCGGGTCGTCGTACGTGAACGACTTCGACTTCAACAACCGCTCGTACCGCGTGTACGTCCAGGCCGATCAGCGCTTCCGATCGAATCCGGCCGACATCGAGCGGTACTATGTGCGCACGGCCGGCGACAAGATGATGCCGCTCAGCAACGTCGTGTCGGTGCGCGAGGCGACGGCGCCGAAGATCATCAATCACTACAACCTGTTCCGCTCGGCGGAGATCAACGGGTCGGCGGCGCCCGGGTTCAGCTCGGGCGAGGCGCTGCAGACGATGGCGCAGCTTTCCGATCAGGCCTTGCCGCAGGGATTCAGTTACGCGTGGTCGGGGATTTCACTCGAGGAAATCAAAGCGGGGCAGCAGTCCGCGGCGATCTTCGGTCTCGGCCTGCTGCTCGTCTATCTCACGCTCGCGGCGCAGTACGAGAGCTTGACGCTGCCGTTCATCATTCTGCTGTCAGTGCCGCTCGCAATCATGGGCGCACTGCTGGCGCAGTGGGGCCGCGGGCTGATGAACGACGTCTACTGTCAGATTGGCCTCGTCATGCTCATCGGGCTCTCGGCGAAGAACGGCATTCTCGTCGTCGAGTTCGCGGAGCAGCTTCGCGCGCGCGGGCTGTCGATTGCAGAGGCGGCGGTCGAAGCGGCGCGCATCCGTCTGCGGCCGATTCTGATGACGTCGCTCGCGTTCGTGCTCGGCGTCATGCCGCTCGTCGTCGCCAGCGGCGCGGGTCAGGAGGCGCGGCATTCGGTCGGCACGACCGTCGCCGGCGGCATGCTCGCGTCGACGTTCCTCAACCTCGCGTTCATTCCAGTTCTCTATGTCGTCGTCAAGAGCATCGGCTCGAAACGTTCAGCCCGCTCGTAGGGGCGGACCTGTGTGTCCGCCCCGCGTTGGGCCGACGCGCGGCGTGGGGCCGACACGCGGGTCGGCCCCTACATTGACATTTGTCGTGGTCGCGCTCGTGGCCCAGGGTTTTTTGACGGCGCAGGCACCGGTTCCGGTCGAGCGTGTGACGTTCGACGAGGCGATCAAGCGCGCGATCGAGAGAAATCCTTCGTCGGCCATCGCCGCGGCCGGCATCCTCCGCGCCGAGGCACTGCTGACCGAAGCGCGCTCGGCGGCGCGGCTGCAGGTGAACGGCAGCATCACGACGACGACGCTGAACGAGCGTGTCGAGTTCGAGGGCGCGACGGTGACGCCGCAGCATCAGGTGACGGCCAGCCTCGACGTCCGCTATCCGCTGTACGCGCCGGCGCGGTGGGCGCGGCGCACGCAGGCGGAGGATCAACGGACGGTGGCCCAGGCCAACGTCGAGGAGGTGAGGCGGCAGACGGCGTTCGCGACGGCCGACGCGTACCTGACGATCCTCGCGCGGCGCCGCGTCGTGGCCGCGACCGAGACGGCGCGCGACGTCGCCGCCGCGCACTTCGATCTCGCGCGCCAGCTCGAGCAGGCGGGCACCGGCAGCCGGCTGAACATGCTGCGCGCGCAGCAGGAGGTGTCGGCGGACGAGGTGCTCGTCGAAGCGTCGCGCCTCGGCGTGTACCGCGCGCAGGAAGCGCTCGGCGTCCTGCTCGCCGCCGACGGCCCGGTCGACGCGATCGACGAGCCGACCTTCGTGATTCCGTCCGACGCGGCGTCGGTCGTGCCGGGCGGACGCATGGGTCCGCCGGTTGTAGGGGCCGACCCGCGTGTCGGCCCCCCGCAGGACGGGCACATGGGTCCGCCCCTGCAGGAGTGGCGGCCCGACCTGCGACTCTTCGCTGCCGAAACCCGCGCGGCGGAACGCGTGCTGCGTGACAGCTCGAAAGATCGGTGGCCGTTTCTCGAAGCGATGTTTCAGCCGTCGTCGACGTATCCGGCGCAGTTCTTCCTGCCGCAGAACAGCTGGCGGTTCCTGCTGCAGTTGTCGGTGCCGATCGTCGACAGCGGTCAGCGGGTGGGGCAGCGGACCGAGCGCCAGGCGGCGCTCGACATCTCGCGTGCGACGCTCGCCAACGCCGTGACGACCGCCTCGTCCGAAGTGCGCGCGGCGCGGGAGTCGATCGCCAGCGCCGAACGCGCAGTCGCGAGCGCGCGCGCCGGTGGCGATCAGGCGCGGCAGGTCGTGGAGATCGTGAACATCAGCTTTCGCGCCGGCGCCGCGACGAACATCGAAGTCATCGACGCCGAGCGCCGCGCACGCGACGCCGACATCGCCGCCGCCGTGGCGGAGGACACGCTGCGCCGCGCGCGCCTCGAACTGCTCACCGCACTCGGACGGTTTCCCTGACGACGCCACGCCAGAGTGCGACGCCCTGAAGGCCGTCGCCTACTCGTACCGGACGGCGTCGACCGGCTCCAAGCGAGCAGCCTTGATCGCTGGATACAAGCCGAAGACGAGGCCGACCAGAAACGACACGAGGAACGCGAGCGCGATCGCGAGAGGTGAGACGCGCGTGCTCCAGCCTGCGTAAGCCGTGATGCCCCATGACACGGCCGCGCCGATCGCAATGCCGAGCGCGCCGCCGCTGAGCGTCATCAGCAGCGTTTCGACGAGGAACTGCACGGTGACGTCGCGTCGCGTGGCGCCGACCGTGCGCCGGATGCCGATCTCGTGCGTGCGCTCGACCACCGACGTCAGCATGATGTTCATGATGCCGATGCCGCCGACGATCAGCGCGAGCGCCGCGACGCTGCCGACGACGACGCTGAACGTGCGCTGCGTGCGGTAGCGCTGCGCCAGCAGCTCGCGCGGAATGACGACGTCGAAGTTCTGGCGGCCGCCGTGCAGGCCGAGCAGCGTGTGCTCGAAGACCTTCGCGAGATCGTCCACGCGCTCGCCGTCTTCCACCTGGAGCCAGATCTCGTCGGCCGGTTGATCGGCCGCGACCTCGAGCGTGCGGCCGGACAGCGCCGGCAGCGGCACCATCGCGACCTGATTGACGTCGCGCCACGCAAGCGTCCCGGCGGTGAGCGGGTCGGTGCCTTGTTCGCGCAGCACGCCGACGACTTCGTAGTAATGCGGACCGACGCGGACCCGTTCGCCGATCGGATCGCGATACCCGAACAGTTGACGCGCGAGCGACGCGCCGAGCACCGCGACCGCGGCGGACGCCTTCTCGTCGGGCGTCGAGAGAAACCGGCCGCGGTCCACCGCCAGGCGCAGGATGGTCTGATATGTCGCGCGCACCCCGAGCACTCGCGCCATCGTCGATTTTTCCGCGTGCGTCAGTCGCAGATATCGATCGATGAGGGGCGATGTCGTGCGGACGAGCGGCACGAGCGACGGCAGACGATCCGCGTCGCCCGCCGTGAGACCGTGTGGCGTGCCGCCGAACGCGCTCGGGCCGTGGTTCCGCGCGACGAGGTTGTCGAGGCCGAGCGCCTGCACCTGGTTGAGCGCCTCGCGGCGGGCGCCCTCGCTCACCGACATCATCGCGATGACCGCGGCGACGCCGAGCACGACACCGAGCACGCTCAACGACGTACGCAGCTTGTAGCGGCCGAGCGCCTCGGCGGCGATGTGGAGGAACTCCCGCGATTCAGCGAGGCTGGAGGACATTGCGGCCGCCAGGGCCCGAGGCGCGATTCCGGCTGCCGCTGGCAGGTGGGGCGGCCGCGGGCGTTCCGCTTCTGCCGGGATCGGTCAGCATCACGCGATCGCCTTCCTGCAGTCCGGCGACGACTTCGACGACAACGCCGTTTGATTCACCGAGCTCGACCTGGCGCGTCTCGATGCCGAACCGGTTGACGACGTGACAGACCGTCATGCCCTGTTGCTCGAACACCGCGTTCACCGGGACGAGCAGGACGTCGGTCCGAGTACCGACGACGATGTCGGCGCGAGCCGTCATCTCGGGCCGCAGCTCCGCCTGCGTCGGATCGAGCTCGATGAGCTCGACGACGAGATCGAACCGTTTGTCTTCGAACGGACGGTCGACGGATGCGCGCGCGAGCGTGCCGACGCGCGTCACTTTTCCGGCGAGCCGCAGATCCGGAAACGCTTCGACGCGAATCGACGCCGGCTGTCCCGGCTGGACGCGATGGACTTCGGCTTCGCTCACCGATCCTTCGAGCAGCATGCGGTTCACTTCGGGAATCGTGACGAGCCCCTGGCTGCCGGTCACGCGATCGCCCGCTCGGATTTTCCGGCGCGGGTTGGCCGCGAGGTACTCCTCGTAGACGACAATCCCGGGCCGCCGCGCGTAGATGCGGCAGTTCTCGATCTGATCGCGCAGGAACGTGAGACGGGTCTGCGCTTCGAGCGCCTTGGTGCGCGCGTTTTCGAGTTGCGAGTCCTTCTGCGCGAGCTGCAACTGCGCGCGCTGCCGTTCGCGCGGGTGCGTCAGCTCCGTCATCACGCTCGTGCGCTTTCGCGCGAGCGCGAGCTCTTCTTCGCTTTGCTCCAGCTCGTCGGCCGTCCTCTTCAGCTCCTCGCGAGTGATGAAGCCTTTCTCAATGAGGGGCTTCAGCTGGTCGTACTCCTGCCGCAGGCGGTCGACTTTTTTCTGCGCGAGCTGCAACCGTGTGCGCGCTTCCTCGACGCTCAACGCGCCCTCGCCTTCCGCGACCGACTTCACGGCGGCCTGCGCTTCCTGGCGCTCGATTTCGGCGACCTGCAAATCGACCTGCGATTGGCGGACGTCCTGCCGCGCCCGCTCGACTTCGCGCTGCAGCTCGGTCGTGTCGAGACGGATCAGCAGATCGCCGTCGCTGACCCGCGTCCCTTCGGCGACCAGCTCGACGATCTCCGTTTCGCGTCCGGCCAGCGGCGAACGATAAGTGATCGATTGAATCGGCTTGAGAATGCCGCTCGTCGTGAGCTGCGCCGTCAACGGACCTTTCCTCACCGTCGCGGCGAGCGATTCGTCGATGCTGGTGCGGCGCCAGAACGCGGTGCCCGCGAAGAGACAGACCAGCACCGCCATGAGCAGAATGCGCCGGCGAAGTCCAATCGTGCGCGGAAATCCGAGTCCAGGCATGAACGACGCTGATCTTGCTCGCCCCCGGTCAAAAAAACAAACGCCAATGCTCTGTTAGTCGTTGGTCGACTACGGGGCAACGTCCTTGCGGGCGTCCAGAATGCCGAGCAGCGCGCGAAGGCTGAGTCTCGATACGGCGGCATCGGCCAGCGCTGAAATCCTGCGACTCTCGGCGCTCAGCAGACTGCCCTCGGCCGTCACGACGTCGAGATTGTTGGACAGGCCGCGTTCGTAGCGAAGCTGCGCGATTTCGACTTCCTTGCGGCCGATGTCGACGCTGAGTTCCGCCGCTTTCAACGCCCGCAGCAGTCGATCGCGCTCGCGGACCGCCCGCTTCACGTCATCGGAGATGCGGCGCTGGAGCGTGGCCACGTCGCGCTTGCGCCGGTCGCGGTCGATGAGCGCGTTCTGATACTCGATGAGCTGCGGCGTCCGGTCGACCGGCATCGAGATCGTGAAGAACGTGGCGAATTGAAAGCGATCGACGCCGAAGCTCCGCGCGAAGCTGTCGGCCGTCTCGCGCCGCGTCAATGCGAAATTGACGTCGAACTGCGGGAGCAGCTGGTTTCGCGCAAACGACGCCTGACGATCCGCGTCGGCGCCGCTGGCGAGCACGCTCTTCAGGTCGAGCCGGTTCGCGAGCGCAACCGTCACGGCGTTCTCGACGTCGACGGTCGCCTCGGGCGCTGGAATCTCGGACTCGACTTCGAATGGCTGGTCCGATTCGCGTCCCATCAGAAAGGCCAACTGGTCGCGCGCGTCCTCGGCGGCCGACTCGGCCTCGAAGAGTTGGATCTCCGCCTGCGAGACGAGCTGCCGCGCCCGGAGGACGTCGAGCTGCGACACCAGACCCGCGACCAGCTTCGCTTCCGAGGCGTCGCGGAGCTTCGCGGCGCGGTCGACGCTCTTCTTCGCGACCTCGACGAATGCCTGCTGCGCGACCACGCGGTAGTAGGCGGAGGCCACTTCCACGGCGACCTGCTGTTCGGTGAGCGCCTGCTGGCGATCGGCATCGGCGCGCCGGAGCTCGGCGCTCGTCAGCGACCGGCGCGCGATGGCCGGTCCGAAACCGCGCAAGAGCGGCTGACTCAACGTGAGCGTCGTGTCGGCGTTGTAGAAGTGGAGGTCGCCGGGCGGATTGCCCGGCAGCGACGGAATCTGGGCGGTCGATGTCCCGACGCTCGTGCGGAGCTCCGTGCCGGTGACGAATTTCTGCGTCACGTCGACGCGATAGTTCTGACTGTTGATATCGGTCTGGCCGAACGATCCGAGAATGTTCGGAACCACCTTCGGCTGAAACGTGTTGCGCGCGAGGCGGACGCCAAGGCTCGCCTGCTCGGTGGTGTCGTGCTGGTTGATGATCCGCTCGTTCTTCACCAGCGCTTCGTTCACCGCTTGCGACAGCGTCAGCACAGGCGGTCCCTGCGCCGACAGCGTGATCGTCGTCGCGGACAGCACCAGGCACGCGGCCGCCCCGCGAGCTCGCCGGTCGATTTTCGTGAGGGACAATGCGACCCGTGTCATGCGTCGCGCCTCCGTGGATCTCGGGTTGAGTTTCATACCGTATCATCCGCCGGCTCGGCCACTGCGGCTCGCGCCACCTTATATAATCAGCGGCTTGTCGATGCGAGCCATGGTCTTGGCGCGAGCGGATGCGGGATCCCTGGAGCAGAGCGACCGCGAAGTCCCCGTGGCATTGCCCGGCGAGATCCTCGTCCGCGTGCGCGCCTGCGGCGTGTGCCGCACCGATCTCCACATCGTCGACGGCGAGCTGCCGCCCGCCGAGCTTCCGATCATCCCCGGTCACGAGATCGTCGGCGTCGTCGAAGTCGTCGGTGATGGCGTCACGCAGTTCAAGCCTGGCGACCGCGTGGGCATCCCGTGGCTCGGGTATTCATGCGGCGAGTGCGCGTTCTGCCGCAGCGGACGCGAGAACCTGTGCGTCACCGCGCGCTTCACGGGTTATCACAACGACGGCGGCTACGCGGAGTTCGCCGTGGCGGACGCCGGCTACGCGTTCAAGATGCCCGACGGCTACACGGACGTCGACGCGGCGCCGCTCTTGTGTGCCGGCCTGATTGGCTATCGCGCTTATCGCATGGCGGGCGAGGCGCACCGGCTCGGCCTCTACGGCTTCGGGGCGGCCGCGCATCTCATCGCGCAGGTCGCGATCCACGACACCCGCGACGTCTTCGCGTTCACGAAACCGGGAGACGACGCCGCACAGGCGTTCGCGCGAAGCGTGGGCTGCGCGTGGGCAGGCGCGTCGAACGAGGCGCCGCCGGAGAAGCTCGACGCGGCGATCATCTTCGCGCCCGTCGGACCGCTGGTCACCGAGGCGTTGTCGCGCGTCGCGCCGGGGGGCGTCGTGGTCTGCGCCGGCATTCACATGAGCGACATCCCGTCGTTTGCGTACCGGCTGCTGTGGGAGGAGCGTGTCGTGCGGTCGGTCGCGAACCTGACGCGCCAGGACGCGCGCGATTTTCTCGCGCTCGCGCCGACAGTGCCGATCAAGACGCGCGTGCAGCGGTACGATCTCGCCGACGCGAACACGGCGCTCGGCGATTTGCGGGACGGCCGGATCAACGGCGCGGCGGCGTTGGTGCCGTAATCTTCAGCTATCAGCTATCAGCTATCAGCTATCAGCGATGACCAGCGAAGAGGCGAGTGTCGTGCAGCGGCTGCGCGAGCTGGCGATCGCGTACGAGCGTCACGAGCATCCGCCTGTCGCCACCGTGGATGCGGCGGAGCAGTACTGGAGCGGCATCGACGCGACGCATTGCAAGAATCTGTTTCTGCGGAATCAGAAAGGCAACCGGCATTACCTCGTCATCCTCGAGTCGCGGAAGAAAGCGGATCTGCGGAAGGTCGCCGACCAGATTGGCGACGGCAAGCTCAGTTTCGCGTCGCCCGAACGGCTGATGACGCATCTGGGTCTGACGCCGGGCTCGGTGTCGCCGTTCGGATTAATAAATGATGCGGCCCACAGCGTCCGGGTCGTCCTCGACCGCGACCTGAAGTCCGCGGCGCGGCTCTCGTTTCACCCGAACATCAACACCGTCACGTTCGTCGTCTCCGCCGCCGACTTCACGCGCTTCCTGGAGTCCTGCGGCCACCTCATCCAGCACGTCTCGGTGTAAGGAGCCGGACAAGTCTGACCGTCTGACGAAGTCAGAGTGAAGTCGTACTGAACTCCGACTGCACTCCGACTTCAGTCGGACATCGGTCGAACAGCGGTTTGACTAGGGTTCGAGGCGAGTCAGAGTGGACTCTGACTCGAGTCGGAGTTGAGTCGGAGTTCAGTCAGACTTCACTCCGACTTCGAGTGACCTGTCCTGTCACACCGCTCGCGTAGACTGCGGTCATGGTGCGAGAGGACGCTCAAACCGTTGGCGACGAGTGGGTTAGCTTTCCGGGTGGAGAGCTGGAGGGGAAACGACCAAAGGCGCTGTGCCCGACGTGCCGCGCGGCGCTGGCGCGGCTGGCGTCCGGCCGCGCTTTCTCCCCCGCTCGCGGGGCCCCGCCCCCGCTCGCCACTCGCGGGGCTTCATCGCGCCTCCTGTGCTTCCAGTGCTACCGCGCCGGGCTGGATCGCGACCGCGCCATCCGCGACGCCGGGCAGCTGGACACGGCCTCCGACGCGCGATTCCAGTTTCAACTCCCGTTCGAGCCGCTCGACAGGCCGCGTCTGGAAATGTTGAAGGTCGAGCGCGCCGGCGCGCGCGCGGTCGCGACGCGAGGGACCGGAGAGTTTGTGGACAAGCGGCGCCAGGCGCAGATCGAAGCACGGCACGCACTGCAGGCGATCGCCGACGGACTGAACTCACGTCAGCTCGCCGCCACCGATCGCGATCGCGCGATGGCCCTCGCCATCCACGCCGCGGAGCTTCAACTGCCGGAGGCGTGGCTCCCGTTCGTCATGGCGCGATAACAACCGTGCGATACTGATGCCCATCGAACTCACCGTTGCCGTCGTCCTGGCGCTCGGCCTGGCGATCGGGGTCGTCATCGGCTGGCTCGCCTCGCGTCAACAGCAAGTCCGTCTTCAATCCGAGCTGGACAAGGATCGCGCGGTCCACGCCGAGCGGCTCAAGGCGTATCACGAAGCCGAGACCAAGCTGCGCGACGCCTTTCAGGCGCTCAGCGCCGACGCGCTCAAGACGAACAACGAAGCGTTCCTCGCGCTCGCCGAAACGCGCTTGCGCGAAGCGCGGACCGAAGCGACCACCGACATCGACGCGCGCAAGAAGGCGATCGAAGGTCTGCTCGCACCGATGGCGAAGACGCTCGAGCACGTGGACCGCGAGATTGCGGACGCCGAGCGCCGCCGCGTCGAATCGGGCGCGCACCTTCTGCAGAAAATCGCGTCGCTCGACACGATCGGTCAGAATCTGCGCGAGGAAACCCGGCGCCTCACCGACGCGCTCAAGCGGCCCGGCGTCCGCGGCCGGTGGGGCGAGCTGCAGTTGAAGCGGGTCGTCGAGCTCGCCGGGATGATCGAGTACTGCGACTTCATCGAGCAGGGCACGATCAACGGTGACGAACGCCGGATGCGGCCGGATTTGGTCGTCCGGCTCCCTGGCGGCCGCCACGTCGTCGTCGATGCGAAAGTGCCGCTGGACGCGTATCTGCGCGCGCTCGAAGCGCCGGACGAAGCGGCACGCCAGGAGTTGCTCGCCGATCACGCGCGACAGGTCCGGACGCACTTGACCCAACTGGCGGCGAAGGATTACGCCGCGCATGTGCAACCGAGTCCCGATTTCGTCGTGATGTTTCTGCCGGGCGAAATGTTCCTGAGCGCCGCCCTCGAGCAGGACCCGACGCTCATCGAGTTCGGCGCGGTGGGAAACGCCAAGCGCGTCATCCCGTCGAGCCCGACGACGCTCATCGCGCTCTTGCGCGCGGTCGCGTACGGCTGGCAGCAGGAGGCGATGGAGGAGAACGCGCGCAAGATCAGCGAGCTCGGTCGCAGTCTCTACGAAGCGGTCCGCACGCTCGGCGCGCGTGTCGACACGCTCGGCACGCGCCTCAAATCCAGCCTCGAGGCCTACAACGACGCCGTCGGCTCGCTCGAGGGCAACGTCCTCGTCAAGGCGCGCAAGTTCAAGGAGCTGCAGGCGGCGAACGGCGGGGAGGAAATCAAATCGCTCGATCCGATCGATCGCGTGCCGCGCATGCTCCAGGCGCCCGAGTTGACGGGCGGGTTACCCTTCTCTGTAGACGATGTCGAAAGCGAGGAAGCGCAGAAAGTCTGAATCAGATCCGCTGCAGCATGTCAGCCGTGCGAACGATCATCATCATGTCTACGTCGTTTATCTCCGCAATCCCAGGGGTGACGGCAAGGCCGGCTACTACGTCGGCATGACCGGCCTCTCGCCCGAGCAGCGATTTCAGAATCACAAGAGCGGCCGCAAGGCTGCGCGCATTGTACGCCGCTGTGGCGAGCGTCTCGTCCCGCGTCTCTATCAACATCTGAACCCGATGCCGTACACGAAGGCGAAGGCGATGGAAGTGTTCCTCGCCGACAGCCTCCGCAAACGCGGGTTCGTCGTTTACGGAGGCCACTGATCTCGCTTCAGATGCAGCTTGAGCTTTTCGGAACGCAGCGCCCCGAACCCATCGTCTTCGCGAGGCACCCTCGCGCGCGACGCTACGTCATTCGCGTGAGCGCAGACGGCGCGGTGCGCGTGACCATTCCGCGCGGGGGATCGAAGAAGGAAGCCGCGGCATTTGCGGAGCGCGAGCGCGCGTGGATCGAGAGGCAGCAGCGCCGCCTCGAAGACGAGCGGCGGAACAGAGAACTCAGAACTGAGAATTCAGAACTGAGAACTCCGAACTCCGAACCCCAAATGCCGGACCTGGATGCCACCGTGCTGGCTCGCGCGAAGCGTGAGCTGCCGGCGCGGCTCCTCGCGCTCGCGGCGCAGCACGGGCTGACCGTTGCGCGCGTCAGCGTCCGCAATCAGCGGTGGCGCTGGGGATCCTGTTCACGCCGCGGTCACATCTGTTTGAACTGGCGGCTCGTCGACCATCCGGCGTGGGTGCGCGACTACGTGATGCTGCACGAGCTGATGCATCTGAAGCGGCTGGATCATTCGCCGCGATTCTGGAAGCTGGTCGCGAAGGCGTGTCCCGAGTATCAGGCCGCGCGCGCGTGGCTGCGCGCGCTCAATCGCCTTTCTTGAAGACCCGCCTGGCGTCGAGGCCGAACTTCGGCTCCTTGCGGTTTCCTTCGATCTTGATGGGAATCGAGCTGCCGCCGCCTTCCCGGTTGAACAGCGGATCGACTGCCTTCAACAGCAGCGATTTGACCCCCGTCGTCGTCTCCGAGATTTTCGCATCGAGCAGCAACTCGCCCTTGAAGTCGATTGTTTCCTGCTTCAGCGCGTACTGACCGGCGAGCTGGACTTTCGCGCCCGGCACGTCGAAGGTCACCTCCGGCAGCGCGATCACACCGTTCCCGAGCTTGAAGCGTCCGGCGAAGTTCGATGTCACTTCCTGTTTCGCCGCCTCGGGATTCTGGCCGCGTCCGCGGTGGCTCAGCTCCATGATCTTGCCCTGCACGTCGTAGTTGGCGAAGCGCGTCTGCGCGATGGTGAACCGGCCGTCGAGCTCGAGCCGCTCGGACACGTCGCCCTTGCCAGGCGGCAGAAAGAATTTCGTCGTCAGCTTCAGCGCGCCGACCATCGGCGGCTTCGGCGTCGGGACCGCCATGCGCATGACGTCCTCGATCCGCGCCTGATCCATCTGGACGTCGAGATAGACCGGGCGTCCCTTCACGTGGCCCGGCTCGTCGACGACGCTCCCCTTCGCGACGAGCGACGAGTTGAGGAACGAGGCGTCGATCCGCTCGAGCCGCGTATCGCCGTTCGTCCCGTCGACGATGGAGTGGTACTTCGTGTGGAGCGCGAAGGGATGGCCGCCGACTTTGATCGTGAAGTCCGGCGTGTCGGTCTCGCCCTTCACGTCGATGCGCGCGAGCGATCCGTCGAATGTGCCTTTCGATCTCAGGAAGCCGCTGATGCCCTCGAACACGCTCAGGTCCGCGCGATCGAACGTGAACGAGCCCTTGAGCGGCGTCGCGCCCTCGTCGTCGGTGCGCCACGGTCCGAAGCTGCCCGACGTCTTGATTTCGCCCGGCGGGACCGCGTTGGTCAGCGTCGCATCGTACGGCATCGCCCGATCGGCGCCGACGTTGCGCATCGTGAGCGTGTGGATGTCCCACACTTTCGGTGGCCTGTCCTTCTTGCGCCTGAGGATCACCAGCTTCGCGTCGCCCGCGTCGAGCCGGTCGATGACGACGCCTTTTTCAATCGACGTCGGCTCGCTCTTCGACTCTCGAGGTGCGCCCTCAGCCTTTTCGTGGCCGCCCTCGGCTTTGTCTCGATCGTCGTCGTCGTGGTCCTTCGGCGGGATCTGGATGTCGAGCCCGTCGAGCTGTACGTGGGCAACGCGCTTCCGAATCAGACCACGCAGATCGGCATCGACATGGAATGCATCGATCGAAATGAGTGGAGGAAGGTCGTTCCGCCCGCGCTCGCGAATGATGAGCTTCGATCCATGCGCGCGCAGGCGCGGAAAGACGCGGAGGTCCAGGTCACCCAGCTCCACTTCGCTGTTCAACCGCGCCGAGAGCGTGGCAACCATGCGATGGCGGAGGATTTTGGACGAGAAGGGGACTGCGGCGAAGAAGAGCGCGATGACGATGACAAGCGCCGCGCTCAGCCCGACCAGACTCCAGACGACACGGCGTTTATGTTTCATACGTAATTGTTCATCATGTCCCGTGCCACCGCAGCCCCGCATGAAGACGGTTAAGATGCTGAGCTGATCGTGGCCGCTGACTATCAGTTCCACCCCGACCGCGCCCAGAGCGAGAAGGAGAAGCGGCAACGCGAGCGGCACTTCCACGTCGTCGAGTTGCCCCTGCTTCGAGCGATCGGGTTCTCGATGATCGCTCTGCTCGTCTTCCTCCGGTACGAGTTCGTCGCGGAGAGCTCCGGACTCTATGCCGCGCCTCCGTTGGTCGTCGGTGCGATCGGAGTGGCCTACAGCCTGCTGGCGTGGGCAGTTCTATATGCCGGCTTCGAGGCGCTGAAGCCGCGAGTGAATCTCGGGACGGTCTTCCTCGCCCTCGACGTGCTCGTCTTCACCGTCGTGATTTATCTGACGGGAGCCGATCGCAGCTGGCTCTTCTTTCTCGTCATCATCCGGACGGCGGATCAGGCGAACACGAACTTCAAGCGAGCGCTCGCGTTCGGTCATCTGTCGGTGGCCGCGTATACCGCGATGCTCCTCGAGCTGCAGTTCGTCGAGCATCGCGACATCGCGTGGCGGGCGGAGCTGTTCAAGCTCGCGCTGCTGTACGGCGCCAATCTGTACATCGCGCTGACCGCGCGGACCGCGGAGCGGCAGCGCAACCGGATGGTCCAAGCGATCCGGTTGTCGCGCGAGCTGGTCAAACAGCTTCAGGATCAGTCGCGTGAGGTCGACGACGCGCGCAAGCTGGCGGAGAAGGCGAGCCGGATCAAGAGCGAGTTCCTCGCGAACATGAGCCATGAAATCCGGACGCCGATGAACGGGATCATCGGCTTGACCAATCTCACGCTGGAGTCGGAGCTCACGCCCGATCAGCGGGAGAACCTGAAGATGGTGCAGGCGTCGGCCGCCTCGCTGATGCAGGTGATCAACGACATCCTCGACTTGTCGAAGATCGAGGCGGAACGTCTGACGATCGATCCGGTCCGCTTCGGCGTGCGCCAGTGGCTGGGCGACCTCGCGAAGCCGCTCGCCGTGAAAGCGCAGGAGAAGGGGCTCGACTTCGCGACGACCATCGCCGACGACGTGCCCGACGAGATCGTCGCCGATTCCTCGCGCCTGGGGCAGGTGCTGACGAATCTCATCGGCAACGCGATCAAGTTCACCGAACACGGCCGCGTGGGGCTGCGAATCGATCTCGAGGAGTTTGCCGAGGCCGGACACGGCCCGAGCGCAGCCGCCGGCGACAACGTGATTCTCCATTTCAGCGTCACCGACACCGGCATCGGCATTCCGAAGGATCGGCAGCAGGCGGTGTTTCGCGCGTTCACGCAGGCCGACGGATCGACGACGCGCCGCTATGGCGGGACCGGCCTCGGACTGACCATTTCGCGCAATCTGGCGGCGATGATGGGCGGCCGCCTGTGGCTGGAGAGCGAAGAGGGTCACGGGTCGACATTTCATTTCACGACGAGGGCCGCGCTGCCGGCCGTGGAGCGCGAGATGCCGCCGCGGGCAGCGGAATCGGCGCCGCGCGATTACGCGTCGCTCGAACCGGCGACGCGACAGCTTCGCGTGCTGCTCGTCGACGACAACGTCGTCAATCAGCGGCTCGTGGCGCGTCTGCTCGAGAAGCGTGGCCACACCGTCCGCGCGGCGGTGAACGGCCGCGAGGCGCTCGACGTGGTCGACCGCGAGCGTTTCGACCTGGCGATCATGGACGTCCAGATGCCCGACGTCGACGGCCTGACGGCGACGCGAATCATCCGCGGGCGGGAGCAGGTCAACGGCGGCCATCTTCCGATCGTCGCCATGACCGCGCATGCCATGGCCGGCGACCGTGAGCGTTGTCTCGAAGCCGGGATGGACGGCTACTTGTCGAAGCCGATCGATCCCGTCGGCATGATCGAGGAAATCCGCCGTGTGCTGTCCGAGGAACGTGATCGCGCCGTCAAATGAAGAACTCGGAATTTGGAATTCAGAAGCCGCGCACGAGTTCTTGATTCTGAATTCTCAATTCCTCATTTCTCAATGCACCGTCCCGGAGTGCTGTTCGGCGCAGCCCTGGCAGACGTGGTCGTCGTGGCGCCATTCGGGTGGCGTGTTCTCCCCGCAGTAGCGGCAGATCTGGAATCGTGACCGGCGCGCCTCGCGCGCGCCCTCGATCAGCGTTGCGAGCGCGTCCCACAACGCGTTCTCGGGCAGGCGCCTCCACTTCAGCACGCCCACGCGTCGCGGCTTCTTCACGAATGTGTGCGGAGTCTCCCACACTCCGGCGAATTCCGAGACGACGACAGACGACTCCGTGAGGAGCACGACGACCTCGGGCGGCTCGCCGGCGAGGAATTGAATCGCGCCGTCGCGCTGCTCCTGTTGATCCACCGGCGGCGGCAACTGCGAGCCGAGGAACGCGATCAGTTGTTCGTAGCGCTCAGGTGCATCCATCGATGATCCATTATCGCGCCGCTTGGAAGTTCTTCGACGATCTCCGGCGATAATGCGGCAGAGCGGGCATGCCTGATTCGCTCCGCTACTCACCGTCGCTGCTCGCCGCGTTCATCGAGTGCGAGCACCTGCTGCAGCTCGAGATGGCGGTGCTGCGCGGCGAAATCCCGTGGCGCGACGCGCGCAGCGAGCATGTCGATCTCATTGCGGCGAAAGGCGAGGCACACGAGGCCGCATACCTCGAAGCGCTGCGCTCGCGCGGACTGCGAATCGTCGAGATCGATCGCTCGCTTCCATGGGACGAGGCGGCTGCGGCGACCGTCGCGGCCATGCAAGCGGGGAGCGACGTCATCTACCAGGCGACGTTCGTCGACGGCGACTGGCGCGGCCGCGCCGATTTTCTGCGTCGCGTCGAAACGCCGTCAGCGCTTGGCCACTGGTCGTACGAAGTCGAAGACACGAAGCTCGCGCATCGTCCAAAGCCGAACTTCCTGCTGCAGCTCTGTTTCTACACCGAGCAGGTTGGACGCATACAGGGCACCGAGCCCGAGCAGATGCACGTCGTGCTCGGCACCTCCGACCGTGTGCGGTTCCGTTACCACGACTTCAGCGCGTACTTCAGGCGCGTGCGACACAGATTCCTCGAGGCTGCGGCGAGCCGTCCGTCGACGTACCCGTATCCGGTCGCGCACTGCGCGTTGTGCGCATGGACCGATGCCTGTGAGTCGCGATGGCGGCGGGACGACCACCTCACGCTGATTCCGTTCATGCGGCGAGATCACGCGTCCGCTCTCGCGGACGCGGGCGTTCACACGGTGGCGGAGTTGGCGGCGGGTGATGACGCCGCGATTGATGGCGTCGGCGACTCGCCCCTGACCGCCTATCGTCATCACGCCCGGCTGCAAGTCCGCTCGCGCCGAGGGCGAGCGCCTCTGTTCGAGTTCCTCACGCCGGAACCGCCGCGCGGCTTCTTCCGATTGCCTCGCCCGTCAGACGGCGACATGTTCTTCGACATGGAGGGCGATCCGTTTTTCGAGGCTGGCCGCGGGCTCGAGTACCTGTTCGGCGCGATCGTAATCGAAAAGGGGCAGATGGTGTTTCGTCCCATCTGGGCGCACGACCGGAACGAGGAGAAGCACGCATTCGAAACCGTGATGGACATGATCGCGGAACGGCGGCGGCAATGGCCTGACATGCACGTGTACCACTACGCCTCGTACGAGCCAACCGCGATGACGCGGCTGATGGGCCGGCACGGCACGCGCGAGGACGCGCTCGATGACCTGCTGCGCAATGGCGTCTTCGTCGACCTCTATCAGATCGTTCGCCAGTCGTTGCGAACGTCGCTGCCGGGATACTCAATCAAGCAGGTCCGAACGTTCTTCATGGCGGCATCGGAACAGAGCCGCGTCGTCGATGCCGGCGGGTCGATCGTCGCGTACGAAGGGTGGTGCGAATCGCACGATCAGGGGGAGCTCGACGCGATCGCGCGATACAACGAAGAAGACTGCGTCTCGAACATGAAGCTTCGCGAATGGCTGCTGGCCGTCCGTGCCGACGCCGCGCGGCAGTTCAGCGTCGACATCCCGTGGCATGCGCCTGAGCCGACTGCCGGTCCCGGGCCTGTCACGAGCGAACGACGGCAGCGGCAGGACGCACTCGAAGTGCGTTTGCAGACGCTGGCCGAATCGGCCGCCGAAGAGCGCGCGCAGGTGGCGAGGCTGCTGGCGAGCCTCATTCAGTATCACCGCCGCGAAGCGGTTCCCGAGTGGCGCGAATACTTCGAACGGCTCGAGGCAGACGAGGACGAACTGCTCGACAACGCGGAGGCGATCGCGGGTCTGCAGCCGGCCGGCAACACCGAAAACGTCAAGAAGTCGGTTGTCCACACGCTCAGATTCCCTCCTCAGGAGCACAAGCTGTCCGGTGGATCGGTCGACGACCCCGCCACGAAAGAATCGGCGGGCGAACTGCTCGGGGTCGACGATCGGACGTGGACGCTGAGCCTGAAGCGCGGCCCGAGCCTTGTGGCTGTGCCGCTTCCAGCGGCAATCGTCGCCGGCAGACCGGTTCAGACGAAAGAACAGGAAGACGCGCTCATTCGGCTTGGGACAGCCGGCCTCACGGCCGGAATCGACCGGCTTACTCCTTTCGCGGCCGTTGCGGACGTGCTCTTCCGGCGTCCGCCGAGAATCAAAGGCCTTGCATCAGGCGGCTCGATTCAGACGACCGATCTCGATGCGACCAAGGAATACATCCGGGGCCTCAACCAAAGTTACATGTTCATTCAGGGACCGCCAGGCACCGGCAAGACCTGGCGCGCGGCTCGACTCATCGTCGACCTTTTGCGTCATCGGATGCGCGTCGGCGTCACCGCGCAGAGTCACAAGGTCATTCACAATCTTCTGAGTGAAATCTCAAAGGCGGCCACGCTGGAGAAGCTGGCGTTCCGCGGCTTGAAGAAAGCGTCGGACGACGAGGAGACGTGGTACGAAGACCGCTTCGTCACGAGCACCGACAAGAACGGCGAGATCGAGAGTCTTCCAGCTCACGTCCTGCTGTTTGCGGGGACTGCCTGGCTGTTTTCCCGTCCCGGATTGGAGCAGGCGCTCGACTATCTGTTCGTCGATGAAGCCGGGCAGATGTCGCTCGCCGACTCGGTCGCCGTCGGCACGTCGGCACGCAATCTCGTGTTTCTGGGCGATCCCTCGCAGCTCGCCCAGGTGTCGACAGGCTCTCATCCGCTCGGCGCCGGATGCTCCGTGCTCGAGCATCTCCTGGGCGCTCGCGCGACCATTCGCGAAACGCATGGCTTGTTCATCGAAGAGAGCTGGCGGATGCATCCAGATATCTGTCGGTTCGTCTCGGATGTGATGTACGACGGCCGCCTTCGATCGGCACCTGGATGCGATCGACAGGCGTTGCGGTGTTCCGGCTGGCCGGCCGCCGGCCTGCGATTCCGTCCCGTGGATCATCAAGGCAATTCGCAACGCTCGGTCGAGGAAGCGGAGCTGATCGCGCGCGAAGTCAACGAGCTCCTCTCGTCGGCTGAATTCACCCACGCCGATGGCAGAACGACGCGCCTCACCGCGGATGACATTCTTGTCGTGGCTGCGTACAACCAGCAGGTGCGCTGCGTTCGAGACCGGTTGCCCCCTGCCGTCCGCGTTGGGACGGTCGACAAGTTCCAGGGCCAGCAAGCGCCGGTCGTGTTTTTCTCGATGGCCTGTTCGAGCGCCGACGAAATTCCAAGAGGGCTGGAATTCCTGTTCAGCAGGAACCGGTTGAATGTTGCGATATCCCGGGCACGCGTCGTCGCGACTGTCGTCGCGAGTCCCCGGTTGCTCGACGCGCCCTGCCGGACGCCGGCACAGATGCGCCTCGTCAACACGCTCTGCCGCCTCGTCGAATATCAGGCCGGCGGCTGATTAGTGTGTCATCCCGTACATCAGATAGTTGACCCCGAGCTTGTAGGCCTCGTTCGTATCGTCGACTGGACGCAGCCCGCGTCCTGACCACTCCCAGTACTGCGAGACGTCGGTGTTGTAGTTCACGATCATCACGAGGCGCTTCCGCGGGTCGTTGTCTTCGTACACGCCGCGGAAGATCGGACGGCCGCTGTTGTAGGCCTGCGGGAAGTTGTCGAGGATCCGGTTATCGATCTCGAAGAACGCGTGAAAGATCGGATGCGAGTCCTCCATCTCGAAGAAGCGCACGCCCGGCAGCACGCGCTTCATGTTCGCTTCGAACGGTTCCCATCCACCGCTGTCGAGACCGCGCCAGCCGAGCGTCTTGAAGTCGTCGACGATGACGAAGCCGCCCTTCTGGATGTACGCGCGCAGCGCGGCGGCTTCACGGTCCGAGAGCGTCCACCAGCCGACCTCGATGATGTACGCAATCGGATACTTGAACAGATCCGGATCGTCCAGCGTGAGCACGTTCGCGTCGTCCGTATGCGGCGCGAGGTAGCTGATGTCGTTCATGATCCGCATCAGATGTTCTTCGGCGATGGGGTAGCCGTGCACCCAAGACGGCCGCCCGCCCGCCCAGTAGCCGCCCGGCGCGGTGTCGTACTTGATGCGCACGAACGTGAACCGGCCGTCGTACGGGATGTTGTGGATCGCCGGCACACGGTCGTAGCCGTATCCGCCGAAATCGTCGAAGCGCCGCTGCGCCAGCGCCGCGGCGGCGACGCTCAGCATCAGCGCGACGACGATCCGGAGTACGCGAAACATCACCCAGATCCTACGCTTCGACAAAAGCGTCGTGCTACACAAGAGGCTGTTAAGGCGCCCGCTGCTGAATCGGGTAACACGCGGTCTAGACGGGGTAAAATCCACGGATTATTAGCCCATTTCGACGCGATCATGCCTTCGCTCGCGCCTGAATACCTGAAAGCGCTGACCTTTTCGACTCAGCAGCTCGCGCCGATTCAGCGTCTTGGCGAAGCGCGCGGCCACCAGGAGCTGTTTGCGAAGCGGGTTCCTCAACAGCTCGACGCGCTGCGGCAGTCGGCGGTCATCGGATCGGCGGAGTCCTCCAACCGGTCGGTGATGGCGCCCATCAACCATAGCCATCAGCCCTCAGCCATTAGCCATTTCTACGGATCTTGTCGATCTTGGCGTCGCGTTCGGTCGTCAGCCGTTCGCGGTCGCGGCGGTACTCCTGCTGGAGCGTCTCGCGTTCGGTCGGGTCGAATGTCTTGCGCAGTTTCGACTGGTAAAGGACCTCCGCCTCCGCCAGCTTCGACTCGTAGAAGTTGCGCGCCTCGGCAATCGCCGCCTTTTGCGCATCGGTGGGCGGACGCGACTCGACGCCCGCGTCGGCATCCTTTTTCTTCAGGCGCTCCAAGGCGAGCTCGAGCGCCGATTTGAGTGGTTTGTCGTCAGCCATATGTCGCGCTAGGTTTTCAACCTGCCGTTGCGCACCCATTCCGTTCCGCCGACGGTGACGGTCAGGTCGGTGAAGAAATTCCAGCGAACGTATCCGCCCGTCACTTTGCCGCCAAGCTCGGTGTTGTCGCCGAGCGAGAGCCGCACGACGCCCGCGCCGTAGCCATAGTACGGAATCCACGGCGTGCGATCGGGAACGGCGAGCAACGGATTGAACCCGAGCGCGAACTCGCGAAACGATCGCCCGGCCGCTCCCGCCTTCGTCATCTCGGCTTCCGCGGCCTCCTTCCCGGACGTCGCCGTGACTTCGACGACACGCCCGCCCGAGAAGCGAAGCTTCAGTCCTTCAACCGGACGCCCATCCCACTGCGACGGCGAAAACGAGACAATGCCCTCGACGCTGTCTTCGATCGGCGCCACGCGGATGGCGCCCGCCGGCAGCTCGATCTCCTTGTCGACGAGCACGACGCCGCGTGCGGCTCGCGACTGCGACGCATCGCCGTCCTGAAGATTCACCGGACGGCCGCCGGCGCGGAAGTGTAGATCCGTTCCGCCCGGTGACGTGATGTGGACGACGGCGTTGCCACGCAGCGCGTCCGCGAAACGCCGCTCGGCGGCGGCCAATGCGGCGTAATCCGTGTCGAGCAGCGCGCGCTGATAGTTCGCGTCGATCTCGAATGCCGGTGGCAGCGGCTGACCGGGAATCCCATACGCGCTGCCCGCCTGTGTCCAGTGAAAATGAATCGTTCGACGACCGCGGCGTTCCGCCAGATCGTCCTTCAGCCAGTCCTGCATGGCGAGATACGCCGGATGCGACGTGCTCGCGCCGGGCATCATGATCGCCGCGTCGACGTCGCGGAACATCGTTTTGTAGTGCGCTCGCGCTTCGCGCGCGCCTTTGATCAGCACCGGCAGCTCGAACGACAGCGGCCACGGCTCCTGCAGTACGTCGACGACGCCCAGATCGATGCCGCCGGTGCGCATCACCTCGTAGCGGATGTGCGGGATGAGGTCCGCGAACGTGCCGGGGTGCGCGATCGACAGGACGCGCTCGCCCGGCTTCAGCGCCAGTTGCGCGACCACCCGTTTGGCCATTGCGGGGTAGTCGAGCGTCAACCGCGGCTGCGCAAGGGCGTCTGTGCCGAGAACGGCCGCAGCCGCGATCGCCGCGCGAAAGAGCGGCGACACAAAATCGAGCGCGGCGACACTCTTCATACCGATGGTGATGATACACTCCCGCCTCACGCCGGCCCACCGTCCAAGTCATCAAGGAGGGGTCCCATGGCCAGAATGATTCCCGACCAGACCTTCTATCCGTCACCGGCAATGGCAATGAGCGCGCCGCCGGAGACGCTCGCGTACGTCGCGATGCTGAATCCCGGTGGCGGGCCCGACGCGCTCGCGGTCCTCGATGTCGATGTTTCGTCGAAGGGGTACGGAAAACAAATCAGTCAACTCGACATGCCGTTCGCCGGCGACGAGCTTCACCACTTCGGCTGGAACGCGTGCAGCTCGTGTCTCTGTCCGTTCGCGTCGCACCCGCACATGGAGCGGCGCTATCTCGTCGTGCCGGGTCTCCGCTCGTCGCGCATTCACATCCTCGACACCAAGGCGGACCCGGCGAGTCTGCGGCTCGTCAAGGTCATCGAGCCGGAAGAGGTCGCGAAGAAGACCGGATACTCGCGGCCGCACACGACGCACTGCGGACCGGACGGCATCTACATGAACGCGATCGGATCGGCGGATGGCGGCGGTCCCGGCGGAATTTTCGTCATCGATCCGGACACGTTCGAGATTCAAGGGCGATGGGAACAGGATCGCGGTCCGCAGTATCTCGCGTACGACTTCTGGTGGCACCTCGGCCACGACACGATGATCACGAGCGAGTGGGGCACGCCGAACATGGTCGAGAGCGGCGTCAATCCCGAGCTGCTGCTCGCGGGGAAATACGGTCATCAGCTCCACGTCTGGGATTTGCAGAAGCGGCGCCACCGTCAGGTGCTCGATCTCGGCGCCGAGTATCAGATGGTGCTCGAGCTGCGGCCGGCCCACGATCCGAAAAAAGCGTACGGCTTCGTCGGCGTGGTGACGTCGCTGAAGGATCTGTCGTCCTCGATCTGGCTGTGGCATCGCAAGGACGGATCGAACGGCGGCGGGTGGGCGGTGACCAAGGTCATCGAGATTCCCGCAGAGGCCGCCGATCCGGCCGATCTGCCGCCGCTGCTTCAGGGCTTCAAGGCGGTGCCGCCGCTCGTCACCGACATCAACCTGTCGCTCGACGATCGGCAGTTGTACGTTTCGTGCTGGGGCACCGGAGAGATGCGGCAGTACGACGTCTCGGATCCGTTCGCGCCGAAGCTGACCGGGTCGGTGCACATCGGCGGCATCGTCCGGCGCGCGACGCATCCGCATCATCCCGCGACGCCGCTGAACGGCGGTCCGCAGATGGTGGAGATCAGCCGCGACGGGAAGCGCGTGTACTTCACGAACTCGCTCTACCAGTCATGGGATGAGCAGTTCTACCCGGACGGCGTGCGCGGCTGGATCGCGAAGATCGATGCGACGCCGGGCGGATGCGCGCTCGATCCGAAGTTCTTTCTGGACACCGGCAAGCTACGGCCGCATCAGGTCCACTTGGAAGGCGGCGACGCCTCGTCCGACTCGTACTGCTTTTCGTAGTCGGAGTTGAGTCGGAGTTGAGTCCGACTCGAGTCGGAGCGAAGTCGGACTGAAGTCAGACTCGTGACAATTCACGTCGAATGCGGCGATTCTCGTTGTTTTTCGCAAGTCGGAGTTGAGTCTGACTTGACTCGGAGTGAAGTCGGAGTGAAGTCAGACTTGAGTCAGAGTCGTGACAAATGATGACGTCCTGGGGGATGCTGCTGTTTCTGGGCGCGTTTCACGGCATCAATCCCGGTATGGGATGGCTGTTCGCGGTCGCGCTGGGGATGCAGGAGAACCGGTCGGCTGCGGTGTGGCGGGCGCTCCTGCCGATTGGCGTCGGTCACGCGTGCGCCGTGGCCGCGGCGGTCGCGCTCGGCATCCTCGCCGGGATCGTGCTGCCGCTTCACGTCATCCGCTGGCCCATTGCCGCGATTCTGGTGATGCTCGGCGTGCAGCGACTCGTCCGTCATCGCCATCCGCGATACGGCAGCATGCGGATCGGTCTCGTCGGGCTCACCATCTGGTCGTTCCTCGTCGCCACCGCGCACGGGGCCGGCCTGATGGTCCTCCCGGTCTGGCTGCGCATGTCCGCGACAGCCGGCGGTCACAGCGCGCACCTCCACGACTCACCCGATCTGGCGTCAGGCCTGGCGGCGATCGCCGTCCACAGCGGCAGCTATCTCCTCGTCACCGCGGCGATCGCGTGGATCGTGTTTCACAAGCTCGGCGTCGGCCTGCTGCGCAAGGCGTGGATCAATCTCGATCTCATCTGGGCCGTCGCGCTCATCGCGAGCGGCGCGCTGACGCTGCTCCTGCCTCAAAGCTGACAGCTGAAAGCTTCGTGACCGTGGTACGTTGAGGACGTGCCTCTCGCTGCGCTCGATCGCGTCTCGATCGCGTTCGGTCACCTGCCGCTGCTGGACGAGATCTCGCTGCAGATCGATTCGCGCGAGCGCGTGGCGATCATCGGCCGCAACGGCACCGGCAAGTCGACGCTGCTGAGGATCATCAGCGGTGAGCTCGCGCCGGACCGCGGAACGGTGTGGCGTCAGCCGGCGCTTCGCATCGCGCGCCTCGAACAGGACGTGCCGCTGTCGGCCGACGCGCCGGTCTTCGACGTGGTCGCCGAAGGGCACACGCATCATCTCGACGAAGACGAAGCCTGGCTCCGCGAGCATCACGTCGACCTGATCCTGTCGCGCCTGCAGCTTCCGCCCGACGCGATCGTCGATACGCTGTCGGGCGGATGGCGCCGCCGCGTCCTGCTCGCGCGCGCGCTCGTCGGCCAGCCGGACATCCTCCTGCTCGACGAACCGACGAATCATCTCGACATCGACGCCATCACGTGGCTCGAAGACTTCCTCGCCGAGTATCCGGGCGCCGTGCTGTTCGTCACGCACGACCGCGCGTTTCTGCAGCGTCTCGCGACGCGCATCGTCGAGCTCGATCGCGGCCGGTTGACGTCATGGCCGGGCGACTACGCGACCTACCTGCGCAGGAAAGAGGAGGCGCTCTCGAACGAGGCGGCGGAGCAGGCGAGGTTCGACAAGAAGCTCGCGGAAGAGGAAGCGTGGCTGCGCCAGGGCATCAAGGCGCGGCGGACGAGGAACGAAGGGCGCGTCCGCGCGCTGATGGCGATGCGTGCCGAGCGCGCCGCGCGGCGTGACCAGATCGGCATGGTCCGCCTGCAAGCGGAGCTCGCCGATCCGTCGGGGAAACTGGTCGTCGAGGTCGACGGCATCTCGAAAGCGTACGCGGCATTTTCAATCGTTCGCGACTTTTCCACGCGCATCATGCGCGGCGATCGCATCGGCCTCATCGGCCCCAACGGCGCCGGCAAGACGACGCTCCTGCGGATGATCATCGGAGAGCTGACGCCGGACGACGGCGAAGTACGGCGCGGTGCGAACGTTCAGATCGCGTACTACGATCAGCAGCGCGAGCAGCTCGATCCCGAGAAGACCGTTTTCGAAACGGTCGGCGACGGGAACGACACGGTCACCGCGAACGGACGGACACGCCACGTGCATGCGTACCTCCGCGACTTCCTCTTCTCCAACGAGCGCGCGCGGTCGCCGGTGAAGGCGCTGTCGGGCGGCGAACGCAATCGTCTCCTGCTCGCGCGTCTGTTCACGCGGCCCGCGAACGTCCTCGTGCTCGACGAGCCGACCAACGATCTCGACCTCGAAACGCTGGAGCTGCTCGAAGCGGAGCTCGTCGAGTGGCCGGGTACGCTGCTGCTCGTCAGCCACGACCGCGCCTTCCTCGACAACGTTGTCACGAGCACGTTCGTATTCGAAGGCGATGGGCGGGTGCAGGAATACGTCGGCGGGTACGAGGACTGGCTGCGCCAGCGCAGCGAACCCGCTCCAGCGCAGAAAACGCGGCGGACCTCCGGATCGTCGCTGTCCACCGTCGTCGAGCGTGCGACGCGGCGGAAGCTCAGCTACAAGGAGCAGCGCGAGCTGGAGGCGCTGCCGGCGCGCATCGAGGCGCTCGAAGCGGAGCAGGGTGCGCTCAACGCGCGAATTGCGGGGCCCGAATTCTACAAGGAAGCGCCAGACGCGATTCGCCGAGCGCTGGCACGCGTCGACGACCTCGGTCGCGAGATCGCCGGCGCGTACGCGCGCTGGCACGACCTCGAGTCACACGCTCAGCCCTGAATCTCTCGATCAGCGGCAGCCGGGGTGCCGGCATTCACAGCGCAATTCGATCTTGTCGCCGGCCTGCTTGCAGTGCTCGCTGCAGTACTTGCCGAAGGGTCCGCCTTTCTCGACCATGCAACTGCAAGCGGGGTGGGCGCACGGATGCGAGTCCGCCATGGGGAGCCTCCTTTACGAAATCTTACGCCCGGGCTGAGCTGGTTCGCGGGACTTTCTCACATTCACTGGTGGAGGCCTGAGATGCGACACATTCGCGAGCACCGCAGCCTGCTCGCCGACTCAGAACGGCGGTTGCTGATTGCCATCGCCGAGCGGCTCCCGCCATGGATCAATTCTGACCATTTGACGCTCGTGGGACTGGTCTCGATGCCGGTCGCGGCCGTCGCGTTCGCGCTGATCCCGGCCGCGCCGTGGAGCGCCGCCGCGTTCGTTTTTGCGCTGGCAGCGAACTGGTTCGGCGACAGCCTGGACGGGACGCTCGCCCGCGTGCGGAATCAGCAGCGGCCGCGCTACGGCTATTACGTCGACCACGTGATCGATCTGATCGGGACCGCGGCGCTGTTCGCCGGCATCGGCGTGTCAGGACTGATGCATCCGTCGCTCGCGATCGCGGTTGTCGCGGCGTATTTTCTCGTGGCCGCGGAAAGCTACCTGACAACGCACGCAGCGGGCGTGTTCCGGATTTCGTTTGCCGGTTTCGGTCCAACCGAGCTGCGCCTCGTGCTGGCTGCCGGCGCCATCGCCGTCGTGAACAAGCCATGGGTCGATATCGCCGGCTTGCACTTGCGGCTGTTCGACGTCGGCGGAGTCGTCTCTGTCGTCGGGATGATCGTGGCATTCGTCGTCTCGGCGATGAGGAATACGCGCGCGTTGTATCTCGCGGAACCACTGCCTCGTACGAACGCTGAATCAACACAACGGACACAAAGGAGACAAAGGGAAAATCTTCCAACTCCGAATCCGGAGAGGAGTGTTTCATTGTGTCCTTAGTGTCCTTCGTGTTGAGCCGAGCGCAGCGATTGGCGTTGGCCGGAGCGTGCCGCTTCGGCACGTTCCTCATCGTCGGCTGGATTGGCTTCGCCCTTCAGCTCACGGCGCTCGCGCTCATGACCTCCCTGGCCCACTGGCCATGGCTGCCCGCGACGATCGTCGCCGTGGAGCTCGCGGTCGTTCACAACTTCGTCTGGCACGAGCGCGTCACGTGGGCCGATCGGAAGCGCTCGAGGGCCGCCTTCGCGCGAGCGCTTCGGCGGGCCTCGCCGGAGCTCGCGCATGTCGCTCGCGAGCGTAGGCGGGTCGCGCGGTTCGTCCGGTTCAATGTCGCGACCGGCATCACGTCGATCGGAGGGAATGTCGCGCTGATGGCGGTTTACGTCGGCGTCCTCGGCCTGCCGCCGGTGATCGCGAACGCGATCGCCGTGGCGACGATGAGCCTCGTGAACTTTTTCGTCGCGGATCGATGGGTCTTCCGTGGCGCGACGCCGGCCGTCGCGATCCTGCTGCTCACCGCAGCAGCCGCATCCGCCGGTCCACGCGCCGGCACGATCGAGGCGTGGAACCGGCACGTCGCCGACACCGAGGCGCGCCTCGAGCGGTCGGCCACGGCGTCTCGCGCTGATGCGCCGACTCGCGAGATCCAGCCGCAAGGGGAGAGCATCGGCGTGCCGTCGGGCACCATCAGCCGCTGGCGCGGATCGGTGTTCATTCCCGGGGTGCGGCTCGACGACGTGCTCGATCGACTGCAGCATCCCGGCACGCCGCCGCCGCAGGACGACGTCGTCTCGTCGCGCGTGATCGCGCGCGGGCACGATTCGCTGCGCGTCTTCATTCGCCTGGTCCGCCACGCAATCGTGACGGTCACCTACGACACCGAGCACGAGATGACGTTTCGCCGCCGGACGCCGGCGATCGCGACGGCGCGGAGCGTCGCCACGCGCATCGACGAGGTCGGCGGCGGTGACCGCGGATTCCTCTGGCGTCTGAACTCGTATTGGCGCTACGAGCAGATCGACGGCGGCGTGCGCGTGGATCTCGAGTCGCTGACGCTCAGCCGCGACGTGCCGTCGCTCGTGCGGCCGATCGCGTCCCCGATCGTGTCGCGCATCGCGCGCGAATCGATGGTGAGCACGCTCGACGCGCTGCGCAAATATTTGTCGCCGGTCAGACTCTGAATCCGGCGACGGCTTCGCGCGCCGACGGGGCCGGATTGATCGGCGTGCCCTGCGCGCGCACGAGTTGTTCGTAGGCTTCCATGATGCGGCCCGTGACGGGTCCGATGCCGCCGTCGCCGATGACGCGATCGTCGACCGACACCACCGGCACGACTTCCGCCGCCGTGCCGCACAGGAACGCTTCCCTGGCCGTCCAGACGTCGAACAGCGTGAACGGCGTTTCCTGCGCCCTGATCCCGAGGCTCACCGCGAGGCCGAGCAGCGTCTCGCGCGTCACGCCTTTGAGATTCGTCGCGGTCGGCGGCGTCAGCAGCGCGTGATCGGTGACGATGAAGAAGTTGTCGACGGTGGCTTCCGAGACGTAGCCCTGCGGATCGAGCATCAGCGCCTCGTCGGCGCCTCGATCGTTCGCTTCGATCCGCGCCAGGATGTTGTTCAGATAATTGAGCGACTTGATCGCCGGGCTGAGCGCCTCCGGCGAATTGCGGCGGAAGGTCGACGTCACGACGCGGATGCCCGCCGACGGCGTGCGATAGATTTTAATCGTCTTGCGCGCGATCACGATCAGCCCGGCGCGCGGACACTTCCGCGGATCGATGCCGAGATCGCCGGCGCCGCGCGTCACGACGAGACGGATGTACCCGTCGGTGATGTCGTTGCGGCGGCACGACTCGATGACGAGCGCGCAGACCTCGGCGTGTGTGTGCGGGATTTCGAGGCGGATCGCCTTCGCCGAGTCGAACAGCCGATCGATGTGGCGTTCGAGCTTGAAGATGCGCCCGTTGTACGCGCGGATGCCCTCGAAGACGCCGTCGCCGTACAGCAGGCCGTGATCGAACACGCTGACCGTGGCCTCGGCCGCCGGACGAAACGAACCGTTCACGTAGACAAAATCCTCGTATTGCGGATTGAGGATTGCGGATTGCGGATTTATTGATGATTGTGGATTAGGGGCCGATTGTGGATTGATCGGTGAGGGTGGATTGGTCGTCGCGCTCATGTCGTCTGCCTCCGCAAGAATCCGAATGCCGCTCGACATCCGTGGAATCGCCAAATCTCAAATGAGTTCAATCAATCCACAATCCGTTGGATCACAAATCCCCCATAAATCCGCAATCCGCAATCCGCAATCCGCAATGTAAGATTGGACCGCAATCATGCCGAAGAAAACGCCCCTTCAGACGGTCCAATCGACGATTGGCTTGTTTCGCGTGCTCGGCGCCGACCCGAAGGCGCTGCCGCGCACGCGGCCGCTGTACCGGCGGCTCGTGGAGCTCGTCGAAGGCGGCATCGCGCGCGGCGACGTGCCGGCCGGCTATCGACTGCCGCCCGAGCGCGATCTCGCCAAAGCGTTGCGCGTGAGCCGCGCGACGGTCGTCAGCGCGTATCGCGAGCTCGAATCGCGCGGGCTCGTCCGCGGGTACGTCGGCCGCGGCACCTTCGTGTCGGCGAAGCCCGATGCCGGCAGCGCGCCGTTCGCGTGGCGCGGCAAAATCGCCGCGTCGGCCCTGCAGGCGAACGACACGGCGATCCGCGATCTCGTACGCGCCGCCGCCGATCCCTCGCTGATGTCGCTGGCGGCGGGCGAGCCGGCGCTCGACTGCTTTCCCGTCGACGCGTTTCATCGCGCGATGAACGACGTGCTGGCCAAGGACGCGGCGACGGCGTGGCGCCACGGATCGACCGAAGGGCTGCCCCGCTTCCGCGCCGCGCTCGCGGAGCGGTTCGGCGGCGAGGCGGAGCACATCCTCGTCATCGCCGGCGCGCAGCAGGGCCTCGATCTGCTGACGCGCTGCCTCGTGGATCGCGGCGACGCGGTCATCCTCGATCGCCCCGGATATCTCGGCGCGATCCAGACGTTCCGCAACGCCGGCGCGCGCCTCGTCGGATGGGATATCGCCCGAGCGGACATCGACGAGCTCGAAGAGCTGCTGCTGCGGTATCGGCCGAAGCTCATTTACACGAATCCGACGCACCACAATCCGACCGGCGTCACGCTGCCGATTCGCGCGCGCCGCGAGCTGCTGGAGCTGGCCGCGCGGTACCGCGTGCCGATCGTCGAGGACGACACGTATCGAGAGCTCGCGCTCGAGTCGGCGCCTCCGCCGTCGCTGTTCAAGCTCGACGAGGCTCGCAACGTCGTCATTCGCATCAACAGCTTCTCGAAGATGCTGGCGCCGGGACTGCGGCTCGGGTGGATCAGCGCGGTGAAGCCGATCGTCGAGCAGCTCGCGCTGATCAAGCAGCAGATCGATCCGCACACGCAGAACCTCTCGCAGCTCGTCGTCTGCGAGCTCGTGACGCGCGGCGTGTTCGACCGTCATCTCGTGACGCTGAAAGCGGAGCATCGCCGGCGCCGCGACGCCATGGTCCAGGCGCTGCGGCAGCACGTGCCCGCGGGCATGCTGCGCTTCGCCGTGCCGGACGGCGGCATGTATCTCTGGTGCCAGTTGCCGTCACGCATCCGTGCGCGGGCCGTGCAGGAGCACGCGGCACGCGAGTCGGTCATCCTCGTCTCGGGCGAGCCGTTCTATGTCGATCAAGGCGGCGCGCATCAGCTTCGGATCTGCTACACGTCGCAGCCGCCGGAGCGGGCGCCCCGAGCCGCGCAGATCGTCGGTCGTGCCATTGCCGCAGCAGGCCGCGAGACGGACGAGGCGCCGATAGCGAGGCTGGTCTAAACAAGTCTGAAGTCTGAAGTCTGAAGAGAAGTTGGAAGTCTCGAAGCGAAACGCCTCGCCCACGCGCGAGTGTTCAGCGTTTCCGGCTTCGGCTGCTTCGGACTTCACTTCAGACTTCAGACT
>DASYQZ010000070.1:0-15985 GCA_036004865.1 Vicinamibacterales bacterium
AGGCTGGACAGCAACTCTGACGGCGTGACCGTCGCTGGTCCGAACTTTCCCACGACGATGCCCGCCGCCTGATTGGCGAGCATGGCCGCTTCGGTCGTCGTCGCCCCGGCCGCGAGCGCCAGGGCGAGCGTCGCGACGACGGTGTCGCCGGCGCCGGTGACGTCGGACACTTCGCGCGTGATCGCCGGAATGGATCCCTCCGCCGTCGCATCCGACAGCCACATGCCATGCTCGCCGCGCGTGATGAGCACGCCGTCGCACTTCGCCCGTTCACGAAAATCGCGCGCGGCCTCGCGCGCATCGGCGTCGGTTCGCAGGCGGCGATGCGTCGCCGTCTCGGCTTCCTGATGGTTCGGCGTGATGAGCGTCGCGCCGGCGTAGGAGGCGAGATGCGGAATCTTCGGGTCGATGATCAGCGGAACTGCCGATCGCTCGCCGAAGCTCGTTCCGCGCGAAGGCGGCGCGCTACGGCTGACATCGAGCAGCGCCTCGATCACCGCACGCGTGATCGAGCCCTTCAGATAATCCGACACGAGCAGCGTCCTGGCGCCGGGTCCCAGCCGCTTTACGCGCTCCACGATCATCCGCTCGATGTCGCCGGCGACGTCGGCGTCGCGTTCGTAATCGATGCGCGCCACCTGCTGATTCCGCTCGGTGACCACGCGCACCTTCTCCGTCGTCGGCCGGCCGGGATCTTCCACCAGGCCGTCCACGCCGATACCCACAGCCGAAAGTTGTTCGCACAGGCGGACGCCGGCGATGTCGGCGCCGATCGTGCCGACGAGCATGGCGCGTCCGCCGAGCACCGCGATGTTGTTCGCGACGTTCGCCGCGCCGCCCAGCCGCAGGTGCTCCGACTCGAATTGCACGACCGGCACGGGCGCCTCGGGCGAAATGCGCGTCACGCGGCCGACGATGAAGCGATCGAGCATGACGTCGCCGACGACGAGAATGGGCAGACCGGGAAACCGGGCGATGAGCTCCGCCGCCCTGTTGGGAAAGTCTGAAGTCTGAAGTCTGAAGTCTGAAGTCATTCGATGATCAAGCCCGCGAGCGGCAAGTGGACCTTCCAACTTCAGGCTTCAAGCTTCGCTTCAGACTTCAGACTCGAGACTTCAGACTTGACGGAAGTCGATCGGCGGCGAAGGGCAACGTGACGATGATGAGGAACAGCATCAGGAACTCGGAGTCGCCGAAGTTGTACTCGAAGAATCCGGCCGCGATCATCGAGACGACGGCGGCGAGTCCGGCGGCGGCGAGGAAGCGCTGTCGGCCCGCGCGGAACGATCGGGCGAGACCGAGCGTCAGCGCGCCGAGGAACGACAGCCAGATGGCGAGCGCCGGAATCCCGCGCTCCGCCGCGATCTGCAGCGGCACATTGTGCAGATGCGGATTCAGCTTCTGGATCGCGTCCGGGTCGCGGTACTCCGGGTAGACGCGGAGGACCATGTTGGGCCCCACGCCCACGAGCGGATGGTCGCGAATCATGTGCTCGCCTTCGCGGAGCATCGCCACGCGATCGCGGCGGGTCGCGTCCTGCTGGTTGAACATCGACGTCATGCGCGCGGTGACCTTGCCCGGCGCGGCCGCGAAGAACACGGCGGCGACGACCGGCAGCACCGCGACCAGCCGAAAATCCTTCAGCGCGAGGAGGACCGCGGCGGCGGCGCACGCGCCGACCGCCGCGCTGCGGGTGAAGGACAACGCGACCGCGACCGCGAGCGCCGGCATGACGAGCGCGGCCCATGTGCGCTCGCCGCGCCCGAACAGCACGCGCGCGAGCGCCACGCCGATGACCAGCATCAGCAGCCCCGAGTACGTCATGTAGTGTCCGAGCGTCCCCTGCGGGCGCTGTCCGAGATTGTCGTAATGCAGGATGGCGTACTGGAAGATTCCGACGATGGCGCTGATGGCGGCGCACGACAGCACGACGGTCATCAGCGTCAGGCCGCGCGATCCGGTTGCGAAGCGATACACGAGCGGCACGATCAGGAACAGCACGAGCTGCTTCGAATCGATGAAGCTGGCGCGTGGATCGATCGAGAACGCGGCCGACACGAGCGTGATTCCTGCGTACGCGGCCAGCGCCCAGAAGAACCGCGGCGCTTCGAACCGCTCGCGCTGCATGAGCAGCAATCCAACCCAGCAGACGAGTGCAACCGTGAGCAGAATCTGCGCCGCCGCAATGGAGAACTGGAGCGCGCCTGCCACGCCGCCGAGAGCCACCACGCCCGCGAGCTCGAGCCGGTGGCCCCGGTGGTCCCGCTGATCGATGTCCGGCTGCGGCGCAGCGACGTCGCCCGGATTTCGCGCGGCCAGCACCTGATCCATGGAGCCCCCATCTTATCGCGCCGATAGATCGGGTGGGGTATCCTCGTAAGGAAATGAAACAGTTGAGAATCGCCATCGTCGCCGTTCTCGTGTCGCTGTACGCCGGCGTCGCGGTACACGTCGCGCCCGCCGCCAGCGAGCGCGTCGACACCGCGCCATTTTTCGGCGGCATCGGCGATCCCGCCTCGTTCAAGGCCACGATGGACGCGCGGCTCGCCGAAGCGCAGCAGATGCTCGATGACCTGCTCGCCGTCAAGGGGCCGCGCACGGTCGACAACACGCTGCGGCCGTACGACGACGTCGAGATCAAATTGACCGACGTGGCGGGACCAGCTGCGGTCGTGTTCGCGATGCATCCCGACGAGCGGATGCGCCAGGCCGCGAGCGAGGCGGCGCAGCGGGCGCGTGCGGTCGCGACCGATCTGGGGTTGAATCGCGCCGTTTACAACGCACTGGGCGCGGTCGACGTGAGCCGCGCCGACTCGGCAACGAAGTACTACATGCAGCGCGAGCTGCGCGACTTCCGCAGGAACGGCGTCGATCGTGACGAGGCCACGCGCGAGCGGATCAAGCAGCTGCGGAGCGATATCGCCGGCGCCCAGCAGGAATTCCTCGGGAACATTCGGGCCAATACCAGGCAGATCACCGTCGCGAGCGCCGCCGATCTCGAGGGGTTGCCCCCCGATTTCATCGCGCGCCACAAACCCGACGCGAGCGGTGCGATCGCGATCGGTACCGGCGACAGCGACGCCAGGCCGGTGCTCACCTTCGCGAAGAAAGACGATGTGCGCAAGCGGCTCTACATGGAGTGGGCCAACATCGGCTATCCGGCGAACGTCGACGTGCTCAACCGGATTCTCGCGATGCGGGCGGAGCTCGCGAAACTGCTCGGATTCGACACGTGGGCGGCGTTCGACATCGCAGGCAGCATGGCGGGCAGCGTGCCGGCCGTCTCCGATTTCATCGATCGTGTCGCCGCCGAGTCGAGCGCCAAGGCAGCGCGCGAATACGACGAGTTGCTCAAACGCAAGCGGCAGGACGTGCCCGGCGCGACGACCATCAACGCGTGGGAGAGCGTTTACTACACGGAGCTTGTCAGAAAAGAGCATTACGACTTCGACGTGCGATTGCTCCGCCCGTACTTTCCGTACGACCGGGTGCGTCAGGGTGTGTTCGACGTAGCGAGCCGGTTGTTCGGCGTCACGTATCGCCCGGCGAAAGACGTCCGCGTGTGGCATCCGTCCGTTGAAGTCTACGAGATGCTCGACGAGGGCAAGCCGATCGGGCGTTTCTATCTCGACACGCATCCGCGACCGAACAAGCAGAACACTGGAGCGATCACCTACACGGTCCGCGGCGGCGTTGCCGGTCGCCGTCTGCCGGAGGTCGTTCTCGTCGCCAGCCTGCCCGGCGGTCAGCCCGGCGATCCCGGGTTGCTCACGCACAACGAGGCCACCACGTTCTTCCACGAGTTCGGTCATCTGGTGCATGGGTTCGTCTCGAGGGACGTGAAATACCTCGGGCTGAGAACCCTGGCCGAACGTGATTTCGGCGAAGTCTCGTCGCAGATGCTCGAGGAGTGGATGTGGGACCCGGCGACGCTGGCGACGTTCGCGAAGCACTACGAGACGAACGAGCCGATCCCCGCGGCGCTGGTCAACCAGATGCGGCGGGCGAACGAGTTCGGGAAGGCGATCGGACCCACCGGTGTTCGCGGGCAGATGATGGTCGCGCGCCTGTTGCTGTCGCTGCACGACCGCGATCCGAAGAGCGTGGACTCGACGGTGCTCCTGCGCGAAAGCACGCAGAAGTACCTCCCATTCCCGTTCGTCGAAGGCACGCATCGCCAGACGGTGCTCACGCACTTCGCGAACCCTACGTACACCTCGTCGTACTACATCTACATGTGGTCGCTGGTGATCGCGAAGGATCTGTTCAGCCAGTTCGATCAGAAGGATCTGCTCGCCCCCGGGGTCGCGCACCGGTTCCGCGACAAAGTGCTCGCGCCCGCCGGATCGAAACCGGCGGCGGCGCTCGTGCAGGATTTTCTCGGCAGGCCGTTCAATGCGAGGGCGTGGGGCGCCTGGCTGAATCGCGATCCGTCCTGACCCGGTCCATCGCGCGCTTTGCTGCCTCGAACACCTGGTCGGGCCGGATCGACGTCAGGCAGCGGAAATCCCCGGGCGCGCAGACGCGCTGATCGCAGGGACGGCAGGGCAGCTCGCCGGCATCGACCGACTCGGTGATGAACCGGTCGTCGCGCCACGGCGCCGAGCGCACCGGCAGCGTCGGTCCATACAATCCCACCACAGGCACGCTCGTCGTTGCGGCAATGTGCAGCGGACCGCTGTCTCCGCCGATGTAAAGGATCGCGCGGTCGGCAAGCGCGCGCAGCTCGGTCAGCGAAAACTCTCCGCACGACAGGACGCGATCGGCGAATCCTTGAAGCCGCGCGCGGGCATCGGCAATGACACGGTCGGCGGCATCGTGCTCGGACGGCCCCGACGTGATAATGATGCGCCGCTGCGGGTCGTCTCTCACCAGCTCGTCGACGAGTGTCACGAAATGCGCGATCGGCCAGCGCCGGAACGGATTGCCGGCGCTCACGTGCAGAACGACGATTGGATCGTCGATCCGCACGCCGGCCCGAGCGAGGCGATCCGCGATAGAGGCGACGGCCGGCGCGTCGACGGTCATCTCGACTGGGTACGCCGATCGATCCGGCGGCGGGATGTCGAGCGCCGCGAGCAGGTCCCACTGGTTCTCGACTGAATGCCGCGGGCGGAGCTGGCGCGGGCGCGCGACGGTCCGCGTGTACATCCAGCTGCGTCCGGCGATCTCGTAACCGAGCCGCGCGGGCGCGCCGCTCAGCCACGTGAGCAGCGACGCGCGCGGTCCGCCGTGAAAGTCGATCGCGAGATCGTAGCGTCCGGCGCGCAGCCGTCGCGCAAGCGTCATGTCGCCGCGGATGCCGCGCCAGCCTTTCGCGCGCGGCGCGACGATGACCTCATCGAGATGCGGATTGTTCAGCACAACCGGCGCGGCTGCGGGCTCGACGACGTAGGTGAGGTGCGCGCCGGGAAATCGCCGGCGCAGCGCGTGAATCGCGGGCGTCGTGAACACGACGTCGCCGATTTGCCGTAACCGGACGAGCAGAATTCGAATGTCGGCTATTCCTCGATGGTCGCTTCGTCGACGAGCATGACGGGGATGTCGTCCTTGATGGGGTATACACGCTTGCACTCCGCGCACTTGAGCGCGGCGCCGTTTTTGACGAGCGTCACCGGCGTTTTGCAGTTGGGGCAGGCGAGAATCTCCAGCAATTCGGGATCGACCGGCATGCCGGGGACTATATGACACCTTCGCGCTTTTGTGGAACAATTTGAAGTATATGAAGATCGTTGTTCTCGCCACGGCGGTCACCATCTCGATGCCGTTTGCCGCGATCGCGCAGAACGCGCCGGCCCAATCGACGACATCGACCAAGGTCGCCGAGGCGTACGCGCAATTCCTGCTCGGCCATCATCTCGAGGAAGACGACAACATCGATGGCGCGATCGCGGCGTACAAGCGTGCGATGGCGCTCGATCCGGCGGCGGCCGACGTCACCGCGCAGCTCGCGAGCTTGTATCTGCGCCAGAACAAGATCCAGGAAGCGATGTCCACCGCGGAACAGGCGCTGAAGGTCGCGCCCGCCAACAACGAAGCCAATCGCGTGCTCGGAATCGTGTACGCCGCGCTCGCGGAAACGACGGGCGGCAGCGAGCGCGAGCGGGCGCCGGGCAACGCTGGCAGCACCATCAAGAACGACGAGAACCTGACGAAAGCGATTCGTCATCTCGAGCTCGCCGTCGCGCATCCGCAGGCGACGGCCGACCCGAACGTCCGCGCGACACTCGCGCGCGCGTACATCCGCGGCGGCGTTTTCGACAAAGCGATTCCGCTGCTGACGGATCTCGTCAGGCAGGAGCCGGGCTGGGGCGACGGCCCGCTGCTGCTCGCGGAAGCGTACGCGGGCGCGGGGCGCACCAAGGACGCGATCGCGTGGCTCGAAGAACAGAACGATCCGCGGCTGGCGCCGGCGCTCGGCGATTTCTACGAGCGCGAGCAGCGGTGGAGCGACGCCGCGAAGGCGTACGAGCGGGCGCTGCAGCGCACGCCGCGCAATGCGGATCTGAAAACGCGGTACGCGTCGGTCCTGCTGAAGAGCGGCAACAGAGACGATGCCGGCAAGGCGCGCGACGTGCTGACGGAAGCCGTGGCGTCGCGCCCGGATGTCCAATCGCTCTACCTGTTGTCGCAGGCGCAGCGGCGGCTCGGCGACGCGAAGGCGGCGGAAGCGAGCGCGCGGCGCGCCATCGCGCAGAACAGCAAGAGTCCGTGGGGCTACTACGCGCTCGCCGAGGCGCTCGAAGAGCGGCGTCAGTATCAATCGGTGGTGAACGAGCTGGCACCGGCGGTCAACGACTTCCGCGGCAAGTCGGCAGAATCGTCATTCGGCGTGGCGCTGCTGCTGCCGCACCTCGGGTTCGCGTATCAGGAGCTCGGGCAGCACGACAAGGCGATCGCGGCGTTCGAGGAGGCGCGCAAGCTGTCGCCGAAGGATCCGGTGGTCTCCGGATATCTCATCGAAGCGAACATCGCCGCGAAGAAATACTCCGCGGCCGCCGATCTCGCCCGCGTCGCCGTCGCGGAGAACCCCGACAACCTGAGGCTCGCGCGTCTCCACGCGCAGGCGCTCCGGCATTCGGGCAAGGCCGACCAGGGCATCGCCGTGCTCGAAGACGCGGTGAAAAAACACGCCGACGATCCGGCGGCCTACATCGCGCTGGCGCAGTTGTACGCCGAGGTCGATCGCGGCGCGCAGGCGGTCAGGGTGCTGCAGGATGCGCAGACGAAGTTCCCGTCGGACACCGCGATCGTCTTCGAGCTCGGCGCCGTGTACGACAAGCAGAAGAAATTCGCGGAAGCCGAGAGCACGTTCAAACAGCTCCTCGCGCGCGAGCCGGAGAACTCCGCCGCGCTCAACTATCTCGGCTACATGCTGGCCGAGCGCGGCGAACGGCTCGACGAATCGGTGAACCTCCTGAAGAAGGCGCTGCAAATCGAGCCTGACAACGGGTCGTATCTCGACAGCCTCGGCTGGGCGTACTTCAAACTGGATCAGCTCGATCTCGCGGAAAACAACCTGCGCCGCGCGGCCGATCAGCTCAAGACCAACTCGGTCATCCAGGATCATCACGGCGACGTGCTCTTCAAGCTCGGACGCGTCGACGAAGCCATCGCGGCCTGGACGCGCGCGCTGAGCGGCGACGGCGACTCGGTCAATCGCGGGGAGATCGACAAGAAGATCCGTAGCGCCAAGCAGAAGCTGCCGAAGAAGTGAGCACGGCCACGTTCGTGGCGCGGCAGGCAAGCTCTCCACCACAGAGGACACGGAGTCTCAAGCCCGTACGATTTTTCCTCCGTGTCCTCCGTGTCCTCCGTGGTGGAGAGTGGCTCCTCGTGGCCGCGGCCGCGATGGCTTGCTTTTCGTGTGCTCGGCCACTCGTAAAGTTGCCCAACGGGCCCGGCACACCCGCGCCCGATGCCGCCGATGCGCTGACCGATGCGACGTCGGCGTGCCGCGCCGTGTCGACGTTCAGCGCGGAAGCCGCCGTCAGCGGATCGGTCGGCGGCCGCCGCCTGCGCGGCAATCTCTTCGTCGGCGTCGCGCCGCCTGCATCGGCCCGCATCGAAGCCGTCGCCCCCGCCGGCCAGCCGATCTTCATCTTCGTCGCGACCGGCAACGACGCCACGCTGTTTCTGCCGCGGGACGGCCGCGTGCTGCGGCACGGGCGTCCGGCCGCCGTGCTCGAAGCGGTGGCGGGCGCGCCGCTCGACGCCGTCGAGTTGCGCGAGACGCTCACCGGCTGCGTGCTGTCCGCGAGCGGGGCGCAAGGGCGTCAGCTCGGACCCGATTGGCGGCTCGTCAGCGTCGGCCAGACCGATGTCTACTTGCGCCGCAATGCCGCGGCCGCGGGCTGGCAGATCGCCGCCGCGATTCATCGCCCTTCGACAAGCTCAGGGCAGGCGTCCGGCGCGGGAGAATGGCGCGCCGAATACGCGGACGTCGAGGGCGGCATGCCGCGCTCGATCCGCCTGGCGAGCGCCGACGGCAAGCGGTTCGATCTGCGCTTGAAACTGTCGCAGGTGGAGACCAACGCGCGGCTCGGTCCCGAGGTGTTCCGCGTGCAGATTCCGCCCGACGCCGAGCCGATCACGCTCGAGGAGCTGAAACGTTCGGGTCCGCTCGGATCCTCCTCCGCTGACTCGACACAAAGGAACATTCCTCCGTGTCCTTTGTGTCCTTGGTGTTCACTCAGCGCAGAACTTGCCCGGTAGCCGGATGATCCGCGTGCGCGCGTTCGCGAAAATCAATCTGTCCCTGCGCGTGCTCGGCATGCTCGCCGATGGGTATCACGAGCTCCGGACCGTCTTTCAGTCGATCGCTCTGCACGACACACTGACGATTCGGCGCGCGCGCGGTCCGTTCCGTCTCGACTGCGATAACGAGTCGTGTCCGACGGATTCGACAAATCTCATCTGGCGTGCCGCGGACGCCGTCTGGAAGGCGTCGGGCCGCCGCGGTCCGGCGCGCGACGCGAGCATCACGCTGACCAAACGCATTCCGATCGCCGCCGGGCTCGGCGGCGGCAGCAGCGATGGCGCGGCCGCTCTGCGCGCGCTGGCGAAGATGTGGCGCGTCGGCGCCGATCAACTTCCCGAAATTGCGGCGTCGCTCGGCGCCGATGTCCCGTACTTTCTTCACGGCGGGACCGTCCTTGGCCTGGAGCGCGGCGACCTGTTGTTTCCGCTGATCGATCAACCGCGTGCGTGGGTCACGCTCGTCGTGCCATCGTTCCGCGTCAGCACGAAAGACGCGTACTCCTGGTGGGACGCCGAAGCGCGGGGCGTGGAAGCCATCACCGAGCGAGGGCGGGGCGTGGAACACGTCGCCGAGCGGGGCGTGGAACATGTCGCCGAGCGGGGTCGGGGCCCCGCGAGAGAATTAAGAAATGACCTCGAAGCGCCTGTCACGAAGCGGCACCCGGAGATTCGTCGCATCGTCCGCGCGCTCGGCCGCGCCGGCGCCTCGTCCGCGGCAATGACGGGCAGCGGCTCGACGGTATTCGGGCTGTTCGATCGCCGCCGCGCTGCGTTCCGCGCCGCCGAGGCGCTCGCGACGCGCGCGCGCCGCACGCTCGTCACGCGCACGCTCACGCGCGCGGAATACCGGCGACTTGCCGCCAAATGAGACCATCGTATACACTTACCGTTTGCAACACGCGGTGCGGGCCACTCCTGTAGGATCCAACTTCCAACCGACACGTCGCGAAGTGAGGATCGTGGGGTCCCCACGAAGCGCGTCTCGGGGGTAGGGGCCCCCGCCCTTCGACACGCTCAGGGCGGCCTGAGCGGACGAAGGCCAGAGTAATAAATGGGGCGTGGCCAAGCGGTAAGGCGCGGGACTTTGGATCCCGTATTCGAAGGTTCGAATCCTTCCGCCCCAGCCATTCCTGGCGCGATGCAGAGCGGGGCTGAACGTCCATGGTGGAAGCCTTCATGGCGACCGGGTTCGGCGAGCTGAAAGTCTTTTCGGGCAGCGCGCATCCGGACCTGACGCGCGAAATCGCGGCGTTCCTCGGCGTGACGCCCGGTCAGGCGCGGCTGCGCCGGTTTCCGGACTCGGAGGTCTCGTTTCAGATCGACGAGAACATCCGCGGCACCGACGTCTTCGTCGTCCAGCCGACGTGCACGCCGGTCGATCAGCACATCATCGAGATGCTGATCATGATCGACGCGTTCAAGCGATCATCGGCGGCGCGCATCACCGCGGTGCTGCCGTACTTCGGCTACGCGCGACAGGATCGCAAGGACAAGCCGCGCGTGCCGATTTCGGCGAAGCTCGTGGCGAACATTCTCAGCGCCGCGGGCACGAACCGCGTGCTGACGATGGATTTGCACAAGGCGCAGATTCAGGGATTCTTCGACATTCCGGTGGACCATCTCTTCGCGGCGCCGGTGATCATCGAGTACCTGTCGCGGCTCGACTCGTCCAAGCTGACGATCGTCTCGCCCGACGCGGGCGGCGCCGAGCGCGCGCGCGCGTATGCGAAGCGGCTCGACGCCGAGCTGGCGATCATCGACAAGCGGCGCAGCGACGATGGGACGGCGGAAGTCATGAACGTGATCGGCGACGTCGAAGGGCAGACCTGCGTGCTGCAGGACGACATCATCGATACCGCCGGCACGATTACCAAGGGTGCCATCGCGCTCAAGGAGAACGGCGCGGCGCAGGTGCTGGCGTGCGCCGTGCACGGCGTCCTGTCGGGACCGGCGATGGAGCGCATCGAGAAGTCGCCGATCGACAAGCTGATCGTCACCAACACGATCCCGCTGAGGCCGGCCGCCGCCGCCTCCAGTAAGATTGTGGTGCTGTCGGTCGCGCGGCTGCTCGGACAGGCGATCAAGAGCATTCACGAAGAGACGTCCGTCTCTAGTTTGTTTGTGTAGCTCTCAGCTGTCAGCGAAACGCCGAGACTGCAGCCGAGGGCTGATAGCTGATAGCGACGAAGGAACAAAGATGGAAGCGACACTTGAAGCGATCGCTCGTGACAGTTTCGGCAAGAACGAGGCGCGGCGCCTTCGGCGCGAAGGCAAGGTGCCGGCCGTCCTGTATGGCGGCGACACCAAAGGGGCGACGCCGATTGCCGTCGAGCCGCGCGCGCTGTTGAAGATCCTGCACTCGGAGTCGGGACAGAACACGCTCATCGCGCTGAAGCTCGGCAGCGCGAGCGACACGCGCGTCCTCGTGAAGGACTTCCAGCTCGATCCGGTCACGCATCACATGCTGCACGCGGATTTCTACCGCGTCGCGATGGACAAGGTGATTCAGGTGACGATCCCGGTCACCGTCCAGGGCGAGCCGAAGGGCGTCAAGCAGCAGGGCGGCATCCTCGAGTTCATCCGCCGAGAAATCGTCATCGAGTGTCTGCCGGGCGACATCCCCGAGCACGTCGACATCGACGTCAGCGAGCTGATGCTGCATCAGGGCATCCGCGTCCGCGACATCGCGACCGACCCGAAGTGGAAGCCGGTCACCGAAGGCGACGCGATGCTGGTGCACGTCATCATGCCGAAGGCCGAAGAGGCGCCGACGCCGGAAGCGACGGCTGCCGCGGCCACGGCGACGCCGGCCGAGCCCGAAGTCATCAAGAAGGGCAAGAAGGAAGAGGAAGCCGAGGAGAAGGAAGAGAAGAAGAAGTAGGCCGCTGAGATTGCAGATTGCAGATTGCAGATTGATTGCGGATTGCTGATTGAAGCTGATCGTGGGGTTGGGCAATCCGGGGCCGCGCTACAAGGGGACGCGGCACAACGTCGGGTTCGAGGTCGTGGACGAGCTGGCCAGGCGCGCGGCGATCACGTTCGAGTCGGCGCCGGCCGCCGCGCTGATGGCGAAGTGGCGCAGGCCCGACGACACCACGCTGTTGATCAAACCGCTGACGTTCATGAATCTCAGCGGACAAGCGATCGGCGAGCTCCTGCGCTACTTCAAGGTCGAGGTCGCGGATCTCCTGGTGGTGGTCGACGACGTGCAGTTGCCGCTCGGCAAGCTTCGCGCGCGGATGCGCGGATCGGCGGGCGGCCACAACGGGTTGAAGAACGTCATCGCGCACCTCGGCGAGGATTTTTCGAGGCTGCGGCTCGGCGTCGGGCGCCCCGCCGGAGGCGGAGAGGACAAAGCCGCCCGCAGAGACCTGGCGGATCACGTGCTCGCGGAGTTCGACACGGATGAAGCCGCCGAGGTCACGCGCATGATCGGGCGCGCGGCCGACGCGGCCGAGACGTTCATCACCTCCGGGATCGCCGCGGTGATGAACCAGTACAACGGCGGCGATCCGGCAACAACTGAATAGCCCGAGCGCAACCGACGGGCACCTTGCCACGAAAGTGGCCGCTGGTCATTGCGGATTGAGGATTGCGGATTGCGGATTTATTGGTGATTGGGGATTGATGGTCGTTGCAACTTCGGAATGCGGTCGTTGCAACCATCAATCCGCAATCGCTGATCGACAATCGGTCAATAAATCCGCATTCCGCAATCCTCAATCCGCAATGACAGCGTCCTGAAGGAGCAGTCAAAATGGCAGATCGGCAGTACGAGCTCGTCTACATTCTTCCCCCCGACACGACCGAACAACAGGTCACCGAGCTGCATCAGCAGGTCGAGGGCGTCGTGTCGCGCCTGCACGGACAGATCGAAAAAACCGAGAACTGGGGCCGGAAGAAGCTGGCCTACGAGATCGGTCACCAGAAAGAGGGCGTGTACGTCCTCGACTCGATCAACGGCTCCGGCGAGCTGATGAAGGAGCTGGACCGCCGGCTCCGCGTGATGGATCAGGTGATTCGGCACATCATCGTGCGCGTCGACGAGGAAAAGAAAGTGGTCGAGCGCACGCGCACCAAGCGGCAGTCGGAATCGGAGCGGCGCCGCGTCAAGCGCGGATTGCCGCCGACGCGGCAGCCCGGCGAGGGGCGCTCGCAGGAGATCGACGACATCGACGACGATCGTTTCGACGGAGTGGAGGTCTGAGCCATGCCATTCGGACAGGGACGCTCGGGCGGCGGCGGCGGCCGCGGAAAAGACCGCGACAAGAAGGGCGGCGAGAAGGGGCAGCAGCAGCGCCGCACGCTGTTCCGCCGCCGCAAGGTCTGCAAGTTCTGCGCGGACAAGATCGACGACATCAACTACAAGGACGTCAAGCTCATCGGGCCGTTCGTGCCCGAGCGCGGCAAGATTCTCCCGCGGCGCATCTCCGGCACGTGCGCGATGCACCAGCGGAAGCTGCAGACGGCGATCAAGCGCGCCCGCCAGATCGCGCTGATTCCGTACGTGACCGATTGACGACGATCAACGCAGAAACCGCAGAACACGCAGAGCCAAACCCGAACCAGATTCTGCGTGTTCCGCGGGTTCTGCGTCGTACGTCGTAGAGGACGAGCATGGAAGTCATTTTGAGAGAGCACGTCGACAATCTCGGACGGCGCGGCGAAGTGGTGAAGGTCGCCGACGGCTACGCGCGCAACTATCTGCTGCCGCGCAAGCTCGCCTTGATCGTGACCGAGGGCAACAAGAAACAGATCGCGCGCGAGCGCGTGAAGTTCGACGCCAAGGAAGCCGAGGAAAAGGGCGCCGCCGACGCCATCGCGCAGCGGATCGGCGGTGTCGAGCTCGAGATCGCGCGCCGCGTCGGCGAGACCGAAGCGCTGTACGGCTCGGTGACGACGAGCGACATCGCCGAAGCGCTCGCGGCGAAGGGCTTCGAGGTCGATCGCCGGAAAGTACACCTTCAGGAACCGATCAAGCGGCTCGGCGATTATGAAATTCCGATCAAGCTTCATCGCGAGGTGACGACGAAGATCAAAGTTCGGGTGATTGCCGAAGGCGAACCGGAAAAAGCCAAAGCCGAAAAATAAAAAATCGATCACGGAAAAAATCGAGAGGCCGGAGATTCCTGCTCCGGCCTTTTTCTTTTCGGCTACACTCTTGGCTCCCCCTGGCTCCCATGTAGATGCCTGACGTCGTCGCTGCTGAACGGACGCTCCCGCACAATCTCGAAGCCGAACGTTCCGTTCTCGGTGCCATTCTTCTTCACAACGATGCGTTCAACCTCGCCGCCGAGGTCATCGACGCGCAGGATTTTTTCCGCGACGCGCACCGCCGCATCTTCGACAAGATGGTCAAGCTCGTCGAGCGCGGCCACGCGATCGATCTCGTCACGCTGAAAGAAGAGCTCGGACGCTCCGGCGATCTCGACCAGGTCGGCGGCCCCGCGTACATCACGGCGCTCGTCGACGGCGTGCCGCGGTCGACGAACGTCGAGCACTACGCGCGGATCATCAAGGAGAAAGCGACCCTCAGAAATCTCATCTTCTCGGCCAACAAGATCGTCGCGATGGCCTACGAGGCCGAAGAGGACGCCGACGTCATCCTCGATCAGGCGGAGCACGCGATTTTCGCGATCGCCGACGACAAAGTGCGCGACGGGTTCGTGTCGCTCCGCGATCTGGCGCAGCAGAGCCTGGACACCATCGAGAAGCTGCACGCGCGCAAGGAGCTGATCACCGGCGTGCCGACCGGATTCACCGATCTCGACGAGATGACGTCCGGCCTGCAGTCGTCGGACCTCGTCATCATCGCCGCGCGGCCGTCGATGGGGAAGACGAGCCTCGTGCTGAACATCGCGCAGCACGTGGGAACGAAGACCGACATGACCGTCGGCGTGTTCAGCCTGGAGATGTCGAAGGAGCAGTTGTTTCTCCGCATGCTGACGGCGGAGGCGCGGATCGACGCGCACCGGCTGCGCGGCGGGTTCCTGGGCGAGCGCGACTGGGGCAAGCTGTCGCAGGCGATCGGGACGCTCTCCGAGGCGAAGATTTTCATCGACGACACGCCGTCGATCGGCGTGCTCGAGATGCGCGCCAAGTGCCGCCGCCTCGCGGCCGAGCACGGACTGCACCTGGTCATCCTCGACTACATCCAGTTGATGCAGGGGCGCGGCCGCTTCGAGAACCGCACGCTGGAGCTCGCGTCGATCTCGCGATCGCTGAAGGGGCTCGCGAAGGAGTTGAACGTCCCGATCGTCGTGCTGTCGCAGCTCAGTCGCGCGCCGGAATCACGCTCCGACCACCGCCCGCAGCTCTCCGATCTGCGTGAATCGGGCGCCCTGGAGCAGGACGCGGACGTCGTCGTCTTCATCTATCGTGAGGATCAGTACGCCGATCGCAGTCAGCCGCCGACCGACGCGCAAGGCGTCGCGGAGTTGATCATCGGCAAGCAGCGCAACGGCCCCACCGGCGTCGTCAAGCTCGCCTTCATCCGCGAATACACACGGTTCGAGAATCTTGCAGTGGGAGGAGTACCGTAGCGCGGGCAGGTCAGCCGTGATTAGTCACTACTTGGCACCCAGCTGCTGAAGCATCCGAAACGGTGGCTGCTTCTGCGCGAAGGACCGCGTCGTCCGTATCGACAGCGGCTCCGGAGTCATTGTCGTGACTAAAGAGTATGGACAGAAAATCATCTATCTCTACCGACCGTGCGCTGGCGGCGGGTGGGCGGGATTCATCAAGTGCGGAAAACTCGCTGTGCGCGACTTCCAGCTTCGCGGTGCGTCGGCGCGCTCAGAGGTCGGCTGCGATCGACACCACTGCCGCGCTGGATGTGTCGTATGGGCGTCGAATCCACGATCCAGCAGGAAGTTCACCATCCGTACGGACACCGATTCCGGCACGTCGAGGTCGGAGCAGGATGCGGAGCACGCGAGGTGCAGAAGGTTTCGACCCTGACGATCGGTGACGGCGAGGAGCGCCGGCTTGGCATCCAGCAGTTTCCTGGTCGATTCCAGATCCAGGTTTTGAACGGCCTCGAGAATGCGCGCCTTGGACATGCGTTTCAGCAGGTTTCTCGCTGACCAATTCACCAATTGTATGATCGCGATCGGATGATCCGGCCGACCGTCGCGCGCGTTGATCTGAACGCTCTCAAATCGAACTACCGCCGAATCGTCGAACATCTGACTGCCGAGTCGCGCACGCATGCGCCCGGGGTCAT
>DASYQZ010000071.1:0-5694 GCA_036004865.1 Vicinamibacterales bacterium
GTCGGATGCAACGACCAACGACCAACGACCAACGACTAATGACCAACGGACCAGCATGGTCCCGCTTCCCATTGATCCATTCATCGATCGCATCGTCGCCGGCGTGCGGCGATCGCGAGCGGTTGTCGTCACGGCCGCGCCGGGCGCCGGAAAGACCACGCGCGTGCCGCCGGCGCTCGTGGGCGATGGACGCGTCATCCTGCTGCAGCCGAGACGCGTGGCGGCGCGTGCGATCGCGTCGCGCATCGCGGCCGAACGGGGATGGACGCTCGGCCGCGAGGTCGGCTGGCAGATCCGCTTCGAGCGAAAGTTCTCGGCCGGGACACAGCTGCTCGTCGTCACCGAAGGCGTGCTGACCGCCCGGCTGCAGACCGATCCGCTGCTCTCCGATTTCAACACGATCGTGCTCGACGAATTTCACGAGCGAAGCATCCACGCCGACCTTGCCATCACGCTGGCGCGCCAGGCGTGGCGTGCGCGCGACGATCTGCGAATCGTGGTCATGTCGGCGACGCTCGATTCGACCGCCGTCTCCCGGTTTCTCGAGAGCTGTCCGGTCGTCGACGTGCCCGGGCGCCTGCATCCGATCGACGTCGCCTATGCGCCGGGGATGTCGATCGCGGACGCGGCGTCCGACGTCTTGCGTGCGACGACCGGTGACCTGTTGTGTTTCCTGCCGGGCGCGCCCGAGATTCGGCGCGCGATCGGCGATCTGCAATCGCGGCTGTCGGGCCCTGGAATGAACGCCGTGGACATCATCCCGCTGCACGGATCGCTCGACTCCGACGAGCAGGACGCCGCGCTGCGGCCGGGATCGCGCCGGCGGATTGTTGTCGCGACCAACATCGCCGAGACGTCGTTGACGGTGCCCGGCGTGACGGCGGTCATCGACAGCGGCCTCCACAAGGTGGCGCGCTACGACGCCGATCGCGGAATCGACAGTCTCGAAACCGAGCGGATTACGCGCGACGCCGCTGATCAGCGGGCCGGACGCGCGGGTCGCATCGCGCCGGGCGTCGTGCGGCGATTGTGGGACGCACGCGATCGCCTGCGCCCGCATCGCGAGCCCGAGATCCATCGCATCGATCTGTCGGGCACGGTGCTCGACGTCATCGCATGGGGCGGCGACCCGCGTACGCTCGAGTGGTTCGAGCCGCCTCGCGCCGATGCGATCGACGCTGCGCTCGCGCTGCTCGCGCGGCTCGGACTCATTCAGGCAGGTGGGGCTGGTGGGTCTGGTGGGTCGCGTCGTCTGCCCCACCCGCCCGACCCGCCTCATCTGACCGCCCTGGGCGAAGAGACGCGGCGATTGCCGCTGCATCCACGGCTTGCGCGGATGCTCGTCGCCGCCGGCGGCGCGCGTCCGATCGCCCAAGCGTGCGCGCTGCTGTCCGAGCGCCATCTTTTGCCGCCGCGCACGGCGGCAACGACCTCCGATCTGCTGTCGGCGATCGATAACTGGCAAAACGTTCCACCAAACGTGCAGCGTGTCGCGCGCGAAATCCAATCAACAATCAACGATAAATCCGCAATCCTCAATCCTCAATCCGCAATGACGATCGGCGAGCAGGAGTTCAGGCGAGCCGTCCTGGAGGGTTATCCGGATCGCGTGGCGCAGCGCCGGGAGCCGGGATCGCCGAGCGTGCTGCTCGCGTCAGGTTCCGGCGCCGTCATCGCACCCGAAAGCGGCGTTCGTGACGGTGAGTTCCTGGTCGCTCTGGATGTGCACACTCGCGCGTCGAGGGTAGGGGCCGACCCGCGTGTCGGCCCCGGGCGGACACATGGGTCCGCCCCTACGACCGGAGATCCGACGGTTCGCATCGCGAGCCGTGTCGAGCGTGACTGGCTGACGCCGACCGCTGACGAAGTCGTCCATCGGTTCGACGAGAATTCCGGTCGGGTGAAAGCCGTGCGCGTCGAGCGCTACGACGCGCTGACGCTGTCCGAGCATCCCGCGCCGATCGATCCCGAGGTGGCCGCGCGGCTGCTGGCCGACGCGTGGATCAAGCGCGGTCCGCGTGAAGAGGATCATCGCGTGCTGCGCCGATTGCGGTTCGCGGGCCATGCGCTCGATCTCCACGCTCTCGTACGCGATGCCGCGCAGCGTGCGCGGTCGCTCGACGACGTCGATCTGTCGAGCGCGTTGCCCGCGGCTGTGCTGCGCGATCTCGATCGCGACGCGCCCGACATGCTGACCTTGCCGAGCGGCCGCCACGCGCGGATCGACTACCTCGAGGACGGCACCGTCTCGGCGTCGGCGAAGCTGCAGGAACTGTTCGGTCTCGCCGATACGCCGCGCATCGGCCGCCGGCGCGAGCCGCTCCTGCTCGCGCTCCTCGCGCCCAACGGGCGGCCCGTCCAACTCACGCGCGACCTGCGCAGCTTCTGGGATCGCACGTATCCGGAAGTGCGGCGCGAACTGCGCGGGCGTTATCCGAAGCATCCGTGGCCGGAGGATCCGTGGAAGGCGAGCCCGACGGCACGAACTAAACGGACTCGAACTTAGAACTCAGAACTCAGAACTTAGAACTCTGAACTCTGAGCTCTGAACGTCGAACTCGAAACAAACGAGTCAGCGTTTCCAGGTTCCAAGTTTCCAAGTTCAGGTTCGGAGTTCCAAGTTCTAAGTTCTAAGTTCTAAGTTCTAAGTTCCCGAAAAGCGGCTGCCCGGCGCGCGCCGCGTAGAACCCGAATGCCGCGAGACCGATCAGGAGCGCGAGCGTGAGCAGCGAAGGCGTCGCCCACCACGCCGAGAGATTCAACGTCAGCGGGATGCCCGTCGCGACGTTATCGGCAAAGGCCGCAACCGTGAGGGGCAGTAATCCGAAGCGGAAGAGTCCGAACGTCACCACCACGAAGATGAGCCCGATCTGCGCGAAGTCGAACCATGTGCCTGTCAACGCCTGGCCGTTGTCGCTGAGCGCCATGAGGACGACGACGCCGACGAGCGCGGCGAGCCAGCCGCGCCGCAACACGAGCCGCAGCACCACGAAGATCATCGCTATCAGTAGCACGCTCTGCAGCGAGTTGTACAGAATGTTGACCCAGCGGGTGACGACGTACGACGCGGACGCGAGCGGCGACACGGAATTTCCGAACGGCGGAGCCGGCGCCGTCTGACCCCATCGCTGAGGCAGCATCTGTATGGATTCGAGCGCCATGAGTGCCGCGCTGAACACGAGCCCGATGAGCACGTCGCGGCCCACGCGCGGATCGCGCAGACGCCCTGACAGCAAACGCGTCCAGCCGAGGAGACCGTCGGGCCAGAAGCGCCGGACGTACGGCTCGATCGCCAGATAGAACACCCAGACGGTGACGCCGAGAAACGTCCCGAAGCCTATCGCGAGAAGGAGCTGGCGGAGCTCGATGTCGGCGGCCGGCACGTGATGGGTGCCGAACAGCCACGCGATGGTGGTCAACATCGAGCCCGATCCCCAGGCGCGCCGCGCCCTTGCGATCGGCGCGATTCGCGTGCAGGTTGTACCGCGCCAGCAGCGCCGCTCCGATCAACGCGACGAGCGATACAGCGATGTTGATCGCGCTCAGCACGGTCTGGCCTGTCGTGCGCGCCAACATCTGCATGCGCGTCGGCCGCGCCCACGGTCCCACCGTGTAGAACGACGACGGCCGGCCGCGATAGGCGGCGGCTTCGATGCGGACGTTGATGTCCGACCGATCCGGCGAGGGGCCTTCCCACGCTGCGCGCGTGTCCGCGAAATTCGGCGGCGTCCATTGGGGCGCGGCCGGTGTGAACGCGGCCATGTCGAGTCCCGCCGCATCGAAGAGCAGGCGCCAGTTCGGCGCCGCCGGCGCCTCGGCGTCCGTGTCGAGCTGCGGCGGCACGCTGTGGTATTCGACGAGCCGTCCCTTCGTGTCGAGGATCACCAGCTGCATCCCGGAGACGAGGAGCGGCGGATCGGTTGACGACACCGACGCCGACGGCAGATCGGTCACGAGCGGCCGCGGGCTCGTGCGGTACCAGAAAAGCAGCGCGGGCGGCGTGCCCGATCCGAGCGACCGCCACCAGTCCGCCTGTCCCTGCTGCTGCATCCATCGCGGCGGATCGGGCGCCAGCGTGAACCCGCGTGCGCGGTCGATCACCGGCGCCCGGTAGCCGAACGACGCGATCATCTGCTCGGCTCGATCCGTGAGGACGTCGGTCGGTTTTTCCAGCGGCACGAGACCGGGGATCGACGCACGCGGTGCGACAGCCGCAAACGCGATCAAGGCGGCGATGAACACGGCGGCCGCCGACAGCGCCGGCACGACCGCCATCGCTTCCGTTTCACCGGCCGCGACGAGCAGCTCGGGCGACGGCGTTTCGCCGGCGGCCAGCGCGTCGGCCAGCGGATTGCCGCCCGGCAGCGCCGCGGCGACCGCCAGCGCCGATCCCGGACGCCGTCCGGGATCGCGCTCGAGGCAGCGCAGGATGATCCGTTCGACGGCCGGATCGAGATCGCGCACGACCGACGTGGGCGTCGTCATCGTGCCGCTCTCGTGCAACTGCATCAACTCGTGCAGCGTCTTAGCGTCGTACGCGCGCTTGCCGGTGAGGATTTCGAAGAGGACGAGCCCGAGCGCGTAGATGTCGGATTTGATCGATGCACCCTGGCCTAATAGCTGTTCCGGCGCCATGTATTGCGGCGTGCCGGCGCGCCCCGGCGGTCGCATCGCCGATGGCCGACGCGAGGCCGAAATCGGTCAGGCGGACATTGCCGTCGCCGTCGAGCATCACGTTGGCCGGCTTGAGATCGCGATGCAGCACGCCACGCTCGTGCGCCGCGGCGAGACCGGCGCAGATCTGGCGCGCGATGTCGATCGCCTTGTCCTGCGGAAGGCGGCCGATGCGCCGGACGAGCGACGCCAGGTCTTCGCCGTCGACATATTCCATCGTCAGGAAACGGCGGCCATCGGCTTCGCCGAGGTCGTAGAGACGGCAGACGTTCTTGTGGGAGACTTGGCGGGCCGTGCGCAGCTCGTTGTGAAACTGCGCAAGCTGGGCCGGATCGCTCGCGCCGACGTCGCCTTCAGGCAGGAACTTCAACGCGACCGGCTGGTCGAGCGTGAGGTCATCGGCGCGATACACTTCGCCCATGCCGCCGCGGCCGAGCAACGCCACCAGCCGGTAACGGCCCGCGATGATCACGCCGGGCGTGAACCGGCCGGACGCCGGCGCGCGCGCGGCACCGGACCCCGGTGTTGTCGCAACGCGCGTGGCGGGAAACGACGGCCCGAGCGTCACATCGTCATCGCGCTGACTCGGCACGCGGAGATTCTAACGTGACGGCGTTCTGTTCTGGATACACGCGAGCACCACGGTGCGGCGTGTTTGCGAGCGGGGGCAGCCTTGAGCCAACCGCGTGGGGGTGGGGCCCCACGCGATTGAACAAAGCGCCCTGCGAGAGAGGAAATATGTTACGCACACTGACTGCATCAGCCACCGTGTTGGCGGTCATCGGCACATTCGCGCTCGCGCAGACCCGGCGTCCGGCGAGTCCAACTGGAGTTTCTGCCGCCGAAATCGGTTCGCGGATGGAGCCCACGACCAGCGGTGAACCCGCGTACAAGCGCGGGAAGTGGATCGAAGTGACCTACGGACGGCCGATCAAACGCGGCCGGACTCTGTTCGGCGGCGCCGCCGCGAGCTACGGCAAAACGGTGAATCCCGACGCGCCGGTGTGGCGCGCGGGCGCG
>DASYQZ010000072.1:0-38545 GCA_036004865.1 Vicinamibacterales bacterium
ACCGAAGAGGTCGCTGATGCGCCGGCGGATCGCGTCGACGAGCGCATCGCGCGGCGACGTGCCGCTCGGCTCGGCGACAATCACCACGCGATCGGCACGTCCGTGTTCGACAATGCCGAACGCGACGACGCGGCCGCGCCGGACACCCGGCAGATCGTCGACGGCCCATTCGAGATCCTGCGGGTGGTACTTCCGGCCGTTGACGATGATGATGTCCTTGACGCGGCCGCAGACGAACAGCTCGCCGTTCGACAGGTATCCGAGATCGCCGGTGTGCAGCCAGCCGTCGCGGACGACATCGGCCGTCAACTCCGGCTGCTTATAGTAGCCCACCATCACCGACGGACCGGCGAGCAGAATCTCGCCGACGTGACGCTCGGGGAGCGCGCGGCCGTCCTCGCCGGCGATCCGCACGTGGTGATCCGGCAGCGCGACGCCACAGCTCACGAATGTCAGCGTCGCGCCGCCGCTCGCGGGCTTTGCGACGCGCTCGCCGGTCAACGCACCGGCCGACACCTGCTCGCTGCGCAGGACGCGCTCGCGCGACGGAAACGTCGCCGCGAGCACGTGCTCGGCGAGCCCGTAGCTCGGAAGAAAGCTGGTCGCGCGAAACCCGGCCGGTGCGAACTTCTCGGCAAACGCGGCGAGGGTGCCGGCATGAATCGGCTCGGCGCCGCATCCCGCGACGCGCCACGACGACAGATCCAGTCCGTCGAGGTCGCGATCTTTCACGCGGCGCACGCAGAGGTCGTACGCGAAGTTCGGCGCAAAGCTGATCGAGCCGCGAAACCGCGTCATCGCGCGCAGCCATTCCACGGGCCGTTTCACGAACGCCTGCGTCGACATCAGGACGCCGGGCCGCGCGGAGTACAGCGGGCCGAGCGCCATGCCGACGAGCCCCATGTCGTGATTGAGCGGCAGCCAGCTGACCGCGACGTCGCTCCACCGCGTCATCAACCCGGCGGGGCCGTTGATGGCGTCGACGTTGACCGACAGATTGCGGTGCGAGAGCGCGACGCCCTTCGGCGCCGACGTCGACCCTGAAGTGAACTGGACGAACGCGATATCGTCGAGCGTCGGGCGCGCGTCCGGTTCGATCGGCGGGGCATCGAGCGCCTCGCGCGCGAGCACGATCTCGAGCCCGGGACAGTCGCGGCGAACGGTTTCGAACGCCGGCGCCAGCGCGGCCGTCGTCACCACCGCTTTCGCGTCCGACGCGCGCAGGATCGCCGCCGTGAGATCGAGATAGCGAGGAAGATCGCTCGCGGTCGCCGGCGCGTGCAGCGACGCCGGGATGAGGCCCGCCGTCGAGGCGCCGAGGAGCGTCGTCAGGAAGTCGTCAGCGTCCGGCAGCACGAGCGCGACGAGGTCGCCGCGCCGCAGGCCCGATTCGGCGAGCGACCGCGCGACGCGCCATGCGGCGGCCTGGACGTCCGCGTACGAGCGGAACGTCTCGGCGCCGGCCGACAGGAAGAAATAGCCCGCGTCGGCGCGCGCCGCCTCCGCGAGCGCGTCCGGCAGCGTCCGCAGATTGGCCATCAAGCGTTCGATCGCTCCTCGACAAGCCGGGCGACCTGATCGACGACCTGCGCGACGGTTCGCGTCGCCGGCACGTCGTTGAGCGGGATCGAGATATCGAAGCGGTCTTCGAGCTCGGCGATCGTCTCGAACACCTGCAGCGAATCGAACCCGAGGTCGGCTACGAGATCGCTGGCGAGCGTCGGCTCAATGGGACGTCGGCTCACGTTCTTGAGCACGTCGATGACGCCTTCAGCGATGGGAACAGAGGCAGGCGACGGCATGAAAGAAAAAGATGAAGCCGGCCGCTAAGAATAGCACCGCATGATGAGGAAACGATAACCTCAGGCGACCGGCTGCGTCGATTCGGCGGTCATGCGGCCGCGCGCCTGACCCATCCGACCTACCTGACCCATCCGACCTACCTGACCCACTCGACTATCCGACCCACGTGTGCTTATGTCTGTTCGAGCCCAGGCGGATGTCGGCGGCAACGCTAGAATATTGCAGATGGTGAGAATCGGGGGATGGGTATTCGCGGCGCTGCTCATTGGGTCGACGGCCGGAGCGCAGATCGATCCGCGCACGGCGCTCCTCGAGCGCACCGGCTGGAATGCGATTGCGGCGGGTCAGGGCGCCGAAGCCGCGCGGGCGTTTCGCGACGCGCTCGCGGCCGATCCGAAGAACGCGCGGCTGCATCTCGGCGCCGGCATGGCGGCGACGCTCGAGCGGCGCGACGCCGACGCCCGGACGGAGTTCGAGCGCGCGCTCGCGCTCGATCCGAAGCTCACGCGCGCGCGGGCGCTCCTCGGGCAGGTGCTGTATCGCCTGGGCGAGCTCCCGGAGGCGATTCGCACGTATGAAGCGCTCACCGCCGAAGCGCCCGACGATCGCGATGCGCAGGCGGCGCTCGATCGGTGGCGGCGCGAGCTCGAGCTCCACGATCGGATGCATCGCGCGATCGGATCGCACTTCACCGTCTCCTTCGAAGGCCCGGCGGAAGGCGAGCTCGCCGCGCAAGCGCTCGAGTCGCTCGATCGCGCCTACTGGCGCATCGGTCAACTCCTCGGCGTCTATCCGAGCGATCCCATCCCGGTCGTGCTCTACACGGCCGAGCAGTTTCGCGACATCACGCGGTCGCCGTCGTGGGCCGCGGGCGCGTACGACGGCACAATCCGCGTCCCGATGCGCGGCGCGCTCGACAAATCGGCCGAGCTCGATCGCGTGCTCGCGCACGAGTTCACGCACGCGCTCGTCCGCACGCTCGCGGCGCGCAACGTGCCCACGTGGCTGAACGAAGGACTCGCGACGGCGCTCGAGGACGGCGGGCTCGAGTGGGCCCGGAAACAGATCCATGAGGCCGGCGCCGCCGCGCCGCTCGACGCGCTGCGATCCGGGTTCGCTCGGTTCACCGGCGAACAGGCGCTGGTCGCGTACGCGACCAGCGCGCTCGCGGTCCGGCGGATGCTCGACGAAGCCGGCGGCTTCGCGGTCGCCAACCTGCTGCGCGATCTCGGCGAAGGCGCGGACTTCGACACCGCGTTTCTCCATCGCATGCAGCGCAGCTTCGCGGAGTTCCAAGCGCTCTCGATATACTGAGGATGTGACCGAGGGTCTGGCGCACCTCATCGCGCGAATAGACGAGGCGGTTCGGCTGCACGATCCGGATGCGATTACGCATCGCATCAAGCGCGAGCTCGAGGATGCCATCCAGGCCCGGCGCATCGCGCTGCCGGGACGCTTCCATCACCTCCGGCCGGAAGGCTACGCGCGCCGGCTGCTCCATCGCAACGACGAGCTCGGCTATACCGCCGTCGTCATGACGTGGGGGCCAGGTCAACACACACCGCTGCACGATCACGCCGGCATCTGGTGCGTGGAGGGCGTCGTTTCAGGACGGATGGACGTCACGCAGTTCGATCTCGTGGAAGAAACCGGCGGCGAGTACCGATTCGAGGAACGCGGCTGCGTGCATGCGTCGGTGGGATCGGCCGGTTGTCTGATTCCGCCGTTCGAGTATCACATCCTCGCGAACGCGATCGACGAGCCGTCGATCACGTTGCACGTCTACGGCGGTGAAATGACCTCGTGTCACATCTTCGAACCCATGGCCGACGGCCGCTACGCCCGCCGGGCGCGCCCGCTCTGCTATCACGACTGACATCGGAACCAGGCCCCTGTGCGCAAACCGGTGATCGCCGCCCTCGTCATGGGCGTGCTGCTGACGCTGGCCGCGATTCGCGTCGCCGATCTCTGGTGGTGGCGGGCGCAGGCGCTCGGCGACGCGCGGGATCGCGCCAGTGGCCTCGCCCTCATCCTCGCCGAGTACGTCCGCGGCACCTTCGCGGCGAGCGACGCGTCGCTGCGGCACCTGTCGCTGCACAGCCAGCGCGTCGGCGGTCCCGAGGCGCCAGACGACGCATGGGCGCCGAGTCTGGCGGCCGCGAAGGCGGGACTGACCGGCATCGGGTCGATTTCGGTCGTCGACGCGACGGGCATCATCCGTCACTCCACGATCCCGGCGATCGTCGGACAGTCGCGTGCCGACGAGTACGCCTTCCGGAAACTCGCCGCCGAAGCGCTGGACGACTACGTCGTCAGCACACCGTATCTCTCCATCACCGAGCCGCGGCAGTACATCATTCCGATTGCGCGGCGATTGACGACGCCGGCCGGCGCGTTTGCCGGCCTCCTCGTCGCCACGTTTCTGCCGGCCGAGCCGCGCGGGCTGTTCAGCAAGGTCGACGTCGGTGAGCGCGGCGCCGTGTGGGTGTTCCATCCCGACGGCTTCGTCCTGTTTCGCGAACCGTCGGCGGCGAACCCGCTCGGCGATTCGGCGAAGGCGAACGCGATCTTTCAGGCCGCGCGCAACAACGCCGCCGGGACGCTCGAGGGCCCGATCGACCGCGGCGGTCCCGTTCTGTTGAGCGCGTACCGCGTCACCACGGCGCCCCCGCTCACCGTCGCCGTGTCGGTCGACCGCAGCGAGACCCTCGCCGACTGGCGGCGCCAGGCGATCGGATCGATCGCCGTCTTCGTCGTGTTCGGCTCGACCATGGCGGTGATGGTGGCCGTGCTGTACCGGCAGATCGACGCGAAGATCGAGGCCGAACGCGCGCTCGCGATCATCCGGCAAACCGAATCGGACACGCTGAAGGAGGTCAACGAGCGGCTCTCGAATGCGCTGGTGAGCGAACAGCGCGCGCGGCGCGAAACCGAAGAAGCGGCGCGGCTGAAAGAGGAATTCATCATGACGGTGTCGCACGAGCTGCGCACGCCGTTGACCGCCATCGCCGGCTGGGCGCAGATGCTCGAGACCGGCATCCTCGACGATCGGCAGAAAGTCGCCGCGGTCCAGACCATCGCGCGCAACGCGCGCGTGCAAACGCGGCTCATCGAGGATCTGCTCGACATGTCGCGCATCGTCGGCGGCAAGCTGCGGCTCGACGTGCGCGCGATCAACGTGGACGACGTGATCCATCAGGCAGTCGAGAGCCTGCAGCCGGCAGCAGACGCGAAGCGGGTCGCGCTCGACACGTCCATCGATCGCGTGAGCGGGTCCATCGTCGCCGATCCCGAGCGGCTGCAGCAGATCGTCTGGAACCTGCTGTCGAATGCGATCAAGTTCACGCCCGCCGGCGGCCGCGTCGAGGTGGATCTCGAACGGCCGGAGGGCGGCGACGTCGTGGATCTTGTCGTGAGGGATACCGGAATTGGCATCGCGCCCGAATTCCTGCCGCACGTCTTCGAGCGGTTCCGGCAGGCCGACAGCGGCGCGCGCCGACGTCACGGCGGTCTGGGCCTCGGGCTCGCGATCGTTCGGCATCTCGTGGAGCTGCACGGCGGCACGGTGACCGCCGAGAGCGAGGGCGAGGGCCGCGGCGCGACGTTTCGCGTGCGGTTGCCGATCAGAAAGACGGAGCCGCCGGCCGGCGACGCGGCGCCGTCACATGTCGAGCTCTTCGAGTAGGCCGCGCAACCGCTCGAGTCGATATCCGCCGTCGACCGGATTGTGATAACCGACGGCGCGCTCGTCGGGCGTGAGCGCGGCCGCATCCTTCATCGGCTCGAACTGATGGCCTTCGTGCCACTCGTTGAACGAGTTGATGTAGGTGAGGAAGAAATCCTTTTTGACGTTCGCAAGCGTCGCCCTCGTCTGCAGCGCGAGCGTCGTCTCGAACGACTCGGTGATGCGCGCCAGGCTCGCGCGCGCGGCCCGTTCGCGGTCGGCGGCGCGCGACCAGTCGTACGTCGCGGCGCCCGGCTCGAACGGCGGCGGACTGTAACAGGAGTCGGGTTCGACCTTGCGCTGCACGATGCAATCGAAGCCGGGGTTGATGTTGAACGAGAACACCAGATTCCGCGCCGAGCAGTTCTGGGCGTGCGCCGTCCACGTGTCGGGGGCGACGTAGTTGTCGTAGATCGCAATGCCATCGAACCCGCTCGCCCTGGCGCGATCGAAGTTCAACGAGTCCGCCAGCAGCGTGATCCGATCGAAGTCGTGGCGGAAGCCGTCCCGGACGCGATCGGTCTGCTGGCGCCAGACCGCATCCGGCGCGTAGAGGGCGACGTCCGTGCGGACGCCGTGACAGTCGGTGGAGGTCGACGGCAGAATCGTCGCGAACGACTTGAATACCGGACCCACCTTGCCGTCCGCGTGCTGGAGCAGCAGAAAGCAGTCCCAGCGGCGGCGATCGCCGTACTCGGTGATCAGATATTGGATATCGCGTGCGTAATTCGCGGCGCGGCGATCGGTGTACGGCTCGAGATGAAACGTCACGTGGATGTCGTGCGCCGCCATCACGTCCATCAGCGAGGGCACGATCTGATCGACGTCGCTGCCGGGGCCCCACCAGCTCACGTCGATCGCGCCCACGCCGCTGTCGGCGATCCAGCGCGCGTGCTGCTCCATGACTTTCGTGTCGCGCGAGTCGTACGCGCCGAGTCGCGGCATGTAGTTCGCGGCGAGATCGACCGGCGGGTGCCGATCGTACTGGTCCCAGTGCCGAACGGGCGACGTCGAGTACCACGGGTAGTACTCGAAGAGGAAATGGCGCCGCAAATCGGGAAAGCGGTCGGCGAGCGTCCGTTCGCGGCCGCGCTGCGCCCACGTGGCGACCGTGGCGCCGGCCAGCGTCTGGATGAATTCGCGTCGGGAAACCGTCACTGGGAGATCATAGTAGGGATTAGGGATTCGGGATTTGGGATTAGGAGCGATCTTCCCCAATCCCTACACGGGTTAGACTTCGCACAGTGCCGACCGGAACTTCACCGCGGATCGAACCAGCCCGCGCCATCGACGCCGTTGCCGAACTCAAGCGTTTGCTCGGATCGCGCGCCAACGACAGCGCGAGCGTCCGCGAGCACCATAGCCGGGGCGAGTCGTACCACGCGCCGGCGGCGCCCGACGTCGTCTGCTTTCCGCACACGACCGATGAAGTCGCCGAGATCATCAAGGTCAGCGCACGGTTTCAGGTGCCGGTCATCGCGTTCGGCGCCGGCACGTCGCTCGAAGGTCACGTGCACGCCGTCCGCGGCGGCATCACGATCGATTTGCGTGAGATGAACAAGGTGCTGCGCGTCAGCTCCGAGGATCTCGACGCGACCGTCGAAGCGGGCGTCACACGGAAGCAATTGAACAAGGCGCTGCACAATACGGGACTGTCGTTCCCCGTCGATCCCGGCGCCGACGCGACGATCGGCGGGATGGCGGCGACGCGCGCGTCGGGCACGACGGCGGTCCGCTACGGCACGATGCGCGAGAACGTCCTCGGCCTCACCGTGGTGCTGGCTGACGGCAACGTCATTCACACCGGCTCGCGCGCACGCAAGTCGTCGGCCGGCTACGACCTCACGCGGCTGTTCGTCGGATCGGAAGGCACGCTCGGCGTGATCACCGAGCTCACGGTTCGTCTGCATCCGCTGCCGGAGGCGGTGTCGGCGGCCGTTTGCGCCTTCGACACCATCCAGGGCGCGGTGGAAACGGTCATCGCGACGATTCAGCTCGGCATCCCGGTCGCGCGGATCGAGCTGCTGGACGACGTGCAGATGGACGCGGTGAACCGCTACTCGAAGACGACGTACACGGCGGCGCCGACGCTGTTCTTCGAATTCCACAGCGACAGCGAGCGGCACGTCGGCGATCAGGCGGAAGCGGTGGAGACGATTGCCGCCGAGCGCGGCGGCCACGGGTTTCAGTGGGCGACGCGGCTCGAGGATCGCGAGAAGCTGTGGCAGGCGCGGCACGACGCGCTGTACGCCGCCCTCGCGCTCCGGCCCGGCGCGCGCGCCTGGACGACCGACGTCTGCGTCCCGATCTCGCGTCTCGCCGAGTGCGTGGTCGAGACGAAGAAGGACAACGCCGGCGCGCCATTTCCTATTTGCCTCGTCGGCCACGCCGGCGACGGCAATTTCCATCTGCTCTACGTGCTCGACCCCGACAGCGCGGCGGAGCTCGACGAAGCGAGCCGCCTCAACGAGCGCATGGTGACGCGCGCGCTCGCCATGGGCGGCACCTGCAGCGGCGAACATGGCGTCGGACTGGGCAAGATGAAGTACCTCGAAGCGGAGCACGGCCTCGCGCTCGAGACGATGCGCGCGATCAAGCGCGCGCTGGATCCTGACAACCGGATGAATCCTGGAAAAATGGTGACGATATGAAGCTTCGTCGCGTTCGGTCGACCGTGTTCGTCCTCATGGCGGTCATCGCCCTGCTTGTCGCGGCGAGCGCGCGCGCCAGCGACCTCAGCGACGATCTCAAAGCCCGGCGCGCACGCGTGATGGAGCGCCTCGGGCCCGATGCGATCGCCATCGTCTGGAGCGCGCCGGCGGCGCGCTACTCGCTCGACATCGATTACGAGTACCGCCAGGACAGCAACCTGTACTACCTCACCGGGGTCACACAGGAGGACACGATCCTCGTGCTGATGCCGGGTGCCGAATCGCGGCGCGAGATCCTGTTCGTCAGGGATCGCGATCCGCTGCGCGAGCACTGGACCGGACGCCGTCTGACTCATGAGGAAGCCACGGCGCGCACCGGCATCGAGACCGTGATGTGGACGAGCCAGTTCGAACGGTTCGTGTCCTCCATGCTCGATCGCCGCGGCGTCGGATCGGTGGACGACAAGCAGGCCGCGAAGTTCTTCGACGCGCTCGCCGCAGGCCGTGCACGCGTGGCGCTTCCTCTCGAGGCGGGCCGCGGCGTCAACGATCCGCTCACCGCGGCGCTGGATTTCGCGCGCAAGATTCGCGAACGCTTCGTCGGCTTTCAGGTCATCGACTCGACGCCGATCCTGACCGCGCTGCGCCTGGTGAAGACGCCGTACGAGCGCAGCGTGCTCACCAGGAGCCTGGAGATCTCGAGCGAGGCCCAGATGGCGGGGATGCGCGCCGCTCGCGCGGACGCGTACGAATACGAGGTCACGGCGGCGATCGAAGCGGTGCACCGCGCGCGCGGCGCTTCGTCGTGGAGCTATCCGTCGATCGTGGGCAGCGGTCCGAATGCCACGATCCTCCACTACCACGGCGGCGATCGCCAGATGCACACCGGCGACCTCATCCTCGTCGACGCCGCGGCCAACTACCAGTACGCCTCGGGCGACATCACGCGGACCTACCCCGTCAACGGCACGTTCTCGCCGCTGCAGCGCGACATCTACGCGATCGTGCTGCAGGCGCAGGACGAAGGGATGAAGGTCGCGAAGGCCGGCGCGTCGCTCGAGGACATTCACAAGAAAACGGTCGAGGTCGTCAAGGCTGGACTGCTGAAGCTCGGGCTCATCACCGACACGAGCGGCGACCAGTACCGGATGTGGTACACGCACGGCGCGTCGCACTACATCGGCATCGACGTGCACGACGTGGGCGACCGCCGCACGCCGCTCGCCCCGGGAATGGCGTTCGTCATCGAGCCGGGAATTTATATCCGCGCGGCCGCGCTCGAGGCACTCCCGCGCACTCCTGAGAACACTGCGCTCATCGAGAAAATCGAGCCGGCTGTCAAGAAATATTCCGACATCGGCGTCCGGATCGAGGATTCGTTCCTGCTCGAAGAAAATGGACTGCGAAGGCTATCGGCGTCGGTGCCGCGGACGATAGAAGAGATAGAGAGCTTTTTGCGCAAACGCCCCTCCCGCAGCACCGATCAGAGGTAGCGAATGAAGAGACGGATGTGGCGCAGCCGCCTTCGCACAGCTTCGGCGAGCCTCGCCGTAGCTCGCCTGACTAACCGGCGAGCGAAGGCGGGGGCGGCAGCCCTGCGAGTGGTCGTCGCCGCTGTCGCCATCGCGCTCGCGACGCCGGCGCATGCAGCGGCGCGCAGTTTTCTGTGGAAGGTGACCGGCAAGGGCGGCGTCGTGTATCTCGCGGGCTCGGTCCACATGCTGACGCCCGCGCACTACCCGCTGAGCCCCGCGTTCGACGCGGCGTACAAGGAGTCCGATCTCCTGGTCGAAGAGCTCGACATGGCGGAGCTCCTCGCGCCGACCGCGCAGATGGCGTTCCTCTCGAAGGGCATGCTCGGCTCCGATCAGACCCTCGACAAGCTGATTTCCCCCGCCACCCTCGCGCTGGTGAACAAGACGCTCGCGGATCTCGGTCCGGCGGGCGAGATGCTCAAGAAGTTCAAGCCGTGGCTGCTCGCGATGACGCTCGAGCAGCTCGAAATGCAGAAGGCGGGCTACGACGCGAGCCTCGGTCTCGACAAGCATTTCTACGATCGCGCGCAGGAGAACGGGAAATCGGTCATGGGCCTCGAGACCGCCGAGTATCAGATCTCGCGCTTCGAAGGCATGACGATGGAGCAGCAGGATCGCCTGCTGGCTGAAACGCTGAAGCAGCTCGAGACCGAGAAGGCGAGCATCACCAAGCTGCTCGACGCGTGGAAGACCGGTGACACGCCGACCGTCGAGAAAATCGTGCTCGCGGATCTCAAGGACGATCCGGCGCTGTATCAGCGCCTGCTCGTCGAGCGCAACCGCAACTGGATACCGAAAATCGAGGAGCTCTTCTCGCGCAAGGGCCACGCCTTCGTCGTCGTCGGCGCCGCGCACCTGGTCGGCCCCGACGGTCTGCTCGCGATGCTCAAGTCGAAGGGCTACACGATCGAACAGCAGTAACGGGTCAGCGTTCGACGCAGCGACCCGTTTCGAGTAGGTGATCCGCGGCGACACGAACAAGAGGATGATCGCCGTCGCGCGCACGCGTCAGTTGACGGCGCGCGTCGGCCGCCATCGCGTCGCGCTGGCTCGGCGTCTCCGGTCCTTCCAGTTGACTCGCGCAAAGCTTCCGATGCCCGGCAATCACATTCAGATACGGCGCGAGCCATGGCTGTGGCAGGTCGCGCAGCAGGGCATCGACGAACGCGGCCTCGCGTCGCGGCGGCTCCGATAATCCTTCCCACTCGTAGGCGATCTCGGCGTCCGACGCATACCCCGCGGCGATGCGCGCGCTGTCGCCGCGCGGGAAGAGACAGAAGATCACCCGCTCGATCCGCACGCGCTTCTCGAAGAGCGATCGCTCTTCCGGCGATTCGTTGGGCGCCGCTTTCAGCGCGGTTCGAAACGTCTGATCTCTCTTCCGATACTCCGCGAGCCGCGGCTGAACGTCGGCGGGCAGATCGCCCGTACGATCGGCCGGCGCCATCGGCAGCCCCCACAGGATCGCCTCGGCGACTGCGGCGGCGCCGGCCGGCTCCTGCCGTTGCCCGCCCGCCGCGACGCAGGCGAACAACGCGGCGGTTAAGACTGCGGCTTTGCAGGAAAATGCTTTTCGTACCACTTGATTGAACGGTCGATCTGGTCGACGACGTGCTTCGATTCCCTGATGCCGTGGCCTTCGCGCGGATACCGGACCATCACCACGTCGGTGCCGACATCCTTGAGCGCGATGTAGAACTGCTCCGCTTCCGCAATCGGCACGTCGTTGTCGTTCTCGCCGTGCATCAGCATCGTCGGCGTGTGCGCGTTGGCGACGTGACGGAGCGCCGATCGTTGCAGCAGCGTGTCCATCAGGTTGCCCTGATGTGGATACACGCCCCATTCCATCGCTTCGTACTGGTTGTAGTACGTCATGTAGTTGTAGCTGATGATGTTGGTGATGGCCGCGGTCGGAATCGCCGCTTTGAAGATGTTGGTCTGCGTGGGGATCCACGTCGAGAGCTGACCGCCGTAGCTCGTGCCCTCGATGCCCATGCGATCGCGATCGATCCACGGATAGCGGCGGATTGCGGCGCTGACACCGTAGAGCACGTCCTGCGCTTCGTTGCCGTTCTGATCGGCGAACACCGCGTCGGCGAACGCCTGGCCGTATCCGGTCGATCCGCGGTAGTTCACCATCAGCGTCGCCCAGCCGCGCGCCGCGTAGACCTGATTCTTGAAGTTGAACGCGGGACCCTGCTGCCCGTGCGGGCCGCCATGGATGTTCACAATCAGCGGATACTTGCCGGCGGGCGTCATCCCGACCGGCTTCGTCAGAAACGCTTCCACCTCGAACTTGTTGTCGTTCGAGATGAACGTGAACGATTCGACCTCGGCAATCGGCTTGTCGCGAAGCAGCGATGCGTTCAAGTCGGTCACCTTGCGGCCGCCGACATACAGCTCCGCCTGGTCGGCCGGCGTCGCGAACGCGTACGCCAATGTGTTCTTCGCAAACGAGAACGCACCGACGCTTCCCCGCTCGCTGACGACGACCTCGGGTTTGCCGCCGTTCAGGGATGCGCGGTAGAGACGCACGTTGCCGCGCTCCTGGACAGTGAACATGACCGCGCTGCCGTCCGGCGTCCACTGCGGCACGCCCTGCCGGTTATCGATGGCGGCGCCCAGATCGCGCCGGTTGGTGCCGTCGGCATTCATCACCCACACGTGGGTGTCCTCCATCGTCGTCTCGCGATCGGTGAGGCCTCGCTTCGTCGCCTGGAACACGATCGACCTGCCGTCGGGCGACCATCGCGGCCGGTACTCCTGACTCTCGGTCGCGCTCAGCCGGCGGATCGACTTGTCGGCGAGCTTCAGCGCGAACACGTCGTAGTTGAAGAACACGTCGTCGTCGTCGTCGCGGTTCGTGAGGAACAGTAACTCCTGACCGTTGGGCGACCAGTCGATCGAATGCTCGTAGTAGCGGCCGTCGGTGAGCGGCTCGACCCGCGCCGATGCGACGTCGACGACGAACAGGTGGAGGCGACGGTTGTCGTTGAAGCGCGTCATGCCTTCGGCGGCGTCGGGCTTGTACAGGTAGCGCGTGATGACCATCGGATCGCCGGTCGCGTCGGCGGTTTCCGGTCCGGGCACCGACGAGACGAACGCGATCCGCTTTCCGTCCGGCGACCACGCGATGCTGTTCGTGCTGCCGGGCAGCGGCGCGTTCGTCCCGCTCGACTCCGCCAGCAGTCTCGCCCCGGTCCCATCGGGCCGCGCGATCACGAGTCCGCTCTTGCCGTCGGCGCGCCCGCGATACGCGATCCACTGGCTGTCGGGCGACCACTGCGGATCGCCGGACGACTCCCTGTCGCCCCCGAAGCGGACGGTCTTGCCATCGGCGAGCGTCATGGCCCAAATCTGGCCGTACGGCCGCGCGGGTCCGTCGTTGTTGTCCACGACATAGGCGACGCGGGTCGCATCGGGCGAGAGCTGCACCGCGGTCACCGATCGCAGCTTCAGCAGATCGCTGCTCTGCAGACGAGTCTGCGACGAGCCGGCGTTCGCCACGCCGAGCGAGAGCGCGAGTCCGAGGATCACACGAGCTGAGCGCATGAGCGGTGTTGTCATATGGCGGTATTCTATCGCCCGTCTGCGCGCTCTCCGTGCCGATCGTGGACTATGATCGCGTCATCATCGGAGGCTGTTCATGCGCCGCATCATCGGTTCGATCCTTGCCGCCACCTCGCTGACGCTTGTCGCTTCGCTCAATGGGCAGCAGACGGCCACCGGTGCGAAGCGTGGGGCCGACAAATGGTTCGCACACATCGAGGCGCTGGCCAACGACAGCATGGCCGGGCGCCTCACCGGCAGTCCCGAGCACAAGCGCGCCGCCGAATACGTCGCGGCGCAGTTCGAGAAGGCCGGTCTCGAGCCCGCCGGCATCGGCGGGTACATCCAGCCGGTCACGTTCAAAACCCGCCGCATCGTCGAGGCGCAGTCCAGCCTCGCGCTGGTGCGAGACGGCAAAACCGAGCCGCTGTCGTTCCAGGACGATGCGAACATCGGCATGCGGATCGATCCGGCGCCCTCGGTCGACGCGCCGCTCGTGTTCGTCGGGTATGGATTGAAGATTCCCGAACAGAACATCGACAACTTTCAAGGACTCGACTTGAAGGGCGCGGTGGTCGTTCACATCTCGGCGACGCCGCGATCGCTGCCCGGGCCGCTGCAGGCGCACTTCGGATCGAACGCCGAGCGCTGGAAGATGTACAAAGCCGCGGGCGCGATCGGCACCATCAGCATCGCGAACCCGAAGAGCATGGACATTCCGTGGGCGCGGTCGACGCTGTCGCGGATGCAGCCACAGATGGCGCTCGCCGATCAATCGCTCGACGAAACCGCAGGACAACAGCTGTCAGTGACGATGAACCCGGCGCGCGCGGAGAAGCTCTTCGCAGGATCGGGACACACGTTTGCCGAGCAGCTCGCGCTCGTCGATGCGGGCAAGCCGGTGCCCGGCTTCGGGCTGCCATCTCGAATCAAGGCGACGGTGCGCGCGGATCGCGGCGAGGTCGAATCGCAGAACGTGGCCGGCAGCCTCCGCGGATCGGATCCGAAGCGGCGCGGCGAGTTCGTGGTGCTGTCGGCGCACCTGGATCATCTCGGACTCGCGGATCCGCCCGTGAACGGCGACCGGGTGTACAACGGCGCGATGGACAACGCGTCGGGCGTCGCGGCACTGCTCGAAATCGCCGCGCGGCTGCACGAAGCGGGCGCCAGGCCGGCACGATCGATTCTCTTCGTCGCGGTCACGGGTGAAGAAAAGGGCCTGCTCGGCTCGCGCTTCTTCGCGTCGCATCCGACCGTCTCTCGCGCGGCGATCGTCGCGAACGTCAACACGGACATGTTCCTGCCGCTCTTCCCGCTGAAGACGCTGATGGTCCTCGGCCTCGACGAGTCGGATCTCGGCGACGACATCCGCGCGGTGGCGAGCGATCAGGGCGTCGGCGTGCAGCGCGATCCCGAGCCGCAGCGCAACCGCTTCGTCCGCAGCGATCAGTACAGCTTCATCCGCGAAGGCATTCCGTCGCTGTCCATGAAGGTCGGGTACGAAGAGAAATCACCCGAAGCCGAGATCGCGCGCAAGTGGACCGCTGAGCGCTATCACGCGGTGTCCGACGATTTGAATCAGCCGCTCGATCTCTCCGCCGGCGACACGTACGTCGACATCGTCCGCGCGCTTGCGCTCCGCATCGCGGATCGGAGCGATCGTCCGCGGTGGCACGACTCGAGTTTCTTCAAGCGCTTCGCGAAGGGTCCGTCGTGAGCCCAAACTGAGAATCAGTGGATCTGACGCTCGAGTCCGACCCAGTACTGCGCGCGCAGCTCGCGCATACACGCTCCGGCCCCCCGCGCTACAAGAGCGATCGAAACGCGATGGACGGCCGCGGCGGCGGAGCCGAGGGCGGGTCGAGGCGGGCCTCGACGATCTCGGATATTGGCGACGGGCTGATGAACAGACGCGCGATCAGCGCTTCGACGCGATGCCATGGGACGCAGAAGAGCGCGCAAATCAGGAACGGCTCGAACGTCGGTCCCATGAGCACTCGAATACCGACGAGCATCGCGATGCCCGCCACGCCGATGAAGGGACGCGCGCGCCGGCTGAACAGCGCGACGAAGTAGAGCGTTTCGATCGCCAGCGACGTCGCTGCGAACACCCGCGCGGCGAGCGGATGCTGCGCGATGACGAGTCCCAGCGAGGTCAGCGGATCGCCGTCCGACACGTGATAGTAGGCACGCATCAGCAGGAGCTGCAGATTATCGGACCACACCCACTCGATCCCCGAGTGTCGCAGCTTCGACGTGCCGGCGCCGAAGAAGATCAGCGCGGTGAGCACCCACATGGCGCGAATCGGCCACGTGTACTCGGCGCCGAACCGCGGCGTCGCACGGCGCCGCGACGGGTGCAACAAGCTGTCGAGGCTTCGCGCGTCTCCGGCCCGCGACACGGCCAGAATGCAGAACGCGAAGACGACCAGCGTGTCGAAATGCTGCGTCGCGCCGAAGTTGTGCGGCAAGCCGAGCAGATACGTCCCGAGCAGCGCGGCGACGACGGCGCTCATCCGAGTCCACAGCCCGAGGGCGCACATCGCCAGCGACGCTTTCCACACTGCCTGCAGCACGGCGAGAACGTCGGACGGCAGCGCGGGAATGTGAAACGTCTCGAACAGCCAGATCGGCATCCAGAACACCGGCGCCGCCGTTCCCCATTCCGTGAAATCGTGTGGAAGATAAAAAAAGAACGCCGACCCGCAGAAGATCGCGCGCGCGAGACCCAGACGGACGGCGGGGCCGGGCGCGAACCAGAACCGGTTCCAGGCGGTGAAGGGCGAGATGCGCCGTCTCATGGCAGGGCTGCTTCGCTGCGGGCGACCTCTGTGATCAACTGACGGCCATCGGGCGCATCGACGTTCTGCGCGGCGGCATCGAGACGCCATTCGAAAAGATAGAGCCGCATGGCGTGCAGCGGCGGCCCGGAGTGCTCGCCGCGCACCCGTTGCCGCTCGTACCGCTGCAGGCAGTTCTCGACCGCTTTTCGCAGGCGATTGGCCGCATCGGGCGCGCTCGCGAGCCGCACCAGGCCGAGATGCAAGCGCGATTGATCGAAGGGACGAACGTAACTGTTTCGATCGAGCGTGACTTCCACGCCATCGTCTCGCACGCCGACGAGCCGGTACCAGGTGAACGAGGTCTGGCGCCAGATGCCGGAGAACATCGGGTATTGCGAGAACGGCCAGTGCTCCTGGTCGAACACGATGTCGTAGAGCGATCCCGCGATGAGGAATCCGAGAAACGCATTGATGATCCAGCGGCGGCGACGGCTCATCGGTTCACGCTGTCAGCAAATTACGTTCCTGCGCGCTGGAATCATCCGCGAGCGGTCAAGCATGGCACGCACGAGCGCCCATTCCTCGGGCACGAGCATGCGCGCCGCGGTCATCGCGCCGCCGTAGGCCAGCGCGTACATGGCGCCGCACACGATGACTACGGTCTGCGGCGACGCCGGCAGTAGTGCGAGCCGCGTCGCCGCGGCCACTACGCCGGCGGCCGCGGCCGCTGCGGCAATTCCGCCGAGCGGCGCGAACGGCGCGAGGTCCGCGCGGCTGACGCGCATGACCCGGCTCATCCGCGCGGCGGCGGCGATGGTGCCGAGGAGTTGCACGGCCACCATGACGGAAATCGTTCCGACCAGCCCGAGGCGGTTTGTCGCGAACGTCAGGACCGCGATCAAGATCGCGAACAGGACGATGCGGACCTTCAGGAGAAAGAATCGCTGCTCGGCGTACGCGCGGGTGATCGGATCGAGCACGATCACGCCGGCGGGAATGATCGTGAGATAGATCGCGAAAACCGGCCAGCTCGACAGGTATTGCGCCGTGAACAGCAGCACGATGACCTCCCGGCCGACGACCATGAGCAGCGCGTAGATCGGGAAGTACACCAGCGCGAGCTTGCGCGCGACGCTTGCAACCAGCTCGAGAATTGGCCGCGGATCCTGCTGCTGCTCGAGGAGGCTGACGCGCGGCAGCATCACCGATCCCACCGACTCGCGCAGCAGCCCGATGAGTGGAAGGTTGAAGACGCCGACCGCGAAGATCGCGTACGCCGACGCGCCAAATGCGTGCGCCACGAAATAGTGCGGCACGTCGTTCTGGCACTTCAAGACCAGCGCGGAGAGCCCGAGCGGCAGCGCGTACAACGCCTGCGTCCGCAGCGTCGGCCAGTGGAAGCTCTTCCAGAAGCCCGGGAACCTCGCCTGCAGATACCACGCGAGCACGACGATCTGCGCCACGCCCTGAACGATCGCCGCCGTGATGAGCGCGCCCACCGAACTGGCGGCAAGTGCCGCCAGCATGAACACCGCGGTCTTCGACGCCTGGCTGCCGATGATGAAAAACGTCGACGCGCGCAGGTCCTGGCGCGCGACGGCGACGATGTCGAGAAACGACCCGACCGTCCAGGTGAAGATCACGGCGCCGATGTGCGGCGCGTACGGCACGAGCGCGTCGCTGCCGAAAATCATCGCGAGCAGCCGCGGCCACACGCACAGCGCGATCGCCGCCAGTCCGCCCACCGCCGCGTGAACCGCGAGAATGTGTTGAACGACCGCCGCGTGCCGATCGTGCGCGCGAGGCAGGAAGTAGAACGCGCTCATGCCGAAGCCGAGCGGCAGGATCGTCGTCGCCGTCCCGACGACGAGAAACGCCTGCTTGTAGAGGCCGAAGTCGCTCTGCGACAGCGCACGCACCAGCACCAGCGGCAACGCCATCGTCAGCGCGAAACCGACGGTTTTCGCGACGAGGAGCCAGAACGCTTGAGCGGTCAGGGATGGGGTCGAGGTCCGATGGGCTGCCATGTCAGCCCATCGAGGCGGCGGCAATCAGCCGCGCGATTCGCTCGACGCGATCGTCCCAGGTGTTCTGCCGCGCGATGGCCTGACGCTGGGCGACGCGCTCGGGCGAATGATCGTGGATGGCGTGCTCGATCGCCTCGATCCATTCGTCGGCGGTCGACGCCACGGACACGAGGTCGCCGAACGGCGCGAGCGCCGTCAGCGGCTTGCTGACCACCGGCTTCCCCGCGGCGAGATACTCGTAGACTTTCAGGGGATCGGCGAGCTGCTTGTTCTCGGTCAACACGTACGGAATCAGGCAGGCGTCGAAGGCTTTCAAATATGACGGCAACTCCGTCAGCCCGCGGCGGCCGAGCAGGTGCACGTTGGGCAGCTTCTTCAGCGCGGACAGCCCTGGCCCTGGAGACGATGTCGCGCACTCCGGTCCCACGACGACGAACGACCACTCCGGCCGCCGGCTGAAGACCTCGTGCAGCAGCTCGGCGTCGAAGTACTCCGGAACGATGCGCGTGACGCAGCCGATCACCGGACGCGGCAGATCGCGGACCTCGACGGCCGTCTCGAGCGACGGGCTCTGCGCCGAGGCAAACAACGCGTAGTCGACGCCGTTCCGGACGAGGTGGGTGTTCGCGTTGAGCGCCCGCTTCCGCGAGTAGAGGCCCTCGGAGACCGTCACGACGACGTCCGCCGCGGCGAGGATCCGGGCCTCGTCCTCGGCGACGCGGGATCGATCGGATCCGCCGAACGCCGCGTATTCGTCGTAGCAGTGATAGACGACGGCGCGCGCGTCGAATTGCCCGATCACGTCCGCGAACGACGGATGCCAGATGTAGAGAATGGGCCGGGCCATGGCCAGCCGATCGAGCACATGCTCGATCGCCAGCGCGCGAAGCTTCCGCATCACGCCATCGACGCGGGGAAACCGATACGTGTACGGGAGCCAGCGCGGCGGCGTGTACGTGTGCAGGTTGTCGCTGATGCGCGTCAGCGCCGGTCGGCCGGCGCGCCCGCGCCGCAGCGCGTCCCGAACGTACCACGGCGACGAGGTGAACAGGACGCGATTGCGCTCGGCGAGCCGCGACATCACGTGATGGCGGCAGCGCGGCACGTCGGTCCACTGATCGACGGCAAACGACACGATGGATGCGCCCTCGAGCATTGCTCAGGACCGCAGAGGCGGAGCGTCCGCCAGCCGCGTGATCGCGTCCGGCGAACGTGCGAGGCGCGTCCGTCGACGCGCGCGATGCAGCCGCTGCAGCCACAGCGGCGCGATGCGCAGCGCGAGGAGGATGACGCGCAGCTTCAGGCGCGGGTACAGTCGATGCGCCCGCGCGACAGCCGCGATGGTGACGGGGATGTCGCCGCTCGCAAAATGCTGTTTGCCGCGCTCGAGCTCCAGTCTGGCGCTGAGCCACGCCACGCTGCGCTCGAGAGCCGCCCGCTCGTCGCGCGACAACGCCATCGAGCGCTGAATGCGGCGCAGGCCGTCCAGCGCCCGCTGCGACTCGTTCATGGAATCGCCGGACAGGCTGTCGAGATGAATCTGACGTGTCAGCAGGACCTTCCGCTGATACGTCAGACGCGCGCCGCGCCGCGCGAGCCGCACCCAGAGATCGAAATCGTGGCCGCGCGCGATCGTCTCGTCGAACATCCCGGCGTCGAGGATCGCGGACCGGCGGGCGACGACGCCGCTGGCAATCACATGACAACGCAGCGAGAGCAGGCTCTTGACCGTGACGCGGCCGCGCGACGGCGCGGTCTGCATGAACGTGCGCCCCGCGAGCGGAGAGTCGCCGACAAGGCGCGCATCGGCGTAGACCAGATCGGCCTCAGGATGCGCGGCGAGGAATCCGTATTGTTGTTCGAGGTACGTCGAAAACCAGATGTCGTCGGCGTCGAGGAACGCGACGTAACGTCCGCGGGCCATCCGAAGCGCCGTGTTTCGCGCGGCGGCCGCGCCACAGTTCGGCTGGAAGACGTACGTCAAGAACTGCCGGTAAGGAAGTATGGCGCGCTCGAACTCGGCTGTATCGGGCGAGCCGTCATTCACGACGATCAACTCATAATCGGAAAACGTTTGCCCCCGAACAGCTTCAAGGGTCTTCTGGATGTAGGGGGCGGCCTTGTACGCGGGGATGATGACGCTGATGAGCGGCTCGGGCATACGACGATCGAGTAGCTGTGCAAATGCCGAGCCTACCTGAGCTCACCCATACGGCAATCGACGGTTCACCGTCGACAGTGGATGGTGACTGTCGAAATCATGGCCTCTTTACAACGGGCAAATCTTCGCGGTTGCCCCACTCTTCCCACGCGCCGTAGTAGTTCCGCAGCTTGTCGTAGCCGATCAGGTGCAGCGCGAAGAGATCGACCGACGCGCGCATGCCGACCTGGCAGTACGCGATGACCTCCTGCGACGGCACGATGCCGCGCGCCTCATAGATCTTTTTCAGTTCGTCGGCGGACTTGAAAGTCCGCTGCGGGAGATCGAGCAGGTCTTCCCAGTACACGGGAATCGACGACTCGATGAAGCCGCCGCGTCTGATGTTGCGCAGATCCTTGCCCTCGATCTCCGCCGTCGTCCGCGCGTCGACAATCTTCACGCCGGGCTTGTTGATCGCGCCGACGACGTCTCGAGCCGTCGCCAGCCAGCGAGGCTGCGGCTTCGGCGTGAACGTCCCCGCCGCGACGGCCGGCGTCTCCGTCGTCGTCTGACGCTTCTCGGCCGTCCACGTGATCCAGCCGCCGTTCATCAGCGCGACGTTCGGGTGGCCGAAGTAGTTGAGAATCCACCACAGGCGCGCCGCGTAGATGCCGCCGCGCTCGTCGTAAACAATCACGCGCGTCGTATCGGAGATGCCGAGGCGCGCCATCATCTCGCGGAACGCGTCGGGCGTCGGCAGAAACGTCGGCGCGTTCTTCGCATCGCGAATCGCGATCGGCGACAGATACACGGCGCCCGGCACGTGTCCCTCCGCGTAGCCGGTCTGCCGCATGTCGACGATGCGGATGGCGGCGGCGTTGCCGCCGTCCGCCACATTTCTTCCGGGGGCGGCGTGCGCGGCAACCCAGTCGGTCTCGACGAGTTGCTCGGGATGCGCGTACGTCAGCGCAAGCAGGGCCAGCAGTAACAGCATGAAGAAAGTTTAACCGCAAGCGCCGACGATTGCATTTAGAGTGACACCATGCTCGACGGCGTCTCGGTCCTCGTCGCCGGTGCGGGACTTGCCGGCCTCGCCGCCGCGCGCGACCTGACCGCGAGAGGCGCCGCCGTGACGGTCGTCGATGCGCGCGATCGCGTCGGCGGCCGTGTCTGGACGATCCGCGACGGCTTCGTCGAAGGCCAGTACGCCGAGGCGGGCGGCGAGATGATCGACGAGGATCAGCACGCCATCCGCGCACTCGCCGACGAGCTGAACCTGAAGCAGACGCGCATCTTCCGCACAGGGTGGGGCTACGCGCGGGTCGACGGCTCGGGACGCCCGCGCATCGTCCGCCGCACGGCCGGCCTTGGCTGGGACCGCCTCGCGCGCGAGCTCGAGCCGGCCATCGAGCCGTATCGCCTCGCCGAGCAACGGTGGGACACGCCGATTGCCACCCAGGTCGCGCGACGCTCGGTCGCGGCGTGGCTCGACGACGTGAACGCCGACGAGGAGCTGCGCACGACGGCCGCTGCGCTGCGCGGATTCTTTCTCGCGGACACCGACGAGTTGTCGCTGATCGCGCTGGTCGATCAGTTCGCGACGGACCAAGACGCGGCGCCCGGCGCGATGTATCGCATCGAGGGGGGAAACGATCGACTGGCGACGGCGCTCGCGGCGCCGCTCGGGTCGCGGCTGCACCTGAAGACGGAAGTGGTCGCCATCTCGCATCGCGGCAAGGCGGTCCGCGTCGCGGTGAAGCACGCGCACGTGCAGTCGCAGCTCACCTGCGACTACGTGGTCATGGCAATGCCCGCATCGGTGGTGCGCCGCATCCCGTGCACGCCGTCGCTGCCCTCGCAGCAGCACGACGCGTTTTCGCGTCTCAAGTACGGCCGCGCGACGAAAACGCTGCTGCAGTTCTCGAAGCGGTTCTGGCGCGCGCCCGGACGGCCGCGCGCCTTGGGATCGGCGCTGCCGATCGGCGCGCTGTGGGACGCCAATGAGGAGCAGCGCGGCCGGGCCGGCATTCTGGCGCTCGTCGCGGGCGGCAGCGCCAGCGACGCGACGCAGGAGATCGTCGCGAAGGACGGCCCCGCGGGCCTCGTGAACGCGCTCGAATGGCTCGGGTCGAAGAACGCCGAGCTCCTCGCCTCGCGGCAGATCGTGTGGGAGCAGGATCCCTGGGCGCGCGGCGGCTACGCCTTTTTCGATCCGGCGTTCGATCCGGCGCTGCGCGCCTGGCTCGCCCGGCCCTTCGGGCGCGTGTTCTTCGCCGGCGAGCACACGAGCATCCGATGGCAGGGCTACATGAACGGCGCCGTCGAGAGCGGACGCCGCGCCGCCGCCGAAATCGCCGCGGTCCACCAGCCCTAAAACCTTTTCCCAGCCCAGCCGGTAAAGATCAAGAGGATGACGTCGCGAGCGACCCAGCTCGATCACCTGCGCGCCTTCGTCGCGGGCGACGAACGAGCGTTCGAATCGTTGTTTCGCGAGCATCAGCGCGAGGTGTACGGCTGGATCGTCCGCATCGTGCGCGATCCAACGGCGGCCGAGGACCTGACGATCGACACGTTCTGGCGGATCTACCGCAGCCGCGCGCGGTTCGATCCGTCGCGCAGCTTCGGCGCGTGGGCGAGGCGCGTCGCCGTCAACGTCGCGTTCGATCACTTGAAGCGGTCGGGCAGAGACCGGTCGCGCCTCACGCCGATCGAGGATGCCGGCCTCGCGGCCGCGCCCGACCCCGATCGCGACGCGCAGCGCTCGATCGTCCGGGCGTTCGTGCATCTGCCGGCGACGCTGCGCGTGACGGCGCAGCTCGCGCTGGTGGACGAGCGGCCCTATCAGGAGATCGCCGAGCTGCTCGGCGTCTCATTGGGTGCCGTGAAGTCGCGCGTGTTCCGCGCGACGCGGCTGCTCCGCCGCGAGCTGGCCGAGTGGAGACAACCACGATGAACGATCGTGAATGGCAGACGATGATCAAGAACGCTGTCGATTCGGAGAGATTCCCGGAGCTGGATCGTGATCTGTGGCCGCGCATGCAGATGCGGCTCGCAGCGAGGCGGCCGTCGCCGTCGGCGTGGGATCTGCTCCTGCTCGCCGCGATCGTCCTGCTCTCGGTCGCATTTCCCAACGTCCTGCTGAACATGCTGTATCACTTATGAGAACGCATCCTTTTCTCCGCGCGTACATGGCGGGCATCGTCTTCCCGACCGTGGTGCTGCTCTTCGGCGTCACCGCGTTCACGATCGCACGATACGCCTACCACGTGCCGATTCCGATCGAGCGCGCGATCATGTTCCCGCTGACCGTGGTGCCGAACCTGTGGGGCGTGTGGAACATGCTGTATCTGGCGGTTGGCGGGGAGCGCCGCTGGTCGATCGGCGTGCATGGCGCCGTGCTGCCGCTGATTCTGATCCCGCTCGGACTGCTGCTCGCGCGGCTGTTCGCGATCGACCTCGTCACGCCGTCACTCGCCGCGCTGTTCGCGCCGATGGGCATCGCGGCGTACTACCTCATCTGGAAGCACGTCGTCGCCTTCCTCAACGCCGAACTCGGAATCGCGTGACGCCGTTCAAAGCCGGTAGAGGACGACCTTCCGGGCTAGGACATGAACCATCGGGTAATCGGGTAATTGGGTAATCGGGTAATTGATGCTCGGCGATCAGCGATCTTCAGACCAATCCCAATGACCATGATCCAATTACCCAATTACCCGATTACCCGATTACCCGATTATCCAATTTATCGATCGCCCTCGTGCGGCGGCGGCGGCTCGCTCTCCTTCGCGACCATCTGCTCGCGGTTCGGCAGGAACTCGTTCGCGAACGATCGCGTGGTGTCGTTCAGCCGGCGGGTCTCTTCGGCCGGCACCGTGATCCACGCGCCTTTGATCAGCCATTCCGGCACGTCGGGCGACGCGGGCCGCTCGGGCGCGGCCGTACCGCGCTCGCGCGGCAAGAACTCGAACAGCCGCTGCTCGTACTCGCGCTTCTCGACGTCGCTCATCGCCTTGAACACGTCGCGATCGAACGACGGATACCGGCTGGCAACGTCCTTGTCGATGTTCACGCGCAGCACGCGCGCGGTCTCGTCGAATCGGACGCCGTCGAACGGCAGCAGATACCGGCGGTGCACGAACAGGCTCCCCGAATCGACGACGACGTAGCGTGGATGCTCGATGACGCTGTCGACGACGAGGCCGTCGAAGGCGCCGAGCTCCGCGCCGGCGTCGTTGTGGATCGGCAGCCGCTCCCAGCTGCCGGGACCGGTCGCGGCGTCGCTCGCTTCGAGATAGCGCAATCCGCCCGTCGGCCGCGGCGCCACGAGATCGGCTTCGGTGCGCGCGTCGTCATTGATGTGAGCCTCGGCGATGACGGTCAGCCGCCGGTCGGCGCGCCCTTCTTCGTCGAGCGTCTCTTGCAACAGCCGCGCTTCGTCGGCCCGGTTGAGCCGGCGGGCATACGTACGCGCACAGCCGTAAGCCGCGATTTCGTAGTGCTCGATCCGCTGCGCAACGCCAATGATCGCTGCATCGCGCGCGTCGTCTGTCGCCTCTTGATTCAGACGGTCGTCCGCTTCCTGAACAATGCCCGCGAGCCCGGCGCAGGCCTTCGAGCGCCGCCGTTCGCCCCAGTGCGTGAAGATCAATTCGAGACGCTCGAGGTGGAGGCGCGACTCTTCGCAGTGTTTCTTCAGCGCTTCGCGCAATTCCGGCGCGCGCGCGGCCTCCGCGAATCGCGGGAGCTCTCGAATCATCTGCGTTTCAGCATCGTACAGGTCTCCGAGCTCGTCGATGTAGAGATCCTTCAGAGATCCAATTGCCATAGTACGGACTCTCCTGGGGTTGGCATTTGGACCCAATTACGCAAGTGCTGTGCCTCTGCGCGGCTGAGGTACATTCTCGCGATGCAAGCCGATCAGGGATTCGTGCGCGCCCTCGGCGTGCGGCAGGTCACCGCCAGCATCATCAACACCACGATCGGCGGAGGCATCTTCGTGCTGCCCGCCGTGGCCGCGGCCACGCTCGGTCCGGCCGCGCCGCTCGCCTACATCGTCTGCGCCGTGCTGATGGCGCTGATCGTCTGCTGCTTCGCGGCGGCCGGCAGCCGCGTCTCGCTGACCGGCGGACTCTACGCGTACGTCGAGGTCGCGTTCGGACCCTTCGTCGGCTTCCTCGCCGGCGTGCTCTACGCGCTGATGGCCGCGTTCGCGGTGGCGTCGGTCGCGAGCGCGTTCGCCGGATCGGTCGGCGCGCTCTGGAGTGGTGCGAATGCCAGGCCGGTGCGCGCGCTGCTCCTGGTCGCTCTCTTCGGCGCACTGGCGGCCGTCAACGTGCGCGGCGTCAAGCTCGGCGCTCGCGTCATCGAGGTGATGACGGCGGCGAAGCTGCTGCCGCTCGTCGTGTTCGTCGCGGTCGGGATCTGGTCCGTGAATCCCGACTACCTGCGATGGACCTCGATGCCGGATCCCTCTCAGATCGGCCGCGCGGCCATCGTGCTGATCTTCGCGTTCGTCGGCGTCGAAATCGCGTTGGTCCCGAGCGGCGAAATCCGCGATCCGGCGCGCACCTTGCCGCGCGCGCTGTTCCTCGCGCTCGCGATCACCACGACGCTCTATCTGCTGATTCAAGCAACCGCGCAGGGACTGCTGGGACCGTCGATGTCAACCTATGCCGCCGCACCGCTCGCTGAGGCGGCCGCGCGCGTGCTCGGCGCCGGCGGACGCGTGTTGGTACTCGTGGGCGCCGTCGTGTCGATGTTCGGCTACGTGTCGGGCGACATGCTCGGCAGCCCGCGCGCGTGGTACGCCTTCGGACGCGCCGGCGTCCTGCCGGCCGCGATGAGTCGCATCCACCCGCGGTACCACACGCCGCACGTGGCCATCGTGGTGTATGCGTGCATCGTCGCGACGCTCGCCATCAGCAGCAGCTTCACCCAGCTCGCCGTGCTCGCGAACGTCGCCGCGCTGACGTTGTACCTGATGTGCGTCGTCGCGTCGTTCGAGCTGCAGCGGCGTGACATCAGAGCCGACGGGACCCCGTTCGCCGTGCCTGGCGGGCCCGTGATTCCAGTGGCCGCTGCCGCCGTGATTCTCTGGGTGTTGTCCAACGCCACGCGGCGCGAGTTCGCCGTCGAAGCAGCCGTCCTCGTCGCCGCCTCGCTGCTTTATTCCATTCGAAGAGGCGTGGGCCATCGCTGAGGCGGATAACACCACTGGTCCCCTGATTCCCGGTCAGACTCGACGATGACATCCGTCTGTCGCGCGGAACGATCGCCGGCGTTGTAAATCTCCACGCGCGGACGATGCAGGACGGCCATCGGCGTCCAGTCGAGCGCGCCCAGCCGATTGAGTTTCCCGAACAGCCGCCTGAAGAGCATGGCCTCGTCCCCGTCGACGACGATGTACGGGTGCCGGCCGATTGACGTCAGATGTTCGACCGCTCGATCGAGCCATGCCACGTCGAGCTGGTCCCAGCGCAGCGTCAATCGATCGGCATAGAGCCGGATCGAGCCGGAGTGCTGGACGCTGAGGATCACCGCGCGCGCATCGGTCCGATCGGCGAGATAGCGGCCGACGTCGACGTATTTCTGCTCGCCGCGCCAGACGTCGAAGCTCCCGCGCGCCTCCGCAATCGCGATGCCGCGCCAGGCTGCGAGCGCGACGCACGCCAGCGCGAGCAGCCGCGACGTCGTGGCCGGCCAGCGCCGGCTGGCGGCATCGAGCGAGAACGCAGTCGACAGCATCAGCACCGGCCACATCGGGAGGAGAAATCGCAGATACGTCCAGCCGTCGAACGGGATGTAGAACAGATAGGACAGCGCGACGCTCAGCAACACGCCGCCGAAGAGCACGCGCGGCAGCGGAATCCGCGGCGCGTCGAACCAGCGCGGCGCGACGAAAAACGACACGCTCGCCAACACGATCGGCGTCTGCGTTTCCAACAGCCATGTCGTGAACTGCGACACGTTTTTCACGACATGACTCGTGGAGTAGAGCGAGCCGAGACTGCCGTAGCCGGAGATCAATGGCGAACCGTACAGGTAAGCGTTGAACCACGCGATGCCGGCGACAGCCGGCGCGACGCCAATGGCGACGCGCAGCGTCCGGACTGACACTCGACCGGTCGTCTTCCACGATCGCCAATCCGACATCGCCGTCCAGCTGAACGCAGCCGCCGCGAGCAGCACGAGATTCGGGCGAATCGCCAATGCGATCGCCATCGCGATCCCTGCTGCAAGCGGCCACTCTGCGGCCAGCAGCACGAGCGCAAGCGTCCACGCGGCGGACACCGGCACGTCGGTCATCGGATTCATGGCCTGAAAGAGAAACACCGGGCTCGCCGCGACGAGCAGCGCAGCCCACAGCGCCGGCGCCGGACGATCGAGCACACGAAGGCCGAGCGCGAACGTCAGCGCGATCGTGGCGGCGGCGCTCAGCGGCACGACGAGAAACGCGCCGCAATAGCCGAACGCGAGTTGAAAAAGCGCCATGACGATCGGCAAGCCCGGCGGGTAGAGCGGCGCGACGGCATCGACACGTCCATCCGCGGGTCGGTAGCCGAGCGGCGCCCATGTTTCGACCGCGAGCGGCCACGGCGACTGGCGGATGATGTCGCCGCGAATCAGCAGCGAGCCCTGACGCCACAATCCCGCCTGGCTGACGTAGCCGTACGAATCGGCGCCGCCGGCAACTGTCGACCCCCACTTCACCGAGGCCGCGCCGGCAAGGATTGACACGATCGCGACGGCCACCAAGGCCTGTCGTACGGACAGCGTTGTCAGCGCCGACACGCGCCGGCCGATCGCCGGCCGCCAGAGATACGCGTACAGCGCCAGCATCGCGACGCCGCCCCAGACCAGCAGGAACGGATGTCGCGACGACAGCTTGAGGCCGAGCAGCTCGACCTGCCCGCCGTCTGCGCGAATGATCAGGAATCCCCACAGCGCCGCGGCCAGGCCGGACGCGAGCGTCAAGCGGCGCAGCACGTCAGGGCCGGCGCTGATAGACGACTTTGCCGCCGATAATCGTCGTCAGGACACGCACGTCTTTGATTTGCGCGGCGGGGATCGCAAGGATGTCGTCGGTCAGGATCACGAGGTCGGCCAGCCGGCCGCGTGCGATCGTCCCCTTGTCGCGCTCCTGAAATTCCGCGAAGGCGGCGCCGCGCGTGTACGCCGTGACGGCGTCGGCAATCCCGATCTTCTGCTCGGGCACCCAGCCATTCGGATTCTTCCCGTCGAGCGTCGCGCGCGTCGTCGCCGCGTAGAGCGAGAGCAGAGGATTGAGCGGCGCGACCGGCCAGTCGGAGCCGAACGCGAGATGCACGCCTTTGTCGACCAGCGTGCGGAACGCGTAGGTCGTCTTGATGCGCTCTGCACCAATCCGCCGCTCGGCCCACCGGCCGTCGTCAATCGCGTGATACGGCTGGACCGATGCGATCACCTTCAGCGCCGCGAAGCGGTCGAAGTCCTTCGGCGCGATGTGCTGCGCGTGCTCGATCCGCAGCCGCCGATCGCGATCGCCGTTGGCGCGAACCACATCGCCGAACAGGTCGAGAATCTGCGAGATCCCTGCGTCGCCCACGGCGTGGATGCAGAGCTGCAGCCCGGCGGCGTCGGCGGCCATCAGCCGCGTGCGCATGTGCTCGACCGGCTGCATTTCGGCGGACAGCAGACCGCGCGTGTGGGGCGCGTCCGTGTACGGCTGAAAGAAGTACGCGGTCGTCGATCCCAGCGAGCCGTCGGCGTACCCTTTCACCGCCCCGAGGCGCAGCCAGGCCGAGCCGAACGACCGGCGAATGCCGAGCTTGGCCTGGTCGTAGAACCCCGTCTCCATCGGCGCCGCGTAGATGCGCACGGTCAGCTCGCCGCGGTTGGCGAGCTCGGCGTACACCGCGACGTCCTCGTACGACGGGTTCATGTCCTGCACGCTGGTCACGCCGAGCGACGCCGCGTATTCCATCGCGCGCTTGACGGCGCGGAGCCGCTCGTCGTTCGTTTTGTTCGGGATGACGCGCGTCACGAAATCCATCGCGGCGTCCTTCAGGACGCCGGTCGGATAGCCGTTCGCGTCGCGGACGATCGCGCCGCCCGGCGGATCGGGGGTGTCCTCGGTGATGCCGGCGCGTCCGAGCGCCGCCGAATTCGCGAGCGCCATGTGGCCGTCGTAGCGGCTGACGAACACGGGTGTGCCGCCGGTCCCGTCGTCGATCAGCGCGCGCGTCGGCAGTGCCGGCGGCGTCCAGCGCTGATCGTCCCACTCGCCGCCGAGAATCCACTTGCCCGGCTGCGTTCGCGCGCGCGCCACGATCCGCCGCGCGAACTCGTCCGGCGAGTCCGCGTCCTTCAAATCGACGCTGTCGAGCGCAGTGCCGCCGTCGACGAAGTGCACGTGCGAGTCGTTGAATCCCGGAACGACGCGGCGTCCCTCGGCGTCGATGACGACGGTCGCCGGCCCGCGCCAGTGATCGATCTCGTCGGCCGCGCCGACGTCGACGATGCGATCGCCGACGATGGCGAGGGCCGCGGCCTGACGCTCGGTCGGATCGCCGGTCCAGATGTTCGCGCGCGTGACGACGAGATCGGCGCCGACGCGCGCGGGCCGCGAACACGCCAGGGCAAGGACGCACACGACGGCCGTCGCGCATTGCGCGATCGACATCGGCGGTCTGTCCATGAGTGGCGCGAATTATAGCGTGCCCGACTTGACAGGCGGTGCGGACGATGGCATCGTCGTCGTCCGGAGGTCGGGCCCGTACTTTATGAGGAATACATAGGTATGGCGAGGACCTCTGTCAGCTTACGGGTGCGCGAAACGCTCGGTCACGAAGCGTCCGAGGATCTGGCGGACGCGTTCGAGGAGGCGAAGCGCGAGATGCTCGTCGTCGCTCAAGAGAAATTCGAGGCTCGCTTGTCGGTCGCCATGGCGGACCTGCGCGTCACGATGGCCGAGGGCTTCGCGAACCTGCGCAAGGAGATGGCGGACTTGCGCGCGGAGATGCGCGTGGAAATGTCCGAGATGCGCTCGGACACGATCAGATGGTCGTTCCTGTTCTGGATCGGCCAGGTCGCCGTCATCATCGCCGTGCTGTCGTACATGCTTCGACCGCTCGCGCGCTGACCGTCATCAGCGCTCGCGTCACGCCTTCTGAAGGTTGTTGATCGCGGCTTCCAGCTGCGTGACCAGCGTGTCGAGCTGATCGACGACGGCGCGGACCGGTTCCGGCTTGCTCAGATCGACGCCGGCGTGCTGCAGCAGCGTCATCGGATGATCGCTGCCTCCTGACTTCAGCAGCGTCAGATACCGCTCCAGCGCCTTCGGCCGATCGGCCTGCGGTCCCGTGGTGAGCTGCTTCATCAACTGCGCGCTCGACGCGAAGCAGGTGGCGTACTGATAGACGTAGTACGGCGTGCTGAAGAAGTGCGGGATGCGCGCCCACGTGACACGCGCGAGCTCGTCGTAGTCGATCGAATCGCCGTGATACGCCTGGAGCAGATTGAAGTAGATCTCGCCGAGCACTTCGGCGGTGACCGGGCGATCGCCTTCCACCAGCCGGTGCGCCTGCAGCTCGTAGTCGGCAAACAGCACCTGCGTGTAAAACGTCGACACGATGCCGTCAATCGCGTGTTGCAGCAGCACGATGCGCTCGCGATCGTCGGTCGCCCGCTCGAGCATGAATTCGAGAAACAGCGCTTCGCTCAACGTCGACGGCACTTCGGCGACGAAGATCGTGTAGGCCGAGTACACGAACGGCTGGTGCGCGTTGGAGAGGAGCGTGTGCATCGAGTGCCCCATCTCGTGCGCCAGCGTGAATACGGCGTCCAGCGTGTCGTTGTAGTTCAGCAGCATGTACGGATGCACGCCGTACACCGGCGCCGAGTACGCGCCGCTGCGCTTGCCCGGATTCTCGTACACGTCGATCCACGCGCCGCCGAGCGTGTCGCGCATCTGGCCCTGATAGTCGCGGCCCAGCGCCGCGACCGACGCCGGCAGCCACTCCAGCACATCGTCGTACGCGTACTGCCGGTTGAAGTCGACGAGCGGAATGGTCGTGTCGTACACGTGATACGTGTCGACGCCGAGAACGCGCTTGCGCAACCGATGATAGCGGCGCAGCGGCTCGGTGCCGGCCTTTGTCGTTTCGATCAGGTTCTCGACGACGGCCGGCGGAATGTTGTTGCCGTGGAGCGCGGCGTCGAGCGTCGTCCGATAGTCGCGCGCCTGCGAATGGAACCAGTCACGCTGCAGGACGGCGTGATACAGCGACGCGTAAGTGTTGACGCTGGCCGCGTACAGCTTGTGGAACTCGGTGTACGCCATCGCGCGATCCGCCTGATCCCGTTGCGTGGCGAGAATCGCGCGGTACTGTCCGTAAGTCAGCGTCACCTCGGCGCCGCTCGGGAGGCGAACGGTCGGGTAGCAGACGTCCGCCGTCGACAGCGCCGAATAGCCGTCGTTCGGCGACGTGGAGAAGCGGCTCGACAGCGAAAGCAGGCGCTCGCCTTTGTCGTCGAGCACGTGTTCCTGCTGCCGGTACAGATCCTCGATCGCGAACCGGTACAGGGCCAGCGCGTTGTTCTCGGTCATCCACTTCTGGATGGTCGGCAGAGGAATCTTCAGCAGCTCAGGATTGAACCAGGCGCTGGCCTGACTCGCCTTCGCGAAGAGAATCTGCACCTGCTGCCGCTTGGCGTTGATCTGGTTGTCGCGCTGATCCTCGTCGTACTTCAGCGAAGCGAAGTACCACACCTTGTAGGTGAGCTGACCGATCTCGTCCGAGAGCTTCATCGTCGCCAACAACCGATCGGCGCCCTGCGCCAGCGTGCCCTGCCGCGCGGCGTAGGCGGCGATCCTCGTTTCGAGCTCGTCGTACGCGATCTGCCACTCGCCCCAATCCGCAAAAATGTGCGTGAGGTTCCACTTGAAGCGATCGGGAATGTCGCTTCGATCTCGCAGTCGCGGTGACTGTGACGCTTCGACCGTCGCGCGAAAATCCATCCGGAGATCATAACGCACCTCAGACGAGCTCGAAGTCGAGCGCCGCTCAAGCATGCGCAAAAACGACGGCTGAGGCGGGTGAACGCGGCCGATCGACGTCGCGAGTCCTATCGTCCCGCGGCAGGTGTGGTTCTTGCTCCCTTGATGCAAAAGAGGAGGAAGGCATGGATCATCCACGGCCGTGGTTGAGATACGTCGACGCAGATGACCTCGCGAGTCAGGCCGATGACCTCGAGTTGGCCGGCATGCACGTGCACGCGGCTTCAGGCGATCATCTGGGCAAGGTGGACGGGTTCATCGTCGACAGCGCCACCGGACGTCCGTATTACGTCGTCGTCGACGCCGGCGGATGGTTCAAGTCGAAGCTGTTCCTGCTGCCCATCGGCCACGTCAGCTTCAATCCCGGCCAGAAACAGCTCATCGTCGATCTGACGCGGGATCGTGTCCACAATTTCCCGGGATTCGATCGGGACGAGTTCGAGAAGCTGTCGGAAGATGCATTGAATGTGATGGACGAGCAGATCGTGGCGGCATGCTGTCCAACCGAAGTCGTCGACCGGTCCATGTCGACGTCGCGATTCGATCGCTGGGCGCACTACAAGTCGCCGAGCTGGTGGGACGCCGAATTCCTCCGTCCCGATCGCGCCGACAAGGCGATGCAGGACATGGGCGCTCCGCGGCATCACAGCCGTTAGTCGAGCGTCCCGCTCGAAGAGCATCGGCTCGCCGCGTCGCGTTCTTCTTATTCCGCCTTTCGTAACGGCGCGCCTGGAAACGCCGTGCGGACCTCCGCACGCGAGACCTCACGCGACTGGCCGGGCTCGAGCGCGCTCAGCTCGAGCCCGCCCAGACTCACCCGCTTCAGCCGCGTCACTTCGTGCCCGATCGTCTCGAACATCCGGCGCACCTGGCGGTTCTGCCCTTCCCGCATTTCGACGATCAGATGCGACTCGCGCGACGACGCTTTCCGCAGCGTGACGTGCGCCGCCGGCAGGTCTGACAGATCCGCGGGCGTCACCGCGCCGCGCACGGTCACGACGTATACGCGCGGGACGCCGTTCTCCGGATCGGTCAGCCAGTTGGCGAGTCGTGTGTCGGTCGTCAACAGCAGAAGCCCCGTCGTCGCGAGGTCAAGGCGGCCGACGGGAATCAGTCCGCGAGCGTCGTCGCCAAGCACGTCGTAAATCGTTCGCCGCCCTTCCGGATCGCGGCGTGTCGTCACCACACCGCGCGGTTTGTGAAACAGGACGGTTCGCCACGCGGCACGGCGATGCGGCTGTTCATCGACGGCGATGCGGGCGCGTTCGGGAACGATGGGATGCGCCGGGTCGCAGACCAGCCGCCCGTCGACGCGGACGCGGCCTGCGCGGATCGCTTCGGTCGCCTGCGATCGGGAGAGGATCCCCAGCTTGGACAGCGCGCGGTTAAGGGCGACCGCCTGTTTGCGAGGCATCGTACAGGACGCGTGTGATCTGCGCCGCGACCCGGGACCCGTCCTTCGCCTCCTGCAGGCCGCGCACCAGAATCACCAGCGCGAACGGGCGCGGCGCATAGACGATCGCGGCGTCGTGCTGAATCTTCGTGATTTCACCGGTCTTGTGGGCGACCGGCGTGCCGGGCGGCAACCCGGCGGGAATGCGGTCGTTGAACTTCTGCCGCTTCAGCACGGCGGCCATTTCGTCGCTCGAGGACCGGTCGATCGCCTCGCCTCTCGCGATCTTCTCCATCAGCGTCAGCAGCGCCCGCGCGGTCGTGGTGTTGTTCAGTCCTTTTTCGAACGCCTTGTCGTCCTCGACGCCGCGCAGCACGTGCATACCGGACGCGCCGAGCGCGTCGGTCGTGCGCTGGATGTTCTTCGGGCCGAGCCGCTCGATGAGCAGGTTCGTCGCGAAGTTGCTGCTGGCGGTAATCATCGCCTCCAGCAGCTCGCGGTACGACATGCGGCCGCCGATTCGTTTGTACACCTCGGCGTCCGAGTCGTCGCCGGCGTCGAGCGTGAAGGAGCTGCCGTCGACGACGCTGTGGAATTCGTTGCGAACGGGAATCTGGTCGTCGAGGCCGAGCGTGCCGGCGCGCGCCTGGCGGAACAGCTCGATCATCACCGGCACTTTCATCGTGCTCGCGGCGTGATAGTCGACGTCGGGCTGAATCAGCAGCTCGTCGCGGCCGTCGAGCGTCCGAAACGCGACTGCGACGTCGGCGCCGCTGGCTTTGATCAGGGCGTCGATCTTTCCTTTCGCATCGGACACGGCAGGCGTGAACGCCTGCGTCAATAAAAGTGCGACCAACAGCACTGTCTCCACCTCTTTGCTATCTCGAGGGACTCGATCTTCTTTTTTGCACTGGCGGCGGGGCCCCACCCCCGCCGCGAGCTGTCGCTGATGCCGCGCGGCGGACCGCGCGGCATGGCCGCAGGCGCTGGCGCGGATTACCCGACCAGTCATCGCGTACTGACGCTGGCGCCGCAGGCGCTCGCGCGAATTCTATGGCATCCTGTCCCCATGCGATCCACTCGCGCGGCCTTCCTCACAGTCACCGCCCTCGCCTGTACCGGCTGCTTTCAGATGTCGACGGTGATGAAGATCAACGGCGACGGCAGCGGGACTGTCGAGCATCGGATGTTGTTCACGAAGCAGGCGCTCGCGCAACTGCGGCAGTTTGGCGCGCGCGGCGGCGGCCGCGGCCTGATCGATCCGACGTCCGAAGAGCAGGCGCGCGAGATGGCGAGCGCGCTCGGCCCGGGCGTCACCTACGTGTCGTCGACGCCGGTGACGACGGCGACGGGTGAAGGACGCGACGCGATCTATGCGTTCGCGGACGTCAATCAGGTGCGCGTCGCGACGCAGCCGGCCGCACCGGGCGGCGTCGCGATTCGCACGCCGGCCCTGACGACGGAGGCCGACGCGCTGACGTTCTCGCTGACGCGCGAGCCGAACGGCAACGCTGTCCTTCATGTGCACGTGCCCGAGAGCAAGCTGGCCGCCGCGATCGCCTCGAACGCCACGACCCTGCCGCAGCAGATGCCGATGATCAAAGCGATGCTGGGCGGTGCGCGGATCGCGCTCGCGGTGGAAACCGCAGGACCGCTCGTCCGCGCGAGCACACCGCACGTTAGTGCTCCCGGGGCTCCCGGTGGCGGGCGCGTGACGCTTCTCGAAGTCGATCTCGACGAGCTCTTGAAGGATTCCGATGCGCTGCTGGCGCGCGTGCAGGCGGCGAAGACGTCCGACGAGGTCAAGGCCGCGCTGAAGGATGCGCCCGGCCTGAAGATGGCGCTCGAGCGCGAAATCACGATCGAGTTCACGCCAGCGAAATAACCTGACAGTCCGCCGCGCCGTTGTCGATCGTCAAGAGTGCGACACTCGGTATGACATCGAAGCGCCGCGGGCCCGCCGCGCCTGGATTGATCACGAGCACGGATCTGCGGTCGCGCCCGATGCCTGGCCGCGCCACGACGGCTTTGTGCGTGTGGCCGAAGACCAGCACGTCGCTCTCGGAAGATGCATAGCGCACGGCGACGAGCTCCGGCGTCGGACGTCCAATCTCGTGGCCGTGGCTGACGTGAATCGTCACGCCGCCGAGCGTCACGACGCGCTCGCGCGCGAGCGACGGATCGTGAACATCGTCGACGTTTCCGTACACCGCGTCGGTCGGCGCGATCGCATTCAACGCCGCCAACACGGCGGCGCCGCCCACGTCGCCGGCGTGCAGAATCATCTCCACGCCGTGGAAGATGTCCACGATCTCCGGCCGGAAGAGACCGTGCGTATCTGAAATCAGACCAATCGTCATCATTTTTGCACTGGCGCGTGGGGCCCACCCCCACGCGCGAGCGATCGTGACGCCTCCCCCGCTTCGCGCGACGCGCGCGCGGGTCGTCGGCGTGGCCGCAGGCGCTTGTCACCTCTGTATGGCGCTTGGCGCTGCGGCTGTCGCGTCAGTCTCGTGACCTTCGGTTGCCGGGGCCGGTAAGGGGCGACCCAACTGTCCGTCCGCGCCGGCATGCGCGTCGGCCGGTATGACCTCGCTGCGTCCGTAGTGGCGCAGCGCCGGCGTCGTCGCTGCGATCCATCCCGTCGCGAGAAGACAACCGACGCCGCCGCTGATCACGGAGAAGGGCGCGCCGAACCAGTTCGCCACCGCGCCCGCCTCGAGCTCGCCGAGCTGCGGGCCGCCCATGAAGAACACCATGTTGACGCCCATCATGCGGCCGCGCAGCCGATCGGGCGTTTCGAATTGCCGCACGATGTTGCGGATGATCATGCTCACGGTGTCGGTAGCGCCCGTCATCGCGAGACAGAAGAAGGTCAGCCAGAACGACCGCGAGATGCCGAAGACGACGGTCGCGAGGCCGAAGCCGGTGACGGCCCAGAGCAGCGCCGGCCCGCGGCGCTCGATGCGCTCGGTCAGCGGCACCATCGCCGCGCTCGTGATCATCGCGCCGACGGCGGGCGCCGCGTACAGCCAGCCGTAGCCGTTGGCACCCACCTGCAGGATGTCCTGCGCGAAGATCGGCAGCAGTGCCGTCGCCGACGAGAAAAACGTCGCGAAGAAATCGAGCAGCATCGTCGAGCGGATGATCGGCGAGCGGAACACGAACCGCAGCCCTTCGAGCGCCGCGTGGAGCGACACGTCGTCTCTCGATCCTGGCTGCGGACGCTCACGCGCCGGGAGATCGCGCATCATCAGCAGCGCCACGATCACGAAGCCGAACGAGATCGCGTTGGCGAGATACGCCCAGCCGACGCTCGTCGTCGCGATGAGGAGACCGCCGATCGCCGGCCCGACGACCGACGCCGTCTGAAACATGATCGTGTTGAGCGTGATCGCATTCGGCAGGTGCTCGCGCGGCACCAGCATCGGGACGAGCGCCTGGCGCGCCGGCAGATCGAAGGCGCCGACCGCGGACCCGAGCGCGGCCAGCGCGTAGATCGGCCACGGCGCCGAGAGGCCGCCGAACGCCAGCAGGGCGAGCGCCATCGAGACCGCCGCGGCGGCGGTCTGCGTGAAGAGCATCAGCTTGCGCCGGTCCCATGCGTCGGCGACGACGCCGCTGACGAGCGAGAACACGATGACGGGCACGACGCGGACGAGCCCGACCAGACCGAGCGCCAGCCCCTTGCGCGCCGGCGAGACGAGCAGCGAGACGTGCCACAGCAGCGCGGCGTTCTGCATCATCGAGCCGCTGAAGGACACGAAGAGCCCGATCCAGATCAGTCGGAAGTTGCGATGCTGAAGCGCGACGAAGGAACGACGTGAGAGCAAGCTCTCAACTATGTCCCAGGACGGGATGCGGCTGGTAGCACTCCTCCAGGAAGCGCATCTCGTCCGGGTCCAGCCGGATGTCGAGCGCCGCGACCGATTCGTCGAGCTGCGAAAGCTTCGAGGCGCCAACGATGGGCGACGTGACACCCGGCTTCGCCAGCACCCACGCCAGCGCGATTTGCGCCGGCTTCACGCCTTTGCGCGCGGCGAGATCGGCGACGCGCCTGGCGATCTCGAAATCGGCGTCGGCGTAGTACAGCCGGTGCGAATAGTCATCGGTCTTCGCACGGATCGTGTCGCCGCGATCGGCCTTGCGGCGGTTGCCCGCGAGGAACCCGCGCGCGAGCGGGCTCCACGGGATGACCGCGATGCCCTCTTCGCGGCAGAGCAGCAGCATCTCGCGCTCTTCTTCGCGGTACACGAGGTTGTAGTGATTCTGCATCGACACGAAGCGCGTCCAGCCGCGCGCGTCGGACGCGCAGAGCATCTTCGCGAACTGCCACGCGAACATGCTCGATGCGCCGAGGTAGCGCGCCTTGCCCGCCTTCACGACGTCGTCCAGCGCGTCGAGCGTCTCTTCGATCGGCGTCTCGGGATCGAATCGATGGATCTGATACAGGTCGACGTAGTCGGTGCCGAGGCGGCGGAGCGACGCATCGATGGCATCCATGATGTGCTTGCGCGAGAGCCCGCGATCGTTCGGGCCGGCGCCCATCGGATTGAAGACCTTCGTCGCGAGCACCACCTGATCGCGCCGCGCGAAGTCCTTCAGCGCGCGGCCGACGACCTCTTCGCTCGCGCCGTCCGAGTACATGTCGGCGGTGTCGAAGAACGTGATGCCGTGCTCGAGCGCGCGCTGGATGAACGGCCGGCTCTCGGCTTCGTCGAGGACCCACGCCCGCCACTTCGACGAGCCGTACGTCATCGTGCCGAGGCAGAGACGGGAAACTTTCAGGCCGGTGTTGCCGAAGCGAACGAAGTCCATAGTTGAACCGCCGAGCACGCCGAGAACGCAGAGAGAATTTTTCTCTGCGCACTCGGCGATCTCTGCGGTTGCTTTATTTCACGTC
>DASYQZ010000073.1:0-6461 GCA_036004865.1 Vicinamibacterales bacterium
ACGCTGACCGCGACGTTCACGCCGGCCGACACAACCAACTACAGCGGCGCGACAGTGTCGACGACAATCAACATCTCCAAAGTCACGCCGTCGGTCAGCGTGAACGGCGGCGCGTTCACGTACGACGGCGCGCCCCATCCAGCAACCGGCACCGTGACCGGCGTGGCCGGCGCAACGCTCGGGCCGCTGACGTTCACCTACAACGGCAGTTCCGATGCGCCGCTCAACGCGGGGACGTACAGCGTTGTGGCGGCGTTCGCGGGCGACACGAACTACAACGCGGCATCCGCGAATGCGACGATCACGATCGGCAAGGCGACGCCTGAGGTTTCGTGGACGCGGCCGGCGCCGATCGTGTACGGCACCGCGCTCGGCACGGCGCAGTTGAACGCGAGCGCGAACGTCGAAGGCGTGCTGACGTACGCGCCGCCGCCGGGCACCGTGCTCGGCGCAGGAGCGGGGCAGACGCTGACGGCGACCTTCGCTCCGGCCGACGCGATGAATTACGCAGGCGTGACGAAGACCACGGCGATCGACGTCGACAAGGCGCAGCCGAGCGTGACGGTCACCGGCGGAACGTTCACGTACGACGGCGCCGCGCATCCCGCAACCGGATCGGTGACCGGCGTCGGCGGGGCGATGCTCGGACCGTTGACGTTCACGTACAACGGCGCGTCATCGTCGCCGGTCGGCGCCGGCACGTACCCGGTCGTCGCCGCGTTCGCGGGCGACGCGAATTACGCCGCGGCGTCGAGCACCGCGACGATCACGATCGGGAAAGCCTCGCCGGCGCTGTCGTGGACGCGGCCGGGCGCGATTGTGTACGGCACGCCGCTCGGGGCGGCGCAGTTGAACGCGACCGCGAACGTTGCCGGATCGTTCGGCTACACGCCGGGAACCGGCGCGGTACTGACTGCGGGCGGCGCGCAGCCGTTGTCGGCGGTCTTCACGCCGGCCGATCCGTCGAACTACAACGCCGGCTCGGTGAGCACGACGATCGACGTCACGCCGGCGCCGTTGACGATCCGTTCCAACGACGCCGTGAAGCCGTTCGGTGCGCCGCTTCCGCCGTTTGGCACGAGCTTCACCGGCCTGGTCAACGGCGACACGCCGGCGTCGCTCGCCGGGGCGCTCGGGTTCGCGACCACCGCCGTGGCGGCGAGTCCGGTCGGTGCGTATCCGATCGTCGCCAGCGGGCTCAGCTCGCCGAACTACGTCACGACGTTCGTCGCGGGCTCGCTGACGATCGTGCGTGACGGCGTGCTCGTGACGGTCGGCACGAGCCCCGAGCCATCGGGCCTCGATCAGCCGATGACGTTCACGGCGACGGTTGCGGCCGCGCCGCCGGGAGCAGGCTCGCCCGCGGGCACGGTCCGGTTCTTGGACGGGACGACGCTCCTCGGGAGCGCGACGTTGACGGACGGCTCCGCCACGTTGACAACGGCCGGTCTCGACGCGGGCTCGCACGCGATCGACGCGCAGTACGACGGCGATGCGTCGTTCGAGTCGGGCGCCGGCAGCGCCACCCACGTCGTCAGCGCCGCGTCGGCGACGCCGTCGGTCGCGCTCACGTCTTCGCGCACGACGGCGGCCAGCGGGGTGTCGGTGACGTGGACGGCGACGGTGACCGTTGCGACGATGGGCTTCGTCGAGTTCTACGATGGCGGCACGCTCGTCGACGTGCGCCCGCTGTCAGCCGGACGCGCGACGTTCACGACCTCGTCGCTGGCGATTGGCTCGCATGCGATTACGGCTCGCTACTCCGGCGCGGGCGGGGTGCCGCCGGCGTGGTCGGCCGTGCTCGTGCAGATCGTGACTGCGAGCGGCGCGAACCTGAAGAACACGACGATGTCGCTCGTCGTCGCGCCGAATCCGGCGGCGCTCGGCGCGCCCGTGGATCTCGTGGCGAACGTGACGGGATCCACAGCGACGAAACCGACGGGACGCGTCCTGTTCATGGTCGACGGCGCGGTGGCCGGGGACCCGGCGGGCGAGCTCGTGGCGCCGCTGTCGGGTTCGACCGCCCGCGCAACACTGCAGCTGACGACGCTCGCGCACGGTAGACACAAGGTGACTGCGACGTATCTCGGCGATTCGAAGTACAAGGGGAGCAGCGGTGCGGTGACGTCGATGGTCAACTGAGCGACCGCGCCACTCCGCCACCGACCGTTTGACGTGGCCAAGTATTTTGGCTACATTGTCGATCGATGACACGCGTCAAGATCGGTGAATTTCGCGACCGGGCCAGCGAGCTCATTCGACGCGCGGCGGGTGGGGAGACGGTGGTCATCCTCAACCGCAATCGTGAAGTCGCGAAGATCGTGCCCGTCACGACCAGGACCCATCGAGCCGCAGGTCTGCTCGGCTCCCTGGCCGGGACCGCGGCGGTCCGCGGCGACATCGAGTCGCCCATCGCGTCACCTGACGCCTGGTTTCGAGACCGCGCGTGAAGTACGTGCTGGACACGCAGGCATGGCTTTGGTCCGTGCTCGACCATCCCCGTCTGAGCCGTCGCGCGCGGGCGGCGTTGGGCGCGGTTCCCGATCAGGAGCGTCTCGGGATTGCGGCGATCTCTTTGAAGGAGGCTGCCTGGCACCTCGCCCACGGGAGAGTTGTGGTCGACGAGCGTTTCGGACCGTGGCCGCTTTGGTTGCGCACGGCAGCGTCGTCGCCACACCTCGAAGTGCTTCCGCTCACCGTCGACGTCGCGATCGAATCCGAGCAACTGGGCGACTCGTTTCCGCCCGACCCGGCTGATCGCCTCATTGCCGCTACCGCTCGCGTGCACGATCTCACGCTCATCACATCCGATCGGCCCATCCGAAAGAGCCGTGCCGTCCGCACACTGTGGTAGCTTCGCCCCTGCCTCTCGGATTCGAGCGATTTATTCAGGCATCAGCGCCTGCAGCCGCTTCGGCTCTTCGCCCAGCCACGCGGGATTGGTCGCCGTCGCGTCGAAGAGCGAGGTCGTCTTGAACGGCTCGAATTCGCCGAACGACGCGGCGCGGGCGGTTTTCGCGAGCAGCGCCTTTCGCTCCGCTTCACTCAGACGGCGGAACGTGCGTGCCGCCTCGAACGCCTGATCGAGCCGCTCGAGGCTGTCGATGCCGGTGATGACGACCGACGTCGGGAGGTTCAGCGCATAGTGGAGACACTCGATCGCCGTCACCGTTCCTGACTTGAGGATGATGCCGTTCGCCAGGCTCTTCATGCCGAGCACGCCGATCTTCTGTCGCACCAGCTCGGGGAGGACCATCCGCTCGAAGCTGCGGTAGTGCGCGTCCATGACGTTCAGCGGCATCTGCGCGGTGTCGAACGTGAAGCCGTGCGAGGTCGCGACTTCGAGCATGTACACGTGGATTCGCGGGTCCTTGTGCCCCGTGAAGCCGATGTAGCGGAGCTTGCCGGCGGCGCGCGCGGCGATGAGCGCGCCGTGGGCGCCCTCTTCGTCGAAAATCCGATGCGGATCCTCGAAGCGGAGGATCTCGTGGTGCTGCACGAGATCGATGCAGTCGGTCTGCAGCCGCCGCAGCGATTCGTCCAGTTGGTCGGTCGCGGCCTTTTTCGATCGGCCGTCGATTTTCGTCATGAGGAACGCTTTCTGCCGGTAGCCGTCGCGGAGCGCCTTGCCCATCCGCGTTTCGCTCGCGCCCTCGTTGTAGTCCCAACTGTTGTCCAGGAAGTTGATTCCGGCATCGATGGCCCTGCGAACGATCTCGATCGCGAGCTTTTCGGTGACGTGCTTGAGGCCCAGGTGCCATCCGCCGACGCCGATCGCGGACACGCGCTCGCCGGTGTGGCCGAGAATCCGATACGGCATGTCGTCCGTGGTCATCGTGCCTCCCGATCGCAAAGACCTGTCTTTTTTTCGTGTTTTCGTGTTTTCGTGGTTGCATTTCGTGGCGGGTTGCGTCCGTTAGCAGGAACTGCGCTAAACGACTTCTCCGAGTATCCCAATCGCATCGCGAAGTTGATTGTCTTGCAGGTACGGTGCCGGCCCGAGCCGCAGCACGTCGCCGCGAAAATCGGTCAGAACGCCGCGGCCGCGCAGGACATGGACGAGTTCGCTCGCGCGCGGCGAGCGAATCGCGAGAAAACCGGCGCGACGATCCTCGGCCATGGGTTCGACGTGGGCGATGCGGGGGTCCAGGTCGAGCGCCTCGACCGCGTCGTTCAACAGGCCGACCTGGTGACGGCTGATTTCGCGCAGCCGCTCCGGCGTCAACCCGCATTCGATGTGGAACGCGAACACGGCGCTGGCCCGGTAATGCGACGTCGGATCGTAGGTCGCGCCGGCGAAGCGCGCCGGGCCAGGGCCGTAGTCGACGCGTCGACTTTGACGGGGACCGCCGCGCGAATCCTTCTGCTCGAGCGCGGCGAATTCGCTGAACCAGCCCGTGAGCACGGGGCGAAGCGCGCACCCCGCGGGCACGCGCAGAAAACAGTTCCCCTCTCCGAGCTGACAATATTTATAGCCGCCGCCGGTGACGAAGGCCTGCTCGAGTCCGAGCGCACGGATGCCGAACGGAACCACGTTGAGATGGTGATACGCGTCGACGAGGAGCGTCGCGCCGCGCATGGCGCACGCGCGGGCGATGATGTCGAGGCCCGGGACGATTTCGGCCGTCTCGAAGAGAACCGATGAGACGAGCACGCACGCCGTACGATCGTCGACCGCAGAGGCGAGCCGCTCGGCGAGCGTGTCGGCCGGGCGCGCGGTCAGCTTCACCACGTCGAGCCCTTCTTCGCGCAGCCGATCGAGCTGGCGCCGAATCGTGTGAAATTCCCCGTCGGTCGTGACGAGCCTCGGCCGCGCCGCGAGCGGCAGCGCCGACAACCATCGCGTGACGAGCTCGTGCGTGTTCTGCCCGAGCGCGATGTCGCCGTCCGGATCGTTGAGCAGCCGCCGGAAGCCGGCCTGCACCTGCGCCGCCTGCTGCGCCGCGCGCTCCCACTTCTCGTCGACCAGTTCCGCCGCGTCGAGCCACGCGCGCTGCTGCGCCTCGAACGCGACATCGGGCCACGCCTGATGCGAGTGGCCGGTGAGCAGCAGACGCTCGCTCACCCTGAACCGGGAGTAGTAACGGGCCAGCTCTGACATCCAGAGATTTCAACGTCAAAAATGCAACCACGAAACCACGAAAACGCGAAGAAGACCTATTCTTTTTCGTGCTTTCGTGTCTTCTTCGTGGTTGCGTTTCGCAGCGTTCAGAGTTGCGACCGGATTTCCCATAAGTCAGGAAAGAGCGGGCGGCCGACGGTCTCGCGCAGATAGGCGGCGCCCGACGACCCGCCGGTGCCGCGCTTGGCGCCGATGGTGCGCTCGACCATCTTCACGTGACGGTACCGCCACTCCTGGATCCCCTCGTCGAGATCGACCAGCCGCTCGCACAGCTCTGCGTTCTTCGGGTCGTCCCGGTACACGGCGAGGAGAATCCGCTGCACCTCCGACGAAGGCTCGATCGGCACGGACACATCCCGTTCGAGATGCAAGGGCGGCACAACGTACCCTTCGCGCGATAGGTATCGCAGGAACCCGTCCCACAACGTCGGCTCTCGATAACGGCGCTCCAGGGCGACTCGCGCGCGGCTGTCCTCCGGGAAGCGGCGAATCGCTCCCTGCGACTTCGCGCCGAGCACGAACTCGATCTGGCGGAACTGGTCAGACTGAAAACCGCTCGCCGCCTCGAGCCGCTCGCGGAATGTGAGGAATTCGAGCGGCGTCATGGTCTCGAGGATGTCCAGTTGCGCGACCATGACTTTCACGATCGCAAGGATCCGTTTCAGCGTGTGCTGCGCACGGTGCGGTTCGTCGTCTTCGAGCCACTGTCGGACACGGTCGAGTTCGTGCAACAGCTCCTTGAACCAGAGCTCGTATACCTGATGGATGACGATGAAGAGCAATTCGTCGTGCTCCGGCCCCTGCGAGCGCGGCTCCTGCAGCGCAAGCAACTCGTCGATTTTCAGGTAGCTCGCATACGTAACGGCCGGGTCGGTCACGATCTCCTCCCGTGAACCGGAACTCACGTACGACTGCGACAAAGTGTCAGGTCCCTGCACAATTATCCTTCGCGGGACCACGTTGATACGTACGTCCACGAACGCGGCGACCGCAGAGAGCAATCGAACCAGTACACTCGCGCGAGCGCGCAGGTTGACGCGTTGGCCCGTCCAGTGCAAATTGGAAATCCACTCATCACCTGAGTGAGCCGACCGAGCGCACGATTTGACGGGAGATGTCCATATGTGGCGCTGGACGATGCGCATTTTCGTCGTGCTGGGCGCGTTCCTTATCGTTGCGGCACTCTCCGGCGCCACGTACCAATGGCTTGCGACTCGAAAGGAGCTCGCGGCGACTCCGCCTCCCGGACATCTCGTCGACATCGGAGGATACAGGCTGCATCTGTGGTGCACCGGGGACGGCGCGCCTGCTGTCATCCTCGACACGGGTCTCGGCGGCT
>DASYQZ010000074.1:0-3365 GCA_036004865.1 Vicinamibacterales bacterium
ACCAGAAACGATCGAGTGGTTTGTGTCTGCGCCGACCGCTTGACATCGCTGAGCGGCCGGCTACGCCGGCCGCTGGTCGTACGCCTCACCTCCGTTCCTCCGTTTCTCCGTTGCTCCCAAGCTGAAACCGTTCCTCCGTCAACCTCCGTTGTCTCCGGCGCGCAGGATGGGGGCGGCCGCGAAAGATGTCAAGCAAAAGGCGACATCCAAATTAATGGTCTGACCATACGTCTTGATTTCCGGTTGGCCGGCCGCTATCGTTGGCCCGTTTCGCCAGTTCGCTCGGAGGAGGGCATGCATCGCGTTTTCCTCGTCCTGGTCTTCATCTTCTCGACGTCTCTGACAAGCGCGAGCCTCTTCGCGCAAATCACCTCCGCCACCATCTCGGGCACGATCAAGGACCAGACCGGCGCCGTGCTGCCCGGCGTCGACGTCGTGGTGAAGAACGTGGACACCGGGTTGTCGCGATCAGCGCTCACCGACGGCAACGGCTACTTCACCATTCCGGGTCTGCCGCCGGGCTCCTACGAGACGCGCGCGAGCCTGCAGGGATTCGGAACAGCCGTCGAGCGCGTGGTGCTCGCCGTCGCGCAGGAAGCGGGCCTCACACTGACGCTCAAAGTCAGCGCGACGGAAGAAAGCGTCACCGTGGTCGGCGCGTCGCCGCTCGTCGACACGCGCAGCGCGGCGATGTCGGCGGTCGTGACGGAGAAAACGATCTCCGAGCTGCCGCTCAACGGCCGCAATTACATCGACCTCGCGCTGCTCCAGCCCGGCGTCGCGAACTTCAGCGAGAAGGACAGCACCTCCTCGTCGAACCGCGGCACGAAGCTGAACATCAACGGCATGAGCTTCCGATCGAACAGCTACCTGCTCGACGGCGCGAACATGCGCGGGTATGCGGGCACGGCGACGGTGTCGGCCGCGGAGACGACGCTCGGCGTGGAGACGATCCAGGAGTTCCGCGTCGTGACCAACGCCTACTCGGCCGACTACGGCCGTGCGATGGGCGGCGTCATCAGCCTCGTCACCAAGAGCGGCACGAACACCATCCACGGATCGGGCTTCGAGTTCTTCCGCGACAGCTCGATGGACGCGCGCAACTTCTTCGATCGCGGCAGCGAGCCGCCGCCGTTCCGCCGCAATCAGTTCGGCGCAAGCGCCGGCGGTCCGATTCAGAAGAACCGTCTGTTCTTCTTCGGCGGCGTCGAGCGGCTGCAGGAAGATCTCGGTGTCACGACGACGTCGTTCGTGCCGAATGACGCGGCGCGGTCGGGCGCCTTCGCCCCGATCAATCCGCTCGTGCGTCCGTATCTCGACCTCTATCCGCGGGCGAACGGCCCCGAGGTCGGGACGAACCAGGGCATCGCCGTCTTCAGCTACGAGTTCAACCAGCCGACGCGGGAGAACTTCTATCAGGGCCGCATCGACTACTCGCTGAGCGACAAGGACGCGATCTTCGCGCGCTACACGTACGACGGCGCGGACCAGACGGTGACGGCGGCATTCCCGGACTTCGCCACTGATTCAGTCTCGCGGAACCAGTTCTTCACGTCCGAATACAAGCGCATCCTGACGCCGGCGCTGCTCAACACGGCGCGCTTCTCGCACAGCCGGCTGCGTTTCGAACAGCTCCCGGATTTCCTCCAGGTGCCCGACATGGCGTTCATCGCGGGGCAAAACGAGATCGGCGTGATCGGCGTCGGCGGGTTGACCGGCCTCGGCGGCACGACGACGAACCCGTCGTCGAACAACAGCTTCTACTGGACGGTGTCCGACGACGTGTCGTGGGTGAAGGGACGTCACCTGCTGAAGAGCGGCTCGCTCATCGAGCACCTGCGCACGAACAAGCTGACGGCGACCAACATCCGCGGCAGCTATACGTTCGGCAACGTGCGGACGCTGCTCGCGGGCACGCCGACGCGGTTCGTCGGTGTCCCGCCGGGCGCGCAGCTCGAGCGCGTGCGGCCGAACACGCTCTTCGGGTTCTACGTGCAGGACGACTACCGTGCGGCCGACCGGCTCACGCTGAACCTCGGTCTGCGCTACGAGTTCTACACGCTGCCGTCCGAGATGAACGGCCTCGACACGACGCTGCGCGACATCCTCAACGACCGATCGTTCACCGTCGGCGCGCCGTTCGGCGAGAACCCGTCGCTGAAGAACTGGGCGCCGCGCGTCGGCTTCGCGTGGGACGTGACCGGCAACGGCAAGACGGCCGTGCGCGGCGGCGCGGGGGTGTATCACGACACCGACGGTCCATTCAACAGCGCGTTCGGCATCGCGGCGTTCTCGCCGCCGTTCGCCGCCACCGCGACGATCAACAACCCGACCTTCCCGCGTCCGGCCTCGCTCACCGCCGGCGCCGCGAGCGCGCGGACGATCGACTACGACGTCAAGCAGCCGTACGGCGTCACGTACAACGTCAGCGTGCAGCGCGAGCTCGCGGCACAGATCACCGCGACCGTCGGCTACGCCGGGTCGCGCGCGCACAACCTGATGAGCGCGATCGAGGCGAACCCGATCGTGCCGGTCATTCAAGCCGACGGCACGAAGTTCTTCCCCGCCGGCGCGCCGCGGCGCAACCCGGCATTCGGCCCGATCGACTATCGAACCAACGGCGGACACTCCGAATACAACTCGCTGCAGGTCAGCGCGCAAAAGCGCTTCAGCCGCCGCTACCAACTGCAGGCGGCCTACACGCTGAGCAAGGCGATGGACAATCTGCAGGCGCAGTTGAACGCCGATGTGAACAATTCGTCGGTGTATCCACAGGATCCGTACGATCGCGACATCGACTGGGCGCGATCGGACTTCGACGTGCGGCATCTCTTCAGCGCGAACTTCGTGTGGGATCTGCCCGGCAGGGACGGCCACGCGCTGCTCGGCGGCTGGCAGTTCAACGGCATCGTGACCACGCGCACCGGCGTGCCGTTCACGCCGGCGCTCGGCAACACGAACTGGTCGCGGTCGGGCAACACGTCGGGCGAGGATCGGCCGAACCTGAGACCCGGCGCCGATCCGGACAGCCTCGTCCTCGGCGGGCCGGATCGCTACTACGACACGTCAGCGTTCGTGCTCGGACCGCAGGGCTTTTTCGGCAACGCGGGACGAAACATCCTGACGGGACCGAACTACGCGATGACGAGCGTCTCGCTGGTCAAGAACACACGCGTCGGCGCGCTCGGCGGCGGCGGCCAGGTGCAGTTCCGGTTCGAAGTGTTCAATCTGCTGAACCGCCCGAACTTCGCGACGCCCGATCGGACGGTGTTCGCGGCCGCCACCGCGAACGAAGCGCCGCTCGCCACGGCGGGCCGCATCACCCGCACGATCACGTCGTCTCGGCAGGTCCAGTTGGGCGCGAA
>DASYQZ010000075.1:0-25096 GCA_036004865.1 Vicinamibacterales bacterium
AGTAGATCAGCGATCCTCGCGCAGCTCGGACTGGTACACGGCGGAATCGACCGGGACCTTTGACCGTCTGCGTATCGCTGCCTCTCGGTTGGGCAGAGGCCGGCCGGTCATCGAGGCGTCAAACGGCTGAAGCGCCGCGACCCGTCGCCCGCGATCGGTGACCACGATCGGCCCCCGACTGGCAGCATGGCGAACCCACTGGCCGGTCTTCAGGTGCAGTTCTCGGATGGAGATCGTCGTCATGTGCACATTGTGAAACATCGGCCTCAACAGAGGCAAAGATTCCCACGCCCCCGCCAGCCTGAGGGGTCTTGCCTGACGTGGGACGACGCTCGGCCGACCATATTTCCAGGAGCTGATCGAACAGCTCTCGCGGATTCGGGGCGTCGATGCCGCCGCCTTGTCGTTCCGTTTTCCGGCCTATCTCGGGAACGCGAGCGTGCTTCCCACCGACAGCTTCGCGCCGGTCGCGGGACCAGAATCGTTGCTGGTCGCACCCGGATTGACGGAATTCGTCTCACCAGGGTTCTTCGACATGTTCGGCATCGCTCGTCTTCGTGGCCGCGACTTCACGTGGGACGACGATAGGCACGCGCCGGCAGTGGCGATCGTCAGCGAATCGCTATCCCGCAAGTTGTTTCCGGCCGGCGAGATAATCGGCCGACGCATTCGTGTCTCATCTGGTCCCGCGCGGACGGACGTTGACATCGTTGGCGTGGTCGCCGACGCGCCCATCGGCGGCATTCGCGAACCGCATGTGGCGGTCGTTTTCAGGCCGATGATGCAGGACCTGACGCGTGCACCGTTTCCTATGACGCACGTTCGCGTGAGCGGCGACCTGAAGGCGGTGCGCGACGCCTATGTCCGGGTGGTCGAGTCGCAGGGGCATCACTACGTTCGCGCTTTGTTCACGCTGGACCAGTGGATCGATTTCGCGCTGCTGCAGGAGCGGCTGATCGCCGGGTTGTCAACGTCCGCTGCGGCGCTTGCGGTGGTGCTGGCGTGCGTCGGGATATACGGCTTGCTGGCGTACGCGGTCACGTCGCGCGTGCGCGAAATCGGGGTCCGCATGGCCATTGGCGCCACACGCACCGCCGTCGTGCAGATGATCGTCCGCGAGGGCCTCACGGTGGCCTTGCTCGGCGTGCTCATCGGCATTCCCTGCGCGCTGGGCGCCGCCAGGCTCGTTCGATCGCAGCTGTATGGCCTCGCGCCGAACGATCCGGCGACGATCATCGGCGCCGCGGTTGTGTTCATCGTGACCGGATTCGTCGCGGCTCTCGTGCCGGCGTTGCGCGCGTCAAAGGTCGATCCGATGGACGCTCTCCGCCAAGAGTGAGTTTCGCGCCGTCGCGCCGCGATCATGGGGCGTGTCTGGCTCATGCGCGGGGCACTCCGAACCGGAAATCTTCTTCACCGGACAAGAGCACCGCTTCACTCATGGCGTGATTCTGAGCGAATGCAATCATGTCGTGATCGTCGTTGCGCTCGTCAAAGTCACTTACACCGTATAGCCACGAACCGCCTAGCAGTTGCAGCGCCCGATTGGCGAGCCAAGGAAGGATCGAACCCTAACCACTTTTCAGGCGGTTCAATCTCGCTGAGCTGACGCCTGTTGTGCAGAACAGCACTCTGGAGGCGTTCTTTGATGGCCGGCGCTGAAAGCCAATTGGGCGCGGCGCGCAGGCGGTGTCAAGGGCGGCGAAGCCGCCGAAGGGCACCCTTGACGCCGCCGAGCACCGTAGCTCTCATGATTGAGCGACGGCCATCGTCTGAGTGCGGGACTCGCTCGGTCCAACGTGGCGCTCGGCTGCGTGGCCGGAAGACGCCGCGGGGTCTCGCGCGAGCGCCGAGGTGTGAGATACATCACGGTCCAGCGCACGCGCGAGCTTCACCTTGTCGTCGGTGTAGATGCGCGCATCGTACTGCCCGCGTGACACCGACACGTACGCCAGTCGTTGATTGACGAGCTTCGCGCCGGCACGCTCGGTCTCGACATGCACCAAGACGCGACCCGCGGTCTGACCTTGGCTGCTGTGGCTTGTCACTGCGTAGCCGTAATCGAGATGGCGGCCCTCGCCTGCGTCGAACGAAAAGGTTCGACCGGTATCCCATCGAATCTCCATGCGCCCGTTCGCGCCGATCCGCTCGATCGTGCCGAGCTCCCGATTGGCCACGCCACGGTCTCGATCCGGTGCGGTCATTTGCACGCGATCGCCGGTAGCAAACGCCCGTTCGGTTTCGCGATAGAGCGTCACGCCCTGTAAGCGTCGTGGATCGTAGCTGACCGTGCGCTTGCCGTCTGTCCTCACCATCACCTGATTCGTCTTGGCGTCGACATGCTCGACCCGCGCGTAGTCGCCAGCCTCGATACCAAGCGCCTTACTGCCACGGCTGTAGCGAACCACGTCGCCGACCTGGTAGCGTTCCGCCCACTGGCGATCGGCGCCTGTGATTTCCTGACGTGGCACCAGGACGGGCATCCGATGATCCTCCAGATCAACGTGGCCCTCGCGCTGCATCGCGCGGTGAATCACGTCGTTGAGATCCTGTCGCGACTGGTTGTCCGGCGAGACGACGAGCGTCGCGTGCGGGTCTTTGACGTACTCATTCGCGATGGCGGCAAGGCGCTCCTCGCGCGGCCCGATTTCATGGATGCGGCCTTGCTGATCAAGCCGTTCGACGGCACGTTGCACGTCTCCACGCGACAACTGTTCAACGACCGCCTTCAGCTCTGGATCTCGCTGACGCACGATCTCGTCAAGATGCGCCGTGCGGATCCCTGCTTCCTGGAGCTGGTGATACGGCCGACCAGCGTCGACGGCTTCATGCTGGCGGACGTCGCCGACGAGCAGCACGCGATCCTCTGGGCCGAGACGCCCCAGAAACTTGTGTATCTGTTTCGTGCTCGCCAAGCTCGATTCGTCGAGTACGAAGAGCCGCTTCTGATCACTCGACTGTGCTTCCTCCTCGCCGCGCGCCAGATGGCGTTGCAGCGTGCTCGACTCGATGCCCGCCTCGGCCAACTTGTGGGTCGCGTGTGAGGTCGGCGCGAAGGAGGTCAACGACATCCGCACGCGAGCCGCACAAGGCGAGTCGCAAAAATCAATTGGCGAAGAGTATGGAATCGGCAGCGCGCTTTGCAGCCAGATCGTGCGCAACAGGATTTGGAATCCCGTGATGTACGTTCCGCTCACCTGCGGCCAGGAGATGAGGGATCGCATCATCGGCGCGCTGGAGACCGGCTGCCGACAGGCGAAGCTGAAGGAGCTGGACCTTCACTGGCACGACTTACGTCACGAATGCGCGTCAAGGTGGCTCGAGGACGGCCTCGACGTCCGCGAGATCCAGTTGCTGCTCGGGCACGCGAAGCTGGAGATCACTCAGCGCTATCTGAACATCACGGACGTGGGCGTCGTGCGGTCGATGCGCGAGCTGTGGGGCAGGCGGCGCGCAGCCGGTCGCGCTCAAGGATGAAACCTTGTACCCGTCGACGACAGTTGGAGCTAAGGCCTCCGAGCCCGTAGGACTTGGCGTCGGCATGCGATGCGCGTAGGATGGTCTTGTGCGGATCACTCTTGAACTGCCCGAGGATATTGCTGCTCACCTGGCCGCAAAGGGCGAGAACCTTTCGCGTGCGGCGTTGGAAGCGTTTGCTCTTGAAGCGTACCGTGCTCAGAAGCTATCGACCGCCCAGCTGCGGCGATTACTTGGATACGACACACGGTCGCAGGTGCATGCCTTCTTGAAGCAGCACGGCGTGTATCAACACTACACGCAGGACGATCTCGAACATGATCGTGAGGCTGGCGACGCGCTCCGTCAGTAGCCGCTCGCCGGCATGATCGTCATCGCTGATTCAACGCCACTGAACTATCTGATCCTCATTCATCAAGCGGATCTCCTACCGCAACTCTTCGATCGTGTTCTGATTCCGCCGGCCGTCTTCGAGGAACTTCAGCACCAGGAAACGCCGGTTGTCGTCCGGCGCTGGATTGCCTGTCCTCCCTCGTGGTTGCAGGTGCAAGCGCTGCGTTCCGTTCCCGACCCAAGGTTGGGCTATCTTGACCCAGGAGAACGGGAAGCCATCGGCCTCGCGGAGGAGCTTCGGGCCGACCAGCTTCTCCTGGATGATGCCGACGCTCGCCGCGAAGCCGCTCGGCGCAGCCTGCCCTTCATCGGGACACTGGGCGTCTTGCGCGAAGCGGCACGCCGCGATCTCCTCGATCTGCGAACCGCTCTGGTTCAACTGCAGGAGACCAGCTTCTTTGTCGATCCCGCGTTGATCGAGTCTCTATTGGACGAGGAAGCCCGCCGAAAGCCGCGGCCATGATGGAGCGAGCACGGGAGTGAAGGTCCCGCAACGGGCCGCCTCGCGTGCCGGCCCGTCCACCATCCGTCCACCGCGGACGGACGAGACAGCCCGTCGTCTTTGAGTTTCGATAATTTTCTAAAGAAATGTGGAGCCGGCGATCGGACTTGAACCGATGACCTGCTGATTACGAATCAGCTGCTCTACCAACTGAGCTACGCCGGCCCTGGCGGAGCCACGATCTTAGCACGACGTTCTGGATCGCGGCCTCGATCGGCCTGTGCCTGTCAAAGATAAAGCCAATCTATAAATCCTAATCCCCAATCCCTAATCGCTAATCCCTACACATATCATGTCCGGGCCGCATGGTCAGCACCCACAAGCGAGACGTCCCGACGCGCGGGCAGGGCGACGCGCACGACATCACCGATCTCGTGTCGTCGTCAGTGTCTGACTCCGGCTGCGCGGCCGGCCTGGTGACGGTCTTCGTCGTCGGATCCACGGCCGCGGTGACGACGATCGAGTTCGAGCCGGGCGCGGTCGCCGACTTGAATCGGTTGTTCGAGACGATTGCGCCGCGGCACGCCGAGTACCGTCATCATCTCCGCTGGGGCGACGACAACGGGTCGAGCCACGTGCGCGCTGCGCTGCTGGGGCCCTCGCTCACGATTCCGTTCGCCGACCACAAGCTGCTGCTCGGCACGTGGCAGCAGATCATGCTGCTCGAGCTCGACACGCGGCCGCGCAAGCGCGAGATCGTGGTGCAGGTTGTCGGAGAGTGACGTTCTCCGGATCGGTGTCGAATGTTATGCCGGCTACAAAGGCGAGCAGACGCCGCGCGCCATCGTGCTGGGCGATCGGCGAATCGCCGTCGTTGACGTGATCGATCAGTGGCTCGCGCCCGATCACCGCTACTTCAAGGTCCGCGGCGACGATGGAGACGTCTATCTCGTGCGGCAGGAGGTCGAGTCAGGTGAATGGACGCTGACGATGTTCCAGCGCGGAAGTTGGTGATTTGGTGAATTGGTGATTTGGTTTGGAATTCATTCACCAAGTCACGAACTCACCAGTTTTCGTTGGGCGGTCTGTCCTTCTTCTTCAATGGCGTCCGGACATCCGGCCGCGGGTCGGGCGTGAAGCCCGATCGATTCGGCATCTTGATCGCCGGCAGCGTCGTCTCGTTCAGCTCCTCGCGTTCACCGACGATGCCGTTCAGAAAAAGCAGGTAGGCCGTCGTCGCGTACACCTCGTCCGCGGTCAACGTGCTCGGATGCTCGAACGGCATCGCGCGATTGATGTAATCCCAGAGCGTCGTCGCGTACGGCCAGTAGCTGCCGACCGTCTTCTGCGGGGCCGGCGAGGCCAGCGAGCCCTGCCCGCCGGCGACCACGTCCTGAGGTCCTTCCTTGCCCGTCGGACCATGACACGTCTCGCAGCGGTGCGTGTAGACCTCTTTGCCCTCAACGGCGGTGCCCCGGCCTCGCGGCAGCCCCTTGCCATCCGGCGTGACATCGATGTCGATCGCCTTCAGCTCCGAAGGCGTCGGCGCGCGGCCGACGCCGTACGTTGGTGATTGAGCGGCGGTGATCGCAGGGCTAATGCCCTGCGTCACAACAAACAGTGCGATCGCGACGCTACGCACGGTTGGCATTGGTGATCGTTCCGTCGGCGGCGACCTTCCACATCTGGATGCCGTTGTTGTGATACATCGAGTTCCTCCCGCGGATCGCGATGAGATCCGCGAGCGGCGGCTGCGTGTATCCGGTGTCGTCGGTGCAGCGTGAGGCGATCACGGCATCGCGGCCGTCCCACTGCCATCGCCAGCGGAAGCGCGTGTGCGCGCGCGGCAGCACCGGCGTCTGAAGTTCCGCCGGCGTCCACGTCGCTCCGTCGTCGATCGTGATCTCGACGCGGGCGATCGTGCCGCGGCCCGACCACGCGACGCCGGTGATCTCGTAGAGGCCTGGGCCCGAGAGTGTGTCGCCGCCCGACGGCCGCGTGATGATCGACTTCGCCTCCATGTCGAACGTGAACTGGCGAGCGGTGCCGTCGGGCATCAAGTCGGTGTACTTCGACGTCTCCTCGCGCGACATCGCCGGCTGGTCCATCGCCTTGAGGCGCCGCAGCCACTTCACGTTGGAGTTCCCCTCCCAGCCGGGGAGCAGCAGCCGCAGCGGATACCCTTGCTCCGGACGCAGCGGCTCGCCGTTCTGCGCGTAGACGACGAGCGCGTCGTCCATCACTTTCGTCATCGGGATGCTGCGCGTCATCTTGCACGCGTCGGCGCCCTCCGCGAGCATCCACGTCGCCCTCGGGTCGACCGCGCACTCGCGCAGCAGAAGGCTGACCGGCACGCCGGTCCACTCGCTGCAGCTCGTCAGCCCATGGATCTGCTGGACATCGAATCCCGGCGATCCGCCGCCGCGCCATTGGCTCAAGCTGTTGCCGGAGCATTCCAGGAAATGGATGCGCGAGACGGACGGCAGACGCTTCAGCTCGTCGATCGTGAACACGAGCGGTCGATCGACGAGGCCGTGAATCGTCAGCGTGTGCGTGGCCGGATCGATTTCCGGCACGCCCGAATGATGCCGCTCGAAGTGGAGCGACGAGGGCGTGATGATGCCGTAGTTGTCGTGGAGCGGCGTGCCGCTCGCTGCCTCTTCCAACGGCACACGCGTGTTCGTGAAGACACGGCGCGCCGCCTTGTCGAAGCGAGATCGCGAGCCGTACGCGCTGACGGGCGCGCCGAGCGCGCGCGGCTCGGCGCCGGGCGGCGCGGTCTTCGATCGGCAGGCGACCAGCGCCGCGCTCCACGCAGCGCCGAGACGCAGAAACCAGCGGCGTGAACGGGTGGTCATGATGGGTTGCCGGCATTTTAACTTTCTTGCACTGGCGCTGGGGCCCCACCCCCAGCGCGAGCTGTCGCTGACACCTCGCCTCGGATTTCCAGTCCTCGGCTCGGTATGGCCGCAGGCGCTGCGACCTCAGCTGCTCGCGGTTGCCTCAGCCGGCACCCTGCGCTACGATGCTTGTTTCGAGTCGCCCCCAGGAAACCAACTGTGGATACCACTACCGCGCCATCGGCGGCGCCGGTCAACAACGACGCTGCGGATCTGGTGATTCGCGGCGCGCGCACCCACAACCTCAAGAACATCGATCTCAGGCTGCCGGTCGGCAAGCTGATCATCGTCACCGGCGTCAGTGGATCCGGCAAGTCATCGCTCGCCTTCGACACGATCTATGCCGAAGGGCAGCGGCGCTACGTCGAGTCGTTGTCGGCCTACGCACGCCAGTTCCTCGAGCGGATGGAGAAGCCCGACGTCGACGGCATCGACGGCATCTCGCCGGCCATCGCGATTCGCCAGAAGAACAGCATCCGCAACCCGCGGTCGACCGTCGGCACCACCACGGAAATCCATGACTACATGCGGCTCCTGTTCGCGCGCGTCGGCCGGACGTTCTGCCGACAGTGCGGGCGTGAAGTCGTTCGCGAGACCGCCGAGGTGGTCGCGCGTCAGCTCGCCGAGCTGGGCGCCGGCACGCGCCTGCTGATCGGATTCGATCTGCCGGTCGTCGATGCGTCGGCGGCGACGAACGTCGACGTGCCGGAGGTCGACGAGATGGCGGAAGTGGCGGACTCTTCGCCGGAGGACGCCGCCGCGCCGGAACCTCGCGTGCCGATCGCGCCGCGCGTCGCGCCGTCGGCTGTCGCCGCGACAATGAACGCGCTTCGAAAGAAGGGGTTCGCGCGCCTGCTGATCGATGGCCGCGCGTCTGCGTTCGATGACATCGATCCGGCGGCGCTGATCGATCGATCGGTCCTGCAGGTCGTCGTCGATCGCGTGCAGTTGAACGGGGACGACCTGCGCCAGCGCCTGACCGATTCCATCGAGACGTCGTATCTGGAAGGCGGCGGTGCGGCCTGGGCATTCGACGGCACGCGGATGCACCTGTTCTCGGAACGCTTCGAGTGCCGCGAATGCGGCCTCACCTACGAAGACCCGCAGCCGCGGCTCTTCTCGTTCAACAACCCGTTCGGCGCCTGCCCGACGTGCCACGGCTTCGGCAACATCATCGAGCTCGACATGGATCTCGTCGTGCCCGACGCCTCGAAGTCGATTCAGCAGGGCGCCATCGAGCCGTGGAGCAAGCCGCACTACCGCGCGCAGCTCGCCGAGCTGAAGCGCGCGGCCCGGAAGGTGAAGCTGCGCCTCGACGTCCCGTGGTCCGAGCTCACAGACGAGGAGAAGCGCTTTGTTGTCGACGGGGTCGACGGCTCAGAGGATGGCGACGTCGGGTATTCGGGCGTCCGCGGATTCTTCCGGTGGCTCGAGCGCAAGAAGTACAAGGTCCACGTCCGGGTGTTCCTCAGCCGGTACCGCGGCTACCTGACGTGTCCCGATTGCGGCGGCGCGCGCCTGCGCCGCGAAGCGCGCGACGTCAGGGTCTCGGACCGCACGATTGACGAAGTGTCGTCGCTCACGGTGCGCGAAGCGCAGGACTTCTTCGCGACGCTGCAGTTGAGCCAGAAGGAAGAAGCGATCGCCGAAAAAGTGCTCAAGGAGATTCGCCGGCGCCTCTCGTTCCTGCGCGACGTCGGTCTCGATTACCTGACGCTCGATCGCCTGTCGTCGACGCTGTCGGGCGGCGAGGCGCAGCGCATCAACCTCGCGACGTCGCTCGGCTCGGCGCTGGTCGGGACGCTCTACGTCCTCGACGAGCCGTCGATTGGATTGCACTCGCGCGACAACCAGCGGCTGATCACCATCCTCCGGCAGCTCCGCGATCAGGGCAACACCGTCCTGGTCGTCGAGCACGACGCCGACATGATCAAGGTCGCCGATCACATCGTCGATCTCGGGCTCGGCGCCGGCGAGCAGGGCGGTCGCGTCGTCTACTCGGGAACGCTCGACGGTCTGATGCGGGAGCCGCGCTCGCTGACGTCGAAGTACCTCCGCCAGGAGCTCGCGATTCCGGTGCCGAAAGCGCGACGCCGCGGCACGGGACAAAAAATCAAACTGTTCGGCGCGACCGAACACAACCTGAAGAACATCGACATCAGCGTGCCCCTCAACACGCTGACTGTCGTCACCGGCGTCAGCGGATCGGGGAAGTCGACGGTCGTGCACGACGTGCTCTACGCGGCGATCAAGCGCGCGAAGGGCTGCTGGGACAAACGCGTCGGCACGTTCCAGAAGCTCGAGGGCGCCGAGTTCATCACCGACGCGGTGCTCGTCGATCAGGCGCCGATCGGCCGGACGCCGCGATCGAATCCGGTCACGTACCTCAAGGCCTTCGATCCGATTCGCGAGCTGTTCGCGGCCACCAAGGACGCGCGATCGCGCGGGCTGACGGCCAGTCACTTTTCGTTCAACGTTCCCGGCGGCCGCTGCGAAGCGTGCCAGGGCGAAGGCGAAGTCCGCGTCGAGATGCAGTTTCTCGCCGACGTGTTCGTGCCGTGCGATCAATGCGACGGCAAGCGCTTCAAGCCGCAGGTGCTCGAGGTCCGCTACCGCGGCCGCACGATTCATCAGGTGCTCGACCTGACGGTCCGCGAAGCGCTCACCTTTTTCAGCAGCTCGCCGAAAGTGCTGCGCCGGCTGCAGGTCCTCGACGAGATCGGCCTCGGCTACCTGCGCCTCGGTCAGCCCGCGACGACGCTGTCGGGAGGCGAGGCGCAGCGGATCAAGATCGCGGCGCACCTCTCGTCGCACGGAGGCGAGCGTCTTCTCTACATCCTCGACGAGCCGACGACGGGGCTGCACTTCGACGACATCGCGAAGCTGCTGACGGCGTTCAAGAAGCTGCTCGAAGCGGGACACACGCTGCTCGTCATCGAACACAACCTCGACGTCATCAAGACCGCCGACTCCATCATCGATCTCGGACCCGAAGGCGGCGAGGACGGCGGCCACGTCGTCGCCACCGGCACGCCGGAACAGGTCGCGCAGATCGAGACATCACACACCGGTCAATATCTGCGACCGGTGCTGGCAGAAGGTCGATCTCACGCGTATGCAGCAGGCAGGTAATTCAATCAGCAAGCGCCTGCGGCCATGCGGCGCGGTCTGCCGCGCCGCATCAGCGACAGCTCGCGGCGAACTGGCGGGGTCCCCAACGCGGCAGCCGCGTTGGGGTGCCCGTGGGGCCCCGCCGCCAGTGCAAAAAAGATGACACGCGCTCTTCTCCTTTTGGTGGTGCTCGCCGCCCAAGTGTCCTTCGAGAAAGCGACTGCCGATCTGACAAGCGCCGACGCGAGCACGCGGTTTCGCGCGGCGCAGATGCTGAAAGAGGCGGCGTATCCCGAATCGGCGGTGCCGCTGGCGAAGCTGGTCACCGATCCCCAGGACGAGGTGCAGCTCGAAGCGATCGCCGCGGAGCTGAATATTTTTCTCGCCGAGAAAATCGTCGTCCGCAAACGCGTCGGGTTCGTCGTCGAGGTCCGGAATCAGATCGTCGCCCAGAAGGCATTCGCCTCAGGCCCGCAGGTCATCGGGCCGCGGCCGGTGCCGATGGAAGTGTTGTCGGCGCTGCGCACCGCGGCCGCCGACGAGAATCCTCGCGTCGCACTCGAAGCGATCTACGCGTTCGGCACGCTGGCGGTGCAGCCCGGCGGCGCGTCGCGCCGCGAGATGCTGCACGCCGCCGCTCCCGCGCTCGCGGCCCTGACGGGCGCGCCCGAGCCCGCACGCCGGTACGCGGCGCTCCGCGTCATCGGCCGGGTGTTCGAGCAGCGGCGGCAGGACGAGCCAGTCGATCAGTCGATCGGAGACGCGGTCATCGCGCTGCTGAACGAGAAGGACCGCGCGTTGAAGGTCGCCGCGATGCAGGCGCTCGGCGCGATGCGTTACGAGCGGTCGGTCCAGGCGCTCATCGAGCTGTTTCAGTACTACGGCAAGGGCGACGAAGCGGCCGCCGCGCTCGATGCGCTGGCGCGAATCGGGCACGCGTCGGCGGTGCCGTTGTTCACGGCGCAGCTCCAGACGCGGAACGCGCCGCTTCGCGGCATCGCGATCGAAGGGCTGGCCCGGATGGGCGATCGCGCGAGGCTCGGGGACATCCAATCGGCGATCGGCGGCGAGCGCGACGACGCGGTACTGCTCGCTGGCGCTTTTGGATCGGCGATGCTCGCGAACGCGCCGATCGAGTCGATCACCGAAGCGCTCGCGCGGCCGAAGCTGCACGATCAGGCGAGGCAGTACCTCGTCGAGCTCGTGCAGGGCCGTCCGACGCTCCTGACGCGACAGGCCCAGGATCCCGACGCGCGGATCCGTGCCGACGTGGCGGACGTGCTCGGACTGGCCGGCGATCCCGCGGCGCTGCCGCTGGCGGAGTCGCTGTCGAAGGACACCGACCCGCAGGTCGCGCGCGCCGCCGAACGTGCCGTAGCTCGCCTCAGAGCCGCTGGCTCGTAGGCTGAATCAACACAAAGGACACCATGGACACAAAGGCGAGATCTTGTACTTCCGATCCTCTGTGTCCTTTGTGTCCTTTGTGTCGACGGCAGCCGTGAAGTTGCCCCGCAGGTTCTATGATCGTCCGACTCTTGATGTCGCCCGCGATCTGCTCGGCATGGTTCTCGTCCACAACCGCCGCGGCGTCGTCACCAGCGGCGTCATCGTCGAAGTCGAGGCGTACATCGGCGAGTCCGATCCGGCATGCCATGCTGCGCCCGGTCCGACGCGGCGCAACAAACCGCTGTACGGCGTCCCCGGGCATGCGTACGTCTACCTGAACTACGGCATCCACTGCCTCGTGAACGTCGTGACCGAAGCGCACGGATCGCCGGCCGCCGTGCTCATTCGCGCGCTCGACCCCGTCGACGGCGTCGACGTGATGCGCCGCCGGCGCGCGCGTGCGATGAAGGGCCGCCGGTCGCGTCCCGACGTGTCAGCGCTCGCGCTGCACGAGCTCTGTCGCGGTCCCGGCAATCTGACGATGGCGATGGGGATTACCCTGGCGGAGAACCGGCTCGATCTGCTCGGCGATCGACTCTACGTGGACGATCGCGGCCGGCGCGTCGGCGACGTCGCGTGGGGCGGACGCATCGGCATACGCGTCGGGACCGAGCATCCGTGGCGCGCGTGGATCACCGGTCATCCGTCGGTTTCGGGTCGCGCGTCGTAATCGTTTCGACCGTCGTCTCGAGTTTTCGCGCGCCGACGGCGTCGCGCAACAAGCCGACGCCCGCGACGGCCTGATGCGCAGCGCCTGCCTGCTGAAAGCCGACCATCTTCAGGACTTCCTCGCATCCATGGAACCGCGCCCACCAGATCGCGTGACGGCCGGCGAAGCTGTCGGGAATCTTCAGCATGGCATCGTGCGCGAACAATGCGCGGACTGTCTCCGGGCGACAGCCGCCGAGGAGCGGGCGATCGGTGACGTCGGACAACGCGCCCCCGGACACGGCCTGCGTCAGCGCGGTGATGCCGCCGGGTCCTTTGGCGCGCGGGTCGGCGCCGTGCTGGAGCAACAGCTCGACCATCGTCGGACGCGGATCGTCAGCGGCCATCATCAGCGGCGTCACGCCTTCCGGCGTCGCCGCATTCGCGTCGGCGCCGCGGTCGAGGAGCAGCGCGACGGCGTTCGGGTGCTGGCGATGAATGGCATGGAGGAGCGGCGTCCAGCGGTTGTAGCGATCGCGACGGTTGACGTCGGCGCCGCCGTCGACGAGCGCGGTCATCGCGCCGATCGCGTTCTCGCGCGCGGCCCACATGAGCGCGGTCCAGTTGTCGCCGCCCTCGTCGGGCGTGTGGCCGTCGGCGAGCAGCCGGCGGACGGCGTCGGGGTCGTTCGCGGCCGCGGCGGCGGTGAGCGGCGTATCGGGGCGCGCGCGGCAGCCGGGTGCGGCGAGGAGCGAGAAGCCCATGCCGACGAGCAGCATGAAGCGATGCATGACCACCTCTCTGCGGCTCATCATACAAATAGTCCTTTTCAATGTAAAGTACTCTGAGAATGCCGCGCCGCCGTCTCGACGGCCGCCTACTGTGCCGCCAGCCAGGCGGCGACCTCCGGCGTCTGCGCCGCCCGCAGATCGATGCAGCGGTCGATACGCTCGAGCGTCTGATCGAGCGTGCGGACGGCCGCCGGCAGCCTGTGCGCCGCGAAGAACGCCGCAATCTGACCGCGCGCCTGCGCATCGCAGAACGCGCCGAGCGAGGCCACCAGCCGCGTGTCGCCGCCCGCGATCGTGATCTTCGGCTCGAGCGCCTGCCAGTGCTCGGTCACGAACGTCCACGCGCGATCGCGCGCGGCCGGATTGTTGAAGAACGCCGAGAGGTAGAGCGACGTATCCTGGCTCCGAATGTGCGACGACAGCGCCCGCTGCAGAGCGCGATCGATCAGCGCCGGATCGCGGAATTCGGGCAGTGCGTTCAGGTACCGGTACTGCGACTCCGGCGACGAGGCGCGCTCGGAGGCGGCCACGAGCGCGTCGAACAGCGCCGCGTCGCCGTGCGCGGCCGCGGTCCGGACCACGGCGTCGGCCAGCGTCGGATCGAGCGAGGAGGCGCCCGTCAGTGCGCGATCGACCGCCGCGCGCGCTCGCGCGATCACGTCGGCGTCTTCGGCGATGGTGCCGAGCGCGTCGACGACGGTCGCGCGCAGCACGCGGCGATCGTCGCTCTCGGAGGACACCGCGTCGAATCCGAGCTCGTCGAACAGCGGGCGCAAGAGCGTCCGCACGAATGATTGGAAGCGGGAGCGCGTCGCGTCGGTCGTCAGATAGTCCTCGACGAAATCCAGACGATTGGTGATGTCCGCGAGAACGCCGCTCGTGTGCTCGCGGCCGTACGCGGCGGCGAGCGTCAGGTAGTCCCCAGCGCTGTGACGCCCCGCGTGCACCAGCGCCCACTCGTCGTCTATCAGCGCCAGGCGCTCGGGCGGTGTCAGGTCGGTCGCCGCATGCGGCGCGATCGCGCGCAGCATCTCCGAGGAGTACGCCGTGCGGTAGTAGCCCTGCGCCCCCGCATTCGCGAAGACCCACGCTGCGCATCCGTTCCCCTCGAGCGTGAACGTTTGCGTCACGCCGCTCAGCACCTGGCACGTCGCCGCTTGATGTTGCGACGTCTTCACACAGACCGGAACTTGCCAGCGGAGGTTGTCCGTCCCACCTGACCCAGCAGGCCCACCAGCCCCACCCGACCCACCAGCCCCACCCGACCCACCAGCCCCACCAGGCCCAAGAAGGAATCGCTGCTGCTTCAACGTGACGTTCGTGCGATTGTTCGCGCACGACACGAAGACGTCGATGAGCGGGAAGCCGGGCTGATTGACGAACGTCGGCAGGATGCGCTCGACCGGCTTTCCCGACGTCGCCGAGAGCGCCTTCGAGAAATCCTCGGACGTGGCGTTGCCGTACGCGTGCGCCTGCACGTACGCGTTCACGCCTTTGCGGAACGTCTCCGCGCCGACGTAGCGCTCGACCATGCGGAGGACGGAGGCGCCTTTCTCATACGTGATCGCGTCGAACAGCTCCTCGATCTCTTCCGGCGTGCGCGCGTCACCGTGAATCGGCCGCGTCGTCTTCAGCGAATCGATGTTCAACGCTTTCTGATTCTCGAGCGCCTCGTCGACCGCGACGTTCCAGTCGGGATGCGCCGCCGCGAGCGGCTTGTTCGCCATCCACGTCGCGAACCCTTCGTTCAGCCAGAGGTCGTCCCACCATTGCATGGTCACCAGATCACCGAACCACTGATGCGCCATTTCGTGCGCCAGCACTGACGCGATGTGCTTGCGTGTCGAGACCGACGCCGACTTCGAATCGGCGAGCAGATCGGTCTCGCGGTAGAAGATCGCGGCGGTGTTCTCCATCGCGCCGGCGGCGAAGTCGGGGACCGCGACGACGTCGAGCTTGCCGAACGGGTACTTGATCGCGTAGTACCGGTTGTAGAAGGTCAGGATCTGCTCCGCGAAATCGAGCGCGATGCGCCCGAGGTCTTTCTTGTCCGGCGTCGCGCAGATGCGAATCGGTACGTTCTCGGCCGATCCGTCGAGGCATTTGAAGTCGCCGACGGCGATCGCGACGAGGTACGACGACATCTTCGGCGACGTCGCGAACTTGATCGTGTGACGCGTGATGCCCGGCCCCGCCGTGTCCGACAACACCTTGCCGTTCGAAATCGCCGTGTCGCCGCGATCGATCGTGACGGTCAGCGCGAACGTTGCCTTGAACGCCGGCTCGTCGAAGCAGGGGAAGGCGCGTCGCGCATCGGTCGACTCGAACTGCGTCACCGCATATTTCCGCCCGTTCGCCTCGCTCACGTAGAAGCCGCGAAGCTGACGGTTCAGGGTGCCCGAGAAGCGGACGCGAACCTCGGCCGTTCCTCTGGGGATTACTCGCGGCACGCTGAACGTCGCGGTCTGGTTCTGCTCGTCGAGCGTGATGGTCGCCTTCTGAGCCGTGCTTCCGGCGCCGATCGAGGCGTCCTGGAACTGGAGCTCGGTCGCGTTGAGGACGATGCGAGTCGTCGGTTCGCCGATGCGGATGCGGATGGTCTCGGTCCCCTCGAGCCGCTCGCGCGTCAGGTCGACGGCGAACGCCAGGTCGTAGTGTTCGGGGGTCACGATGGTTGGAAGTCGTTGTGCGGACGCGGGTAAGACCGACAGCAGCACCGCGGCGACGAGCGCGACGGAACGGGTTCGCATGGCCTCAGTCTAGCGAGAAACCTTGACGAAGGGCGCCGATCAGCGGTAAAAAGGGTGCCTTGTGATCGGTCAGTCGACCTGCATGTGTAGTTGCTGCTGTTGTTGCGGGCTCTCCATGAGCCCCTGCGCCAGTGGTCCAGCCGCATGCCAGTCGATGATCACCACTTGATCTAAACCAGCAGACGAGGACGACCCAAGGCCCGGGAGGCTCAATAGCTTCCCGGGCCTTTTTGTTTGTACCTGGAGCGCGAACGTTTAGCCGAGCCATGAGTGAGTTGTTGCCGCTCTTTCTGAATCTGTCCGGACGAGACGTCCTGCTCGTCGGCGGCGGCCGTGTGGCTGAAGCGAAGCTGCGGCAACTCCTTGCGGTTGGCGCGCGGGTTCGAGTCGTCGCGCCGGCGATTGCCCCGGCGATTCGGGATGTTGCCCCGGACGTCGCCTTCTTCGACCGCGGCTTCGAGGCGTCGGATCTCGATGGCGCGTGGCTCGTCGTCGCCGCGGCAACGCCGGATGTGAATCGCGCGGTCGCCGACGCGGCGGAAACGCGGCGCGTGTTCGTGAATGCCGTCGACGATCCGGCCAACGCGACGGCGTTCCTGAGCGGCGTGGTGCGGCGCGACGGCGTCACGATCGCCATCTCGACGAGCGGCGACGCGCCGGGACTCACCGCGCTGCTGCGCGAGAGCCTCGAGGCCGTGCTGCCGCGCGATCTCGCGGCGTGGGTGGCGACGGCGCGTGACGAGCGTGTCGTGTGGCGGCGCGACCAGGTGCCGATGGACGCCCGGAAGCCGCTGCTGCTGCGCGCGCTGAACAAGTTGTATGACGCAACCGCGGAGCTCGCGGAGCCGCAGGCGGCTCCGGGCTCGACGCGCTCGGCCGTTGCTCCCGACGCTCGCGTCCCATGGCTGTGTGGACCGGAGGATTCGTGGTTATGAGAGGACATGTCTCGCTCGTCGGCGCCGGCCCCGGCGATCCCGGGCTGCTGACGCGAACGGCGATTGCCCGGCTGCGCGCCGCCGATCTCGTGCTGTATGACGCGCTGGTCGACGAGCAGGTGCTGCGCTACGCACGCCGTGCGCAGAAATTCTTCGTCGGGAAGAGATCCGGCCGTCACGCGATGGCGCAGCCCGCGATTCACGCGCTGATGATTCGCGCCGCGCGCAAAGGACGCCGCGTCGTGCGGTTGAAGGGGGGCGATCCGTTCGTCTTCGGCCGCGGCGGCGAGGAAGCGCTCGCGCTGCAGCACGCCGGGATTCCGTACGACGTCGTGCCCGGCGTGACCAGCGCCGTCGCGGCGCCCGCGGCGGCAGGCATTCCGGTGACGCACCGCGGTGTCTCGTCCGCCTTCCTCGTTGTCTCCGCGCACGAGACCGAAGCGTTCGCATCGGCCGTCGCTCAACTCCAGCCGAACGGCATCACCATCGTCGTGCTGATGGGGCTCGGCCGCTCGGCGTCGATTGCGAGCGTCCTGATCGATCGCGGCTGGTCTCGCGGAACGCCGTCGGCCGTCGTCGTCGACGGCACCCGTCCCGGACAGCAGGTGTGGCGCGGCACGCTCGACGATCTCGCGGCGGACCGCGTGGACATCGAGGCGGCCGGCGCGGGAACGATTGTGATCGGCGACGTCGTCGCCGTCGGATTGCACACGGCACCGGTAGCGCAGCAAGCGCCGGAGAGCATTTATGTCTATCGTTGATGATCCAAAGACGTTCGGACGCACGCGGCTCTCGTTCGCGGACGAAGCCGACATCGAAGAGTTCGTGACGACGCTCGAGCGTTTCGAGCGCGGCGAGCTGACGCCGGACCAGTGGCGCGCGTTTCGTCTCGTCCGCGGCACCTACGGCCAGCGGCAGACGGGCGACGCGTCGATGGTGCGCGTGAAGATCCCGCAGGGCGTGCTGACCTCCGAACAGCTCGAAGCGCTCGCCGAGGTCGGCGAGCGGTACTCGCGCGGGTTCGGCCACATCACGACGCGGCAGAACGTGCAGTTCCATTTCGTCAAACTGCACGACGTGGAGCACGCGATGCACCGGCTGGCCGACGCCGGGTTGACGACGCGTGAAGCGTGCGGCAATTCGGTCCGCAACATCACCGCGTGCCACTATGCCGGTGTCGCGTCAGATGAGCGATTCGACGTCACGCCGTACGCCGAGGCGCTCACGCGTTATCTGCTCCGTCATCCGCTCAGCTCGACGTTGCCGCGCAAATTCAAAATCGCGTTCGAAGGCTGCGCGACCGATCACGTCATCACCGGGATGAATGATCTCGGCTTCCGCGCCGTCGTCGGCGCCGGCGGCGCGCGCGGTTTCCGCGTCAGCGCCGGCGGCGGCACGTCGATCATGCCGAAGTCGGCCGGGCTGTTGCACGAGTTCCTGCCGGCATCGGAGATCCTGCGCGTCGCCGAAGCGGTCCTCGAGGTCTTCCACCGTCTGGGCGACTACAAGCACAAGCAGCGCAACCGGATGAAGTTCCTCATCAAAGAGCTCGGCTGGACGCGGTGGCGCGAGGAGTACGACCGCGAGCTGACGGCCTGCCGGCTGCGCGGTCAGGTGCCGACGCTCGACATCGATCCGCCCGCGAGCGAATCGAAGCCGGACTGGACGAAGGAGTCGTCGCCGTCGGTCGGTCACATCGCGGCGCGCGTGTCCGCGGGGCGTGTCAGCGGTCCGGGACTGACGCCGAGCGTCGTGCCGATCTTCCACGCCGGCGACGAGGCGTACGCGCGGTGGCGATCGACCAACGTGCGGCCGCAGAAGCAATTCGGGTACGTGGTCGTGGCCGTCACCGTGCCGCTCGGCGATCTCACCAGCGAGCAGATGCGCGTCGTCAGCGAGCTGTCGCGCGCGTACGGCGACGGCACGGTGCGCGTCACCACCGATCAGGATCTCATGCTGCGGTGGGTGAACAACTCCGAGGTGCGGCAGTTGTATAGCCGGATCGCCGCCGCCGGACTCGGACTCGCCGCAGCCGGCAGCATCGCGGATGTCACGAGTTGTCCGGGCGCCGAGAGCTGCCGCCTCGCGGTCACGCAGTCGCGCGGCCTCGGCCGGCTGCTCGAGGATCACCTGCGCGCGCGGCCCGACTTGATCACCGCCGCCGACGGCGCGCGCATCAAGATCAGCGGCTGCCCGAACGGCTGCGGCCAGCATCACGTCGCGACGATCGGGTTCCAGGGCAGCGTTCGTCGTCTGGGATCGCGTGCCGTGCCGCAGTACTTCGTCATGGTGGGCGGTGGAGCGACTGACAGCGGTGCCGCGTTCGGCCGGCTGGCGGCGAAGATTCCGGTCAGGCGGATTCCCCAAGCGGTGGAGCGCTTGATCGATCTCTACGATCGCGAACACGAGGCCGGTGAATCGGCGACGGCGTTCTTCGGGCGCGTCGATCTCGAGGTCGTCAAGACGCGGCTCGCCGATCTCGAGCAGCTGCTCCCGGGCGACGCCGTCCCGCTCGATTTCATCGATCTCGCCGAGGCCAACGAGTTCGCGCCGGAAATCATGGAAGGAGAGTGCTCAGCTTGAATCAGCCTATATAGATTTATCGATTTGACTTGGAGGACACGCCTCCAGTATAGTCCGCCGACAACTGAATACGCACTTCATCCAGAGTGGCTGAGGGACAGGCCCTGTGACGCCACGGCAACCACGCGACCGCCGGTCGCGGTTCAGGTGCCAATTCCTACCTTCAGCGCCGGCTCGCCGGCGTTAGAGAAGGACAGATGAGGGGAACGTTGAGACCTGCACGCTGTCGTATCGCACTTCTCGGATTTGGTACGGTCGGTTCCGCCGTCGCTCGCCGTCTCACCGGCCCTGGAATCAACGGCATTCACGACCCGCCCGAGCACCTCGAGCTCACGCACATCTTCGACCGGCGAGCCGCGCACAAGCGCGAAATCTTTGCCGCCTCCGGCGCCGACGCGCACCGGCTCATCTGGACCACCGCGATCGACGAGATCTTCACGAGCGACGTCGACGTGGTCGTCGAAGCCGTGGGCGGCGTCGAGCCCGCGGCGGACTGGATTCGCGCCGCGCTCCTCGCAGGGAAGTCGGTGGTCACCGCGAACAAGCAGGCAGTTGCGCGCCACGGTGCGGCGCTGCTGGCGCTGGCCGAGCGGCAGGGGCGCCAGCTTCGGTTCGAAGCGGCGGTCGGCGGGGCGATGCCGATTGTGCGCGCCCTCGGCGGCGGGCTCGCCGGCGATCGCGTCACGCGGATCGTGGCGATTCTCAACGGGACGACCAACGCCGTGTTGTCGAGGATGGAAGCGGCCGGCTGCTCGCTCGACGAAGCGATCGATGATGCGCGCGAGCGCGGATATGCCGAGGCCGATCCGAGCGTGGATCTCGATGGAGGCGATGCGAGCGCGAAGCTCTCGATCCTCTGCGCCCTCGCGTTCGGGCTGCGCGTCGAGCCTGATGCCATCCCGACGCGATCGGCGGCGTCGATCAGCCAAGAGGACTTCGATCGCGCACGCCGGAACGGCGGGACCGTGCGGCAGCTTGCGCACGCCGAGTACGATCGCGCGAGCGCGACGCTGACGGCGTGGGTCGCGCCGACCGTAGTGCCGCACGGCTCGATCTTCGCCCGGACCACGGGACCGCAGAACGCGGCGGTGATCACGGGCGCCTATTCGGGCGACATCACGATCGCCGGTGCAGGGGCCGGCGGCGACGCGACGGCGGTCGCGATCCTCAGCGACCTCGTCGCCATCGCGCGCGACCGCGCGGCGATCGTCCCCGCACCGGTGTTGTCGACGCCACGCACTATCGTCGGATTACCCACAACGTTGAACGCAGAACACGCGGAACACGCAGAGAACGTTGTCCTCGGCGGTTTCAGCGGTTTCTGCGTTGATCGTGATTCGCTCGTGGAGGCCGTGTGAGCGCGTTCATTGGACTGCAGTGTCACGTGTGCAAGACCGCCTTTCCGGCGGAGGCGCTCTACGTCTGCGACCGATGCCTCGGTCCGCTCGAGCCGGTCTACGACTACGGCGCGATTCGTCTCACGCGCGAAGAGATCGAGCGCCGTCCGAAGAATCTCTGGCGCTATCGCGAGCTGCTGCCCATCGTCGGCCATCCGCGCACCGGCTTCAACTCGGGCTTCACGCCTCTGGTGCGCTGCGATCGGCTCGCCGAGCACCTCGGCGTCGGCGAGCTGTATGTCAAAGACGATTCGGTGAACCATCCGACGCTGTCGTACAAGGACCGCGTCGTCTCGGTGGCTGCGACGCGGGCGATCGAGCTCGGGTTCGAGGTGCTCGCGTGCGCCTCGACCGGCAACCTCGCGAACAGCGTCGCGGCGCATGCCGCGCGGCTCGGCGTCGAGTGCTGCGTGTTCATTCCCGACAACCTCGAAGCCGGCAAGCTGCTCGGCTCCGCGATCTTCAATCCGACGATCCTCGCGATCGCCGGCACGTACGACGACGTGAACCGGCTGTGTACGCAGGTGGCGGATCGGTACGGCTGGGGATTCGTCAACATCAACCTCCGGTCGTACTACGCCGAGGGCGCCAAGACGTACGGATTCGAAATCGCCGAGCAGCTTGGATGGAAGTACCCGCGTCATCTCGTCGCGCCCGTCGCCGGCGGGACGCTGCTGCCGCGCATCGTCCGTGGGTTTCGCGAGCTTCGCGAGATCGGTCTCGTGGACGGCGAGCTGCCGCGCGTGTACGCCGCGCAGGCGGCCGGCTGCGCGCCGGTCGTGCGCGCGCTGGAGGCCGGTCTCGACGATCCGGAGCCGGTGCGGCCCGACACGATCGCGAAGTCGATCGCGATCGGCAATCCTGCCGATGGGCATCAGGTCATCGAAACGATCCGTGCAACGGGTGGGACTGGAGCGGCCGTATCGGACGCGCAGATCATCGAAGCGATTCAGTTGCTCGCGCAGACCGAAGGGATCTTCACCGAACCCGCAGGCGGCACAACGCTCGCGGCGGCCATCGATCTCGTGAAGCGCGGCGTCATTCCGCGCGACGAGTCGATTGTCGTGTGCGTGACGGGCAACGGCTACAAGACGAGCGAAGTCGTGGCCGGCAAGCTCGTGGCGCCGGTGCGCCTGACGCGTGCGTTCAAGGATTTCGAATCGTGGTGGGCTAGCGCCGGCCGCGCGAGCTCGTTGACACGATCGGCAGTCTGAACTCGATCTTGCGCCCCTCGCGCAGCACCGTGACCGTCGCCGTCGATCCGATCCGCGCGTCGAGCACCATGCGGTTGAAGTGCGACGGGTCGGCCACCGACTGACCGTTGAAGCTGACGATGACGTCGCCGGGCCGCAGGCCCGCGTCGTACGTCTCCGAATCGCGCGTCATCCGGGAGATGAGCGCTCCGTTCGTGTTCGGCGCGCCGAATTCCTCGGCGAGCTGCGCCGTCAGTTTCTCGACACCGACGTAGCCGATCGATCCGCGGCGGACCTCGCCGAACTTCATCAGATCGTCGACGACCTTCTTCGCCAGATTGCTCGGCACCGCGAAGCCGATGCCCTGATAGCCGCCGCTCTCGCTGTAGATCCCGGTGTTGATCCCGACCAGCTCGCCGCGGCCATTGATCAACGCGCCGCCCGAGTTGCCCGGATTGATCGCCGCGTCGGTCTGGATGAAATCCTCGTACTGCGCGAAGCCGAGCTCCGCGCGGCCCGTCGCACTGACGATGCCGGCCGTGACCGTCTGACTCAGTTGGAACGGGCTGCCGATCGCGAGCACCCACTCGCCGACCTTGAGCTGACTCGAATCGGCCCACGGAATCACCGGGAGTCCGCTGACGTCGATCTTCAACAGTGCGAGATCGGTCGACTGGTCGATGCCGATGATCTTGCCGCGAATCTCCCGCTTGTCAGGCAGCGCGATCGTCACCTCGGTACGGATGCCGCGGCCGCCGCTCTCGCCGATCACATGACTGTTCGTCACGACGTAGCCGTCGGTCGAGATGATGACGCCGGATCCCAGGCTCATCGAGCGGCGATCGCGCGGCGGGCCGAACACGTCGTCGTCGCCGAAGAAGTAGCGGAAGAACGGATCCGATGAGTACGGCGACGGACGCCCGCGCACGATCTGCAGCGACGAGATGTTGGCGACGCCTTTCACCGCCTGGGCGGCGATGCGCGTGAAGTCAGGTCCGCCGACGCTCGTCACCGCGCCGGGCAGCCGCTGCGGTTCGGGAGCTTCTGCCACGCGCGGCGGCGCCGGTTCAGCCGTCGTCATTCGCGGCGCGACGCCGCCGGCGTCGGCCGCCGTACGTGCCCGTCCCGTGACGGCCAGTCCCGCGATGAAGCCAGCCATCACCAGGACGCACGACAGAACCAGACGGTGGTACATCTACGACACGTTGATGCGGCGTGCCGCGCGGTCGCTGGACTTCGGAATCGTGACGGTGAGGATGCCGTCCTTGAGATCCGCCGTGATGCCCTCGATGTCGATCGGCTCCGGCAGCGCGAACGCGCGCGAGAACTGGCCGTGTCCGCGTTCGACGCGATGGTACTGCTCGCACGAAATGTCGCGTCCCGGTCCGGCGGCGCGCGCGCCGCGGATCACGATGCGATTGTCTTCGGCGTGAATCTCGATTTGATCGCGCGCGAGGCCGGGCAACTCCGCCGTAAGGACGAACGTGCTCGCGGTTTCGTAAAGATCCACCGGCGGCGTCCAGCCGGGTGCGTCGGTGCCAACGAGTTGGCCGATCTGCTCATGCAGCGCGAGCAGATCGCGTAGCGGATCCCATCGTGTGAACGACACGATTCGCATCGTAGCACGATCGATTGGCGGCGGGCCATATGTGCTACGATTGCAAGGTTATACAGTCATGGCTTCTTCCATCCAAGCGACCCGACTCCGGAAAGGGATGCTGATCAAGCTCGAGAACGACTTGTTCCGCATCATGGAGCTGCATCACCTCACGCCCGGCAACAAGCGCGCGCACATCCAGGCGCGGATGCGCAACATCCGCACGCAGGCGCTCGCCGACCACAAGTTCCGCGCGGAAGAGGACGTCGAGCGCGCGGTGCTCGACGAGCGCGAGATGCAGTACCTCTACAACGACGGCGACCATTACTACTTCATGGACACGTCGACGTACGAGCAGATCCATATCTCGGCCGAGGCCCTCGGCGACTCGAAGGACTTTCTCATCGCGGACGCGCTCATCCGCGTGGAGTTCTACGACGTCGAGCCGGTCGGCATCGAGCTGCCGCAGACGGTCGATCTCGTCGTGAAGGAAACCGTGCCCGGCATCAAGGGCGCCACGGCAAGCGCCCAGGTCAAGCCGGCGACGCTCGAGACCGGCCTCGTCATCCAGGTGCCGCCGTTCGTCAACGAAGGCGACAAGGTGCGGGTCAACACCGAGACCGGCGAGTACCAATCCAGGGTCTGACTCGTGGACGTGGTGCGCAGCCAGCCGCAGCATGGCTGGATCGAAGTCATCACCGGCAGCATGTTCAGCGGGAAGAGCGAAGAGCTGATCCGCCGGCTGCGCCGCGCGCAGATCGCGAAGCAGAAAGTCCAGATCTTCAAGCCGCTCGTCGACAACCGTTACGCCGAGGATCAGATCGTCTCGCACAGCGACATGCGCATCGCGTCGCGGTGCGTCAAGAGCTCCGAGGAGCTTGTCAAATGCGTCGACGACGACACCGACGTCGTCGGGATCGACGAGGGGCAGTTCTTCGACGCGAACCTGCCCGCCGCCTGCAACGCGCTGGCGGATCGTGGCAAGCGGGTCATCGTCGCCGGCCTCGATCAGGACTACCTTGGCCGGCCGTTCGAGCCGATGCCGCAGCTGCTCGCCATCGCCGAATACATCACGAAAACCCTGGCGATTTGCGTCGTATGCGGCGACCCCGCGAATCACACCCAGCGCCTCGTGGCCAGCAGCGACCGCGTGCTGGTGGGCGCGACCGGCGTGTACGAGGCCCGCTGCCGCCACTGCTTCGACCCGAACCTGGCCGCCGTCGAAAAAGTATGAGAGTTCCGGCCGGTTTTTGCTTGACCGGGTAGTCAGTTCCCCGTATCGTCTCTCCCTCGCTTTTCAACAACGTGCAGTGACCACTGAGGGGGGACCTATGGATCGAGCCATGGTCCGCATCGTCCTGGCGTGTGCCTTGACGGTTGCGGTCGGGAGCGTGGCCAGCGCTCAATCGAGTCAGGCGAGCGCGAACGCGCAG
>DASYQZ010000076.1:0-55329 GCA_036004865.1 Vicinamibacterales bacterium
GCACCACAAGCCGCGCAGCGGCCCGACACGAGAGACGACGACCGGCCGCAGCGAGGACAAACCATTGGAAGTTGATGAGCTGCCGCTAATTATCGCCCGGCCGCGCGCGTCTGCCAAGGGTCATCTTGGCGCCGCTGGCCAAAAACCTGACTGGAAACGAGAGCGCGGCCGACATCCGCCGCGCGAGTCGCGCAGCCCTGACAGGCTGCGCCACCTCCACACACTGTTCTAGTCCCGTCCGCACGTCGGGCAATTCGGGATGATCGGACAGACGGCCGAGAAGCTGCCCGCCTTGATCATCACGAACGAATCCAACACCGCATCGCCGGCGTCAGCCACCGCCAGCTTCAAGTGATAGGTCACGTTCGGCGTGATGTTCGCCGAAATCGAAAACACCTTCGTGAAGCCGTCGGCCTGCGTCCCAATCAAACCGCCCTCGTTGTTGACGAACTGGTCTGGATTGCGGGCCGGTATGTCGGGGAACTGCGGATTGCCTCCGTTGACGTTGTCGATCGAAACCGGCGTTGTCGTGTTCGGAACCAGCGCGAGGTTCGCCTTCGGGAAGTTCGGGCCGCTCATGAAGAACCCGAACACGTCGTTGAACCCTTGATAGACGAACTCGTTGTATTCCTCGGAGGCGAAGACGTAGTCGAACTTCACCGTCGTCGCGTTCGGATCGGTGACCGTGAAGTCGAATTCGAGGACCGCGGCGTCGTTCGTGACGAAGCCCGGGATGAGCGACTGCAGATCCGGATCTCCGGCCAGATTGTTTTCCGTTCCGGCGACGTCCGAGTCGTTCGGCGGGTTCACATTCACCACGGCTCCCGAGCTGAGGATGACGCCGCTGCTCAGCCCGATAGCGCCGAAACCGCCGGTGAACGTGCCGAGCGCTGCGGCCGCGCCGGTGTACTGGACGTTCGAAATCGCGATCGCCTGCCCTTCGCCGACGAGCGTTTGCGCGATCGACGTAGGAGTCGTGTCTTCGTTCTGCGGCGTCGCCGCAAGCGTGCCCTCCCGTGACCCTTCGATATGGATGCACAGGTCTTGCGTGGCCGTCTGGCCAGCGGCATCCGTGACGCGCAGCCTGAAGCTCCTCACCTGAAGTGTTGTCGGCGTCCCGGAGATGGTTGCCGTGCCGTCAGGATTGGTTGTGAGTATCAGCCCGTCCGGCAGCGCGAAATCCGGAAAGTTCGGAATCGGCTCGATGTCCCACGCGTACGGCGGCAGGCCGCCTTGTGCCGCGACGGTCTGCGAATACTCGGCACCCTGCGTGCCGTCCGGCAACGCCCCTGTGACGATCGTCGGCCGCTCGACGATGGTGAAGGCCTGCGACGTCGCTGGGACGAGCCTGCCGGACATGGCCACCAACGTGTACCCGACGCCAGTGTTGTTGATCGAGAGGTTCGCGAACGTGGCCACGCCGTTCACGGTCAGCTGCGTTGTCGTACCGGAGAGGACGCCTTCCGACGGGTTGTTCCCGATGGCGACGTTCACGGGCACGCCCGTCAAGGGCACTGTCTGGCCGGTGCGCGGATCCTGAATGGCGACCTGAATCGGAGCGAGTGTCGCGCCGGCCCCGGTCGAGCTCGGCTGCGCAACAAACGCCAACCTCAGAGGCGGCGTGGTGATCGTCGCGAAGTTGGAGATTCCGCTCGTCGACCCGTCGTCGAACATCGCTCGCACGAAGTACGCGAGCTGCGCGCCCGCCGGCGCCGCGAAATCGAGATACGTCGTCGGCAAGCTGCCTTCCGAGGAAATTGACGCGATCGGCTCGTTCGGTAAATCGGCCGGCGCGATGAATTCGCCTTCGTACTCGAAGCGATAGACCAAGTACTGCACCGGGACTCCGAGGTGCGGCGCCTGCCACTCGAGCCTGACCGGCGTGTTTCCACCCTCGGGAGCGCACCCATGCTCCGAATTCGTCAGGCACGCAATCAATCCGCTTGGAGGACTGGGGGCGTCGCCTTCAACCGCCTTCGCAGTCTCCAGGTTCAACTCGGCGAACGGCTCGTTCGGTGAGCCGACGTCCGTATCCCCTCCGCCGAAAAGCCCACGACCGATGTCGCCGCGGCCAATGTCACCGCGACCAATATCCCCGCGGCCGATGTCGCCGCGGCCGATATCTCCGCGCCCGATGTCCCCACGACCGACAGAGGCGCCGATGTCGCCGCGACCGATGTCGCCGCGGCCGATGTCACCGCGGCCGATGTCCCCGCGACCGACATCGAGCGACATCGGGCCCACGGCCCTGCGGCCAGCCAAGTCGGTGAAGTATCCGCCGACGTTGCGCCGGCCGCCGACCTGATTCAGACGGATCGTGGCCCAATCGTTCGGCGCCGCCTTCAGCGCGGGATGTGAGAGGTCGCCCTCGATGGACCCGTTGAAGTTGATGTCCTGCGAGAACGCCGTGTTGAACACGAAGCCATTCGCATTCCAGTCGATTGGACCCGCGACGCTCGTCGCGTCGACTCGAACCATTCCGCCAAGGCCATCGGGACGAGCCAGGTCGTCCTTTTCCGCCTGGGTCAGATCGGTGCCGTCGCAGTGTTTTGTCGCAGCCGTTCCAACGTTCTTGAGATAGCTGGCGGACTTTGGCGCATACCAACCGGTGCGATAGCGCGGCGCGCTTGCCGTCAACGACCCGTCGATCAGGGAGAACTCGTTCAACTCGCCGACGACCGACCTGGAGAAATCCATCCGCGGGATTCCGTTTTCGTCGGGCAGCCCGCGCAGCTGGAACAAATAGTTCATGACGCTCAGGTAGTTCGGCTTGCAGTTCGGCTCTCGCGGATTCTGCGGCGTGCCCGCGTGGGTCAGCTCCACGTTGTGTCCCCACTCATGCATGATCGTGGAGCCCTGCATGAACGGACTGCCCACGGGAAATCCGTTGGCATCGATGAACGCGCCAAGCGTCACGAGAAGATCGCCGCCCGGGAAATCGGCAATGCCCGAGTTCGTCACCGGCACGTGGAAATCAGGACTGGTGTCCTGACACGTGAAGTTCGAGGTCCCGTCGGGATTGAGACAGGGTTCCTTCGGCATTCCCAGTGCGTGAGCGAACATGATCGACCGGAACACATCCTTCCGGTTCCGATCGAATCCGAGCAGTTCGTCCTTGAGGAATTTGAAACCGGTCTTCCATCCGACCGTGCCCGGATAGAGCGGGTACTGGCCGGGCATCGGCTGCTGGCCAGCTGCGGTCAGACATTCGACGACTCCACCGGTTGCCGGATCGATGCACGCCATCGTTTCCGAAGTGCTCTTTCCGCCGGCCGCCATGTTTGCCCGGATGATGTACTCCGTTGGCGTGCCGTCCGAATTCAACTGGTAGGCGTTTCCCACGTCGAAATGCACATTGACTGGCGTCGGGGCGTTCTTGAACGAGTCTCCCACCATTTTCAGCGCGTCGTACGGCGGCAGATGCGTGTGTTCCGGCTTCACGACGCCGCCATAACTCGTTCCCGGGAGCGCGTACATGTAGGCGACTTCGGCGAACACGTCCTTGACGTTCGGATCCGCGCCCATCGCGTGGAGGTTCGGTAGCGGCTGGTTGTTCGGATCGTGCAGAGTGGCCGCCGAACTCTCCCAGACGTCCAGGAGTCCGTCGCCATCCGTGTCCTGGACCGTCGTGCTGAAAATGATCGCGCTCCACGACAGGCAATCGGAGAACAAGCCGTTGCGGTCCACTTTGACCTGCGCAGACGCCGCGTCGCCGGGCAGCACGACGTTGAACGTCGGGTTGTCCCACTTCACGCCGCTCGCGCCGACGAACGGATTCACCGCGACGAGCGTGTTGTCGACGAACACACGTTCCGAGAGAAACTTGCTGCCGTCGCCGACGATGTGCGTCATCTTGGCGACGGGGTTCGTGGTCGAGGCCTCGTAGAATCCTCGAATCGGCTGAATCATCGCGTCGTACATGCGCTTGGTGTGGCCGCCGTCGTAGATCACGATCGACCTCAGCGGCTGACGCGGATCGCGATACACGATCACCAGGCTCGCGCCGAACGCGCGCGGACCGATTTCGCCGGGCAGTTCCCGATCGTCTTCGTCGTCGTCGTTCCCATAGAAATGTCCCGAGTCCGGCACACGAACCGAATGCGATCCGTTGATCCCGATTTTTCCGTTGGCTTTGACCGGCAGGAACCGCATGACGTCGGCACGGTACGTGACCATCCTGCGCGTGCCGCGCCAGAGAAAGCTCCAGCACGGCGGCGTCGCCTTGTCCCAGTTCAGCGCCTTCGCGAACGAATTGCTGCCCGGACCGAGATCGTTGCCGCGAAACCTCGCGTGGTCGATGCCGGACCACTGCTCGTTTTCCGCCGTCTGCACGTACAGAAAGGCCGCGAGGACGTCGACGTTGTCCTCGTCGACGTCGCTGATCACGATGTTCCCGGTCGCCTTGCCGTTGATGCCTTTCCGCCACAGGCTCGTGCCGCGAACGACATAGTCACCGGTAATGAAGTAATTCTTGAAGAACGTCAACGGTTCCTGCGCCTGCGCCGGCCGCGTGTCGAGAAACGCAAAGGCCAGAACGAGGAGCACGACCGATTTTCTCGCCACGCGCTGCACCAACGTCGAAGCGCCTGTGAATCCAGACATCATGTGTCCTCCGCCGTGTCCCGCGTGGGCGATCTCGCCGCACCGCATTGTTGAAACGGATTGCGAGTGTTTGCGCAGCGTTGAATGCTGCAAGCCTTCACAGATCGCGGCGAGCTCGTTGGGGTGCGCGAGCGCGTGGCAAACCGTCGATGGCGTGGTCTGACCTGCGGGAATTGAGTCGAGCCCTGCCCTCATCGTGTCCCAACCGTCCGGCTGGCCTCATGCGCAGGTCTGCCGGATCTAGACGGAAGCGGGCGTCAAAATTCCCGTTCCGACGTTGTACGAACCGTTTTTGTCTAAAGTGTCTGTTCGGGAGGTGCAAATTATGATGTATTGCACCATGGAGTTACAAGTTTTTCGTTCGCTGACGAATTTGTAAGTCGTGGCTCGCAGGTCTCCTAATGGGCTACCGCGTCAACGACGCACTGAAAGGCTCAGGAGTCTCGGCGCTACAATCCGCGGATGGCTGGCTACTACCACTCCCACGATCTCGCCCGTTTCGCTGAAATCGGCAGCAACGCGCCCGACCTGGCGAAGAAATTCTTTGACTGGTACGGCGCCGTGTTCGCCGACGGCGCCCTGTCAGCGCGTGAAAAATCGCTGATCGCGCTGGCCGTGGCGCACGCGGTTCAGTGTCCGTACTGCATCGACGCCTACAGCAAAGACGCGCTCGAGAAGGGCGCGGACCTCGATCAGATGACTGAAGCCGTTCACGTCGCCGCCGCGATTCGTGGCGGCGCGTCGCTCGTCCACGGCATCCAGATGCGCAACCAGGCGACCGCGGTAGGCATGTGATTCCTCTGGCCGCGGTCACCGAACAACGCGCGCAGCTCGCCGCGCTGCCGCTGCCGCGCGAGTTTCACGATGCGGCGGCGGCCTCGGGCTGGTGGCCGCTGACGCCGGCGGCGATCACGACGCTGCAGATCAACGTCGGCAAGCTGTGCAACCAGACCTGCCGTCACTGCCATGTCGACGCGGGGCCCGATCGCCGCGAAGTGATGACGCGCGAGACGATGATGCTCTGTCTCGACGCGCTGGCTCGAGAAAGCGCCCTCACGACCGTCGACATCACCGGCGGCGCCCCGGAGCTGAATCCGAACTTCCGGTGGCTCGTCGACCGCGCGACCGCGCTCGGCCGTCATGTGATGGACCGGTGCAACCTCACCGTGCTGATGACCGCGGGACAGGCCGATCTGCCGGAATTCTTCGCGCGCCGCCAGGTCGAAGTCGTCGCCTCGCTGCCGCACTACCGCGCGACCAGCACCGACACGCAGCGCGGCGCCGGTGTCTATGAGAAGTCAGTTGAGGCGTTGAAGCGGCTGAACGCGGTCGGCTACGGAGACGGCCGGTCGGGGCTGCGCCTGGTGCTCGTCACCAATCCGGTCGGCGCCTTTCTGCCGCCGGCGCAGGCGTCGCTGGAGGCCGAATGGAAGCGGGAGCTGCTGCGGCTCCACGGCATCCGCTTCGATGCGCTGTACTGCATCACCAATATGCCGATCAGCCGGTACCTGGAATGGCTCGGCGAGTCGGGCAATCTCGAACGCTATATGCAGCGGCTCGTCGACTCGTTCAATCCGGCGACGATTGACGGCGTGATGTGCCGCTCGTTGATCTCGGTGGGCTGGGATGGGCGGCTCTACGACTGCGATTTCAACCAGATGCTCGATCTTCCCGTCGAACAGTCGGCGTCGCGGCACATCCGCGACTTCGATCTCGCCGCGCTCGCCCGCCGGCGGATTGCGGTCGGCCGTCATTGTTTCGGCTGCACGGCCGGCGCCGGATCGAGCTGCGGCGGGAGTATAGAATAGCCGAGCGCCTGCGGCCACGCCGGCACGCAAGCGCGCAGCGTGAGGCGTCGGCGAGCGGGGGCAGCCCTGAGCCGAACGCGTGGGGGTGGGCCCCACGCGCGTGAGGAAGTGCCCCGCGAGGAGCTAGGATGACGTCGGACCCGCCGCTGCTGTGCGTGTTCTGCCGGCGGCAGCCGGCCGACCCTGCGTGGCGCCCCTTCTGCAGCGAGCGGTGCAAGCTGCAGGATCTCGCCCGCTGGGCGGACGGCACATACCGCGTCGGCGGCGAACCAGTGAGCAATCCTGATGGCGATGAAAAGTCTGAATCGTGAAGTCGCTGCGACTTCAGCGTTCACAGCTTCAACTTCTATGGCCGATACGCTGACGATCACCGACAACCGCACGGGGAAGAAGTACGACCTGCCGATCCACGACGGCACCATTCGGGCGATGGATCTCCGGCAGATCAAAACCGGCCCCGAGGATTTCGGGTTGATGACGTACGACCCGGCGTTCATGAACACCGCGAACTGCCGGAGCGGCATCACCTACATCGACGGCGAGAAAGGCGTCCTGCTCTATCGCGGCTATCCCATCGAGCAGCTCGCCGAGCACAGCGACTATCTCGAGACCGCCTATCTGATTCTCTTCGGCGAGCTGCCGACGGCGTCGCAGATTCAATCGTGGACGCGCGAGATCACGCTGCACACGATGCTCCACGAGAACATCAAGAAGCTGATGGACGGCTTCCAGTACGACGCGCACCCGATGGCGATCTTCCTCAGCACCGTCGGCGCGATGTCCGGCTTTTATCCCGACGCCAAGCAGATTTTCGACAAGGGCGCGCGGCTGCGGCAGACCCATCGCCTGATCGCGAAGGTGCCGAGCATTGCCGCCTGGGCGTACCGCCACAGCATCGGCCGCCCATACGTCTATCCCGACAACGACCTGAGCTTCGCCGCCAACTTCCTGAACATGCTGTTCAAGATGACGGAGCTGAAGTACCAGGCCAATCCGGTCCTCGCGCGCGCGCTCGACGTGCTGTTCATCCTCCACGCGGACCACGAGCAGAATTGCTCGACGACCACGATGCGGACCATCGGGAGCTCGCACGCGGACCCGTACTCGTCGATCGCCGGCGCCGCGGCGGCGCTCTACGGACCGCTGCACGGCGGCGCGAACGAGGCGGTCCTCCGGATGCTGAACGAAATCGGATCGCTCAGCAAGGTGCCCGATTTCATCAAGCGTGTGAAGTCGGGCGAGGGCAACCACCGCTTGATGGGATTCGGCCACCGCGTCTACAAGTCGTACGATCCGCGCGCGAAGGTCATCAAGAAGATCGCGGATCTGGTCTTCGCGGTCACCGGAAAGAACCCGCTGCTCGAAATCGCGCTGGAGCTCGAGCGCATTGCGCTGCAGGACGAGTACTTCGTCACGCGCAAGCTCTATCCGAACGTCGACTTCTACTCCGGCCTCATCTACCAGGCCATGGGATTCCCGGTGGAGATGTTCCCGGTGCTGTTCGCGATTCCGCGCACCGCCGGCTGGATTGCGCAGTGGGAAGAGATGCTGCTCGATCCGGAGCAGAAGATCGCGCGGCCGCGGCAGATCTACACGGGACCCGCGCAGCGCGACTACATTCCACGTGAGACACGAGCATGACCAAGGCGATTCTGGCGTTCGCGTTGGCGGTTCAGGCCGCGGCTCCTCCGCCCAAGTTCGACTCGGGCCGTGCATGGGAGCACCTGCGTCAGCTCGTCGCGATCGGGCCGCGGCCGGCAGGGTCGCCCGCGATCGAGCAGACGCGCAGCTACATCAAGGCGCAGCTCACCGCCGCCGGCGTCTCATTCACCGAGCAGGCGTGGGACGACGAGACGCCGCTTGGACGCGTCCACATGGTGAACGTCATCGGCACGATTCCAGGCGCGCGGAAAGAACGGCTCGTGATCGCGGGCCACTACGACACGAAGCTGTTCCGGCAGTTCCGGTTCGTCGGCGCGAGCGACGGTGGCTCGAGCGCCGCGTTCCTCATCGAGCTGGCGCGCGTCCTCAAGGCGCGCAAGAACCCGCTGACGATCGAGCTGCTCTTTCTCGACGGCGAGGAAGCGGTCGTCGAATGGGAGGGCAACGACCACACCTACGGCAGCCGGCATTACGTCGACGCCGCGAAGCGCGACGGTTCGCTGGCGTCGATCAAGGCGCTCGTCCTCATCGACATGATCGGCGACCGCGACCTCCGCATCCGGCGCGACACGAATTCGAGCCGGTGGCTGACCGACATCATCTGGGACGCGGCCAAGCGTCTCGATCTCGACACCGCGTTCGTGGCCGAGACGACGCGCGTCGAAGACGATCACGTGCCGTTTCTGCAGGCGGGCGTGCCGTCGGTCGACATCATCGATCTCGACTACGAGCCGTGGCACACGGCCAAGGACACGCTCGACGCGGTCAGCGCGCGCAGTCTGCAGATTGTCGGCGACGTCGTGCTCGCCGCGCTGCCGCACATCGAAGCGAGGCTGATCAAGGGCGTGACGCTCACGGGCCGCGGCGTCCGACACAAACAGGACTACCGGCTCGTGAAGGCGAAGAAGCACCTGCGGCGGCATCAGCACCGCCTGAAGCAGTCAGCCGCGCATTAGTCGTCGCGCTTCGGCGTATTCCCCCTCGGCACCGCCGTCAGGAGCGCGATGAGCGCCTTGTCGCCGCCCCGCGTGCGCGACGTGCCGACGACGACCGTCTCGCCGATATCCATGTTGAAGGTGGTGTCGATGACGCTTCGCCCGCGGCTGATCGTCAGCGCGGTCTCCGCCTCGGGGATCTGTCGCTTGAGCTCCGCGATTTGCGCGGTCAGTGCGCGCCGAAGTTCGTTCGCGGCACGCTGATTCTCTGCATTTCGCTCTCGAAGCGCCGCCAACTCTCGCTCGAGGTCCTGGAGCCTGGCCTGCGCCGCGGCGAGCTGGGCGCGCCGCTCATCCACGTCCCTCGCATCGGCGTAGACCGGCGCCGCGGAACCGGAATCCTGAAGCTGGAAGACGACGCGCAGCTTGCCGACGTACACGCCCGAGCGCAGCGTCAACTGATACTCCTGGTCATCCGGCCCCCGAAGCCGCGTCGTCGCGCGCTCCGATCCGAGAATCCACTGCGCGTCGAGCAACCGATAGCCCTTGTACGGCAGGAAATCCTTCAGATCGGCGAGCGCCTTGCGAGCGGCGGCGGGCACGGTGTCGGACGTCGATGCCGTTTGCATGTCGCCGAGCACGAGGACGACGCTGAAACCCTGTGGCGTCGGCTGCCCTTTCACCTCGAGCGCCGGCGTGCTTGCCGGCTGCGCGGACACGGCCGATGCGCAGGCGCCGGCGAGAACCATCGATCGAATGATGTGCGTCGCACTCATGAAGTCCACCCTTACGGATTGAAATCGGGATCGAACACCCAGATGATGCGCGTGCCGCCCGGCGACGCGAACTGCAGTTGACGGCGCTCTGATGACGCCGGCGCCGCCGGCGAGGCGTCACCACGGTCGCCGGCGAGCGCCGCATCATGAGACGGCAGCCAGCGGCCGACGACCACGCCGGCGACCAGCGTGACGGCGACGGTTGCCGCGACGAGGATCGGCGCCGGCCACCAGACGGCGGTCGCGGAATCGCGGCCGACGGCCGAGACAATCGCACGACGCATGCGGTTGATCTCGTCAGGCGACAAACCTCGCTCGCGCGCGACCGGGTCGGCCTTACGCAGCAGATCGCCCACGTCTTTCATGACTCGTCTCCCCCGTAATCCTTGTCTCCACGAATCGCCCTTGCGAGCTGGCGCCGGCCGAGCGACAAATGCCATCGCACCGTGACGGGCGCCACGCCCAGCAGCTTCGCGATTGCCGGAATTGCCGCGCCTTCGAGCTCATACAGCACGATGACCGCGCGCCTTCGCGGTCCAAGCGTCTCGAGCGCCTGCCACACCGTCGTCCGCGCGATCAGCACGGCTTCGTGATCGGATGAGGGACGCGGCATCACATCGATCGCGACGGCGGGGTCCATGCGCGCGCGAACCGCTTTCTTCCGCCAGCCGTCGCGACAGACATTGATCAGGACCCGGACCAGCCAGGCTTCCTCGCTGGCCGCGCCCCAGGGCACCGCCGCCGGCGATCGCGCCGCCCGGAGAAATGTCTCCTGCACCAGGTCCCGCGCGTCGTCTTGTCTGCCGCAGAGTCGGCGGGCCAGACGGTAGAGGCGCTCGTGATGCGCGTCGAACAAGGCTTCCAGCCGCGCCGCGGGATCCGCCGCCCGCATCTCGGCCGAGATGGGCACCGCCACCGCCTCTCCCGTCACACCCGCATAAACGGCCGACCCGCCCTCCATGTTGGCCGAAGTGTAAACCTTACCAACCCGGCCGCTTAGCCCCCGTCTAAGCTCTCTGAGTGATGGACGCTACCGAGGGAGCCGCCGTCCTGGCCCGTGCCCGCCAGGGCGACGGCGAGGCGTTCCGCGCGCTGGTGGAGCGCCACAGCCGCAGTGTGTTCCGGCTCGCGTACCGCATGACGGGGAACGAACAGGATGCCGAGGATGTGGTTCAGGAGAGTTTTCTTCGCGCGTACCGGCAGCTCGGACGCTTCGAGTCGCGCGCGAACTTCGGCACCTGGCTGTATCGCATCGTCGCCAACTGCTCGGTGGATCTGATGCGCGCGAAGCAGGCTCGTCACGACCAGGCCCGGGGCGAAAGCCTCGATGCGGCGAATGAAATGCCGGCGGCGCAAACGCCGGGACCCGAGCGGCTCGCCGAGAGCGCCGAGATCGAGCGGCGCGTGCGCGAGGCGCTCGGCGCGCTGAGCCCGCTCGAGCGGGCCGCGTTCACGCTCCGGCACTACGAGGGGCGATCGATCGACGAAATCGGCAAGACGCTCGGCCTCGGCACGAGCGCCGCGAAGCACAGCGTGTTTCGCGCGGTGAAGAAGCTACGCATTGCGCTGCAGCCGTTGCGAAGCGAGTAGAGCGCCCGCGGCCACGCCCCGCGCAAGCGCGTCAGCGCGCAGCGCGAGGCGCCAGGGCGAGCGGGGGTCTGGCTCCGCGAGCGAGTAAGAAAAGATGGCTCATTACAACGAAGAAGATCTCATCCTCTACTACTACGGCGAAGGCCGGAAGCGTCCGGCGATCGAGAGGCATCTCGACGAATGCGGCGCCTGCGCGGCGACGTATCGCGAGATTGCGGGCACGCTCGCGAGCGTCACCGAGCCCGAGCTGCCGGAACGGGGCGACCAGTACGGCCTGGAAGTGTGGCAGCGAATTCGACACAAGCTGCCGGATGCAGTTCCAGGGGGCAGGGGCCCCTGGAGTGAGTTTGTCCCGTGGTGGATGCTGTGGTTCCGTGGCGAACGGCTGATGCTCGTCGGCGCGGCCGCCGTCCTCGTGCTCGCAGCGTTCGTCGCCGGACGGTATTGGCCGCGCCAAGGGACGGCAACGGTGGCAACAGTGCCGACAACGACGGCGCCGTCAGTCGCCACGACCGATGGCGCCGCCGCACAGCGGCAGCGCATTCTGCTCACCTCGGTGGCGGATCATCTCGATCGATCCGAGCGCATGCTGACCGACATCATGAACACGTCGGACCGCCGCGACATCTCCACCGAGCAGCGCTGGGCGGAAGATCTGCTGACGACGAGCCGCCTGTATCGGCAGGACGCGGAGGACATCGGCGAGCAGTCGGTGGCGAGCGTGCTCGACGATCTCGAGCGCAGTCTCCTCGAAATCGTGCACAGCCGTCCGCAGATCAGCGCGGCGGATCTCGAACAGATTCGGCGGCGCATCGACGCGGCGGCGCTGCTCTTCAAAGTGCGGGTGTTGAGCGACGAGCTTCGGCAGCGCGAGACCGCGCCCGCCGACACCGCAACCCCGCGGACATCAACACGGAAAATCAGCTGACGATCATGATCAAGACACCAACGTTGTTTCTCACAGTGATTCTCGCGGCGGCAGTCGCGCCTGTTGCGGCGCAGCCGGTCGGCCCTGGCCCGATGGGCCTCGGACCGATTGGCCCGGGACCTGGCATCCCGTCCGGACTCCCGATGCGGCTGAACCTGCCGGGCTTCGAGGCCGACGACAGGGCCGACGATCTCTACGACGAAGGCCGCGAGGCGATCGAAGAAGGCAAATACGACCGCGCGCTCGATCGCTTCAACCGGCTGATCGAGATGAAAACCACGCGCACCGACGCGGCCTTGTACTGGAAGGCCTACAGCCTGGCAAAACTTGGACGCCGCGCCGACGCGCTGGACACCCTCGCCTCGCTGCAACAGCAGTTCAAGGACAGCCGCTGGATCAAGGACGCGAAGGCGCTGGAAGTGGAGCTGCGGCAGGCTTCGGGCCAGACGATTGCGCCCGAGTCTCAGAACGACGAAGAGCTGAAGCTGATGGCGCTGCGCGGCCTGATGAACAGCGACCCCGACCGCGCGCTCCCGATCATCGAGCAGATGCTCACGTCCGGCTCGAATTCGCCGAAGGTGAAGGACCGGGCGCTATTCGTCCTGAGTCAGTCTGGCTCGTCGCGCGCCCGTGACATCATGGGCAATATCGCAAAGGGCGCGTCGAATCCGGACCTGCAGCTCCGCGCGATTCATTACCTCGGCATCATGGGCGGCTCCGATAACCGCCAGATCCTCGCCGACGTGTACCGCACGTCGTCCGATCTCAACGTGAAGAAGCGGATCATCAACAGCTTCATGGTGTCGGGCGATCGCACGCGGCTGCTCGGTCTCGCCAAGGGCGAAACCAACCCCGACCTGCGCGGCGCGGCGGTGCAACAGCTCGGCGTCATGGGCGCGCACGCCGAGCTCGCCGATCTGTACTCGACCGAGACCTCCGTCGACATCAAGAAGCGGATCATCCAGGCGATGTTCGTCGGCGGCAGCGCCGACAAGCTGATCGAGCTGGCGAAGACGGAAAAGGATCCGCAGCTCCGTCGCACGGCGGTGCGGAATCTCGGCTTGATGGGCGGCAGCCGCACCGGCGACGCCATCAAATCGATTTACCAGTCCGACACGTCACCAGAGATCAGGAAAGAAGCGATCAATGCGCTCTTCCTTCAGAGCAACGGCAAGGTCCTCGTCGAGCTCGCCCGCGCCGAGAAGGATCCGCAGATGAAGCAAGAGATGGTTCGGAAGATGTCGATGATGGGCAAGTCGAAGGAAGTCACCGATTATTTGTTGGAGCTCCTCAAATGAAGAAGCTCGCTCTCGCGGTGACGCTCCTGTGTGCGGCGACCGACGGCGCGCTCGCGCAGGGCCGCATCAGCAACGCGAAGACCGAGACGCGATCCGCCGCGCAGGGTCTCGAGCGCGAAGTTGGCGCCGTGGCCGCGCGGGGTGGCGTCACGTGGATCGGGTATCGCGCGCCGATGGTCTCCGGACCGCGGCAGATGTGCTGCTACGACACGATCTCGACGAGCGGCGACGTCTGCTGCGGCACGTGCCGTCTGGAAAGTGGAAGCGGCGTGTCGATGAACACAGGCGACTCGATCACGATGCGTGGTTCACGCGTGATGCTCGAGCCGGCGACGGAGTTCCTGGTGCTCGCGAGACTCGAAAACGGCGCCGTCAGCCGCGTGCGGACATTTACCCCAGACTGCGACGTCGACGCCGGTGGTCTGCCGCTCGTGTGGCTCAGCGACGTCAAGCCGGACGAGAGTGTCGCGTGGTTGTCGTCACTCGTGGTCGGAATCGCCGACAGTCCGGGCGCCGGTGGAGACGACGTCCGAAAAGATCGGGTTGCAAAAACCGCGATGAGCGCCATCGCGCTCCACAACGTGCCGTCGGCCGATCGCGCGCTCGAAAGCTTCGTCGCGCCCAGCCGGCCCGAGTGGCTGCGCAGCGATACCGCCTTCTGGCTCGGGTCGACGCGCGGCGACGCCGGCGCACGCCTGCTGACGCGGATGATCGGCGAGGATCCGAGCGACAAGGTGCGCGACAAGGCGACGTTCGGCCTGTCGGTCAGCAAGACGCCGGCGGCGCTCACCACGCTCATCAACACGGCGAAGAACGATCAGAGCCGCCGGGTGCGCGGGCAGGCGCTCTTCTGGCTCGCGCAGCGGGCGGGCCGCGAAGCGCTGGCGACGATCTCCGGCGCCATCGACAACGATCCCGATACCGAGGTGAAGAAGAAGGCGGTGTTCGCCCTCAGCCAGATGCCGAAGGACGAAGGCGTGCCGAAGCTGATCGAGGTCGCGCGCACGAATCGCAATCCCGAGGTGCGCAAGCAGGCGATGTTCTGGCTCGGACAGTCGAACGATCCTCGAGCGGTCAGGTTCTTCGAAGACATCCTGCTCAAAAAGTAGCGCAGCCCTGTCCGCCTCCGCTGAAGCTACGGCGGACCCGCCATAGCCTTGGCGACGGCGGGCAGGGCTCGCCAGTACAATCGGGGCGCGATGATCGAGATCGTGCCCTACGCCGATGCGAAAGGCGCGTTCGTCGAGCGCATCCTCACGTTCGCGCCGGCGGCGTCATCGCTCTGACAATGCGCCGCCCCTTCCTCCGCGAGCTGACGAACGCCACGCTCATCGCGCTCGGCGTCCTGTCGGCGGCCATGGGCTTGAAGGGATTCCTGCTGTCGAGCAATTTCATCGACGGCGGCGTGACCGGCATCTCGATGCTGTTGTCGAAAACCACGGGCGTGTCGCTGTCAATTCTGCTGCCGGTCGTGAATCTGCCGTTCGTGGCGCTCGGCTTCCGGCAGATGGGCGCCGCCTTCGCCGTGCGGAGCGTGCTGGGCATCGCGGGACTGGCCGGGACGCTCGCGGCCGTGCCGTTTCCGGACGTCACGCCCGACCTGGTCCTGACCGCCGTGTTCGGCGGATTCTTCATCGGCGCCGGCATCGGGCTCGCGGTCCGCGGGAACGCGGTGCTCGACGGAACCGAAATCGCCGCGCTGCTGATCAGCCGGCGGGCCGACCTGCTCAAGGTGGGCGACGTGATTCTCGGCTTCAACGTCGTGCTGTTCCTCATCGCGATGTCGGTGCTGGGCGTTGACGCCGCGCTCTACTCCATCCTCACGTATCTGACCGCAGCGAAGACGCTCGACTTCGTGCTCCACGGCATCGACGAGTTCACGGCCATCACCATCGTCTCGGATCAGCACGCGACGATCCGGGACAAGATCACGCGCGACTGCGGCCGCGGCGTCACGATCTACAAAGGATACGGCGGCATGAGCGGTGTCGAGCAGGACATCTTGTACTGCGTCGTCACGCGTCTGGAAATCGGGAAGGTGAAGGCCATCGTGCGGGAGGTCGATCCCAAGGCGTTCGTCGTGTTCCACCCGCTGGCCGGCGCCGAGGGCGGCGTCGTCAAGACGCGCAGCTTCCACTGAGCGCGTCAGCTCTTCACTTCGATGCGCCGCACTTCGTCGACGATGAGCTGCACCTGATCGTGGGTGAGCGTGCGATTCGACGCCTTGGCGGCGGCGAACACGCGATCGACGATCTCGTCGGTCGTCGGCAGGCCGCGCTTCTCGAGCCAGAAGACCACGTTCGATCGGCCTGACATCGGACCGACTTCAATCTCCTGCTCGCGGCCGACCAGGCTCGCGGGGACGGCGGCATAGACCGCATCCATCAGCGCGCGATCGCCCATCCGGTAGGCCTTGACGACGGCGGCGGCGTGCACGCCGGTGGCGGTGCGGAACGCGTCGGCGCCGAGGACGGGATAGTTCGGCGCGATGCGGACGTCGCACGCACGCGCGACAGCCTGGACGTACGCCGGCAGCGTCGTCAGATCCTGGTCGCGATAGCCCATCATCACGAGGTTGACGAGCAGCAGATCGAGGGGGGTGTTGCCGCAGCGCTCGCCGATGCCGAGCGCCGCGCCATGCAGCCGCGTCGCGCCCGCCTCCAGCGCCGCAATGGCCGATGCGACGCCGAAGCCGCGATCTTTGTGCCCGTGCCAGTCGATGCCGACGTCGACGCCCAGCTCGGCGATCAGCGACTTGACGAAGTGCACGACCGCCTTCGCACCGTGCTGCGTCGCATGACCGACCGTATCGGCGACGCATACGCGCGAGGCACCGGCGCGGATCGCCGTGGAGAACAGCGCCCGCAGCGATTCAGGATCGGCGCGCGTCGTATCTTCGGTGACGTACATCACGGTGAGACCTTCGTTCACCGCGAAGCTCACCGCGTCCTCCGTGCACTTCTGCAGGTAATCCAGCGTCCACCCTTCCGCATATTGCCTGATGGGACTGGATCCGATGAACGTGCAGCACTCGATCGCCACGCCAGTGCGCTGCGTGATCTCGGCGATCGGCTTGATGTCCGCGATCATCGTCCGCGCCGCGCAGTTCGCGCGGACCTTCAGCCGGCCTTTCGCGATCGCCTTCGCGAGCCGCTCGACGTCGCGCGCGACGCGAGGTCCCGCGCCGGGCAGGCCGATGTCGGCGGTGTCGATGCCGAGCGCGTCCATGCGGTGCAGGATGTCGATTCGCTCGTCGATCGTCGGCGTCCGCACCGACGGCGACTGCAACCCGTCGCGCAGCGTCTCGTCGTCGAGCATCGCGATCGGGCGGGGACCAGCCGCGTCGTGATTCCAGTCGTAGATCAGCGGATGAGGCGGAAGCGGCAAAGGGTCACCTGCTCTGAGCGCGCGTGGTCAACTGGATGAACGACAGGCCGATGACGAGAATCGCCGATGCCGCGAGCGTCGCGATCCAGAGTCCGCGCGGAATCGCCGGACGCATGAAGTCGTCGATGTTGATGCCGTCGATCGCACGGCCCGCCGCCCGGATGGCATTTCGTCCGGCTACGACGATGACGTGATCGAAGACCACGTTCCACACGAGGACCGCCCACACAATCCACAGCGCACGAGCGACGCGTGCCGCGCGGGCGGGCGCGATCGACATACTGCGATTATCGCATGCCCACCCCGAAGTACAAGGCGAGCAGGACGATCAGCGCGATGATGACGACCGTCACGAGGAGCGTACGCGATAGTCTTTGTCGGGAGGAGCGCCGCCCGATCAGCGCCGGTTGGTACTTGGCTTCCGTGGTCGCCGTGCCGCAGCGGTAGCAGATGAGCGCCTTGTCGGCGATTTCGGCGCCGCAGTTCCTACACTGCATGGCGCTGGATCAACGGACGCACAGCGGCCATGATAATCAGAACGAGGCCGAAGGTGCACACGATGGTCGCGCCAGTGGGCAGATCGAGCCGCAACGACAAGTACACGCCGAGCGCCGATACGATCGTCCCCATCGACCAGCCGATCGCCAGCCGCTTGCCGATTGAATCGGCGTACAACATCGCCGCCACCGACGGGACGATCAGATAACAGAACACGAGGAGCACGCCGGCAATCGACACCGACGAGGTGACGACGAAGCCGAATGACGCGTAGAACAGAAAATCCCACAGGCGCACCGACACGCCAACTGGTGCGGCATGCGTGTGCTGCGCCATGTGGTGCGCGGTGGTGATCGCAAAAAACTGCCGCCGGAAAACGTAGTGAAACAGCCCGATCGCACCGTACAACAGCGCCGTCTTCCGCACCTCCGCCCACGAGACGGCGAGGATGTTACCGACCAGCATGTCCTTGAGGTGCTCGCTTTCCGATGTCGCCTTGCTCATCGCGAGAATCGCCGCCGCCGACGCCACCGCGTAACAGATCCCGATGACCGCTTCCTGAGGAATCCGCGCCCGTTGAACGCGAATCAGCGCGAACACCGCGGCGCCGATGAAGGTAAACGCGAGGCTGATCCAGTAGACGACCGCTCCGTGCGGATCGCCGCCGGACACCGGCATGAGCAGCGCGATCGTCGCGCCGAGCGCGGCAATCTGCGCGAGCGACAGGTCGACGAAGATCACGCCGCGTTCGACGACGTGGACGCCGAGGTATGCGTGAATCCCGGTCAGGATGAGGCTGGCGGCGAACGGCGCCGCCAGGAACTCGAGCATCGAGGTCTCCAAGCTAGTGTCTCGTGTCCACGGTCGCCTTCTTGATGGCGTTGACCAGGAGGTTGATGTCGTAGTCGAACAGCTTGAAGTAGTCGGTGACCTCCTTGACGCCGCCCACCGACGGCGGCATGACCAGCACCAGCCCGTCGGTTCCGCGCGCAATCGAATTCGGCGTCTTCAGGTCGAAGTACGGCTCGACGAGAATCAGCTTCACGTTCTGCCGCTTCATCTCGTTGATCAGATCCAGCGTGTGCTGCGGCGTCGGCGGAATTCCCGGCCGCGGCTCGACGTACCCGATGATGTCCAGGCCGAACCGCTGCGCGAAGTTCGGGAACGATCGGTGATACGTCACGACTTTCGTCCCGCGGTACGGCGCCATCGTCGCCAGCCACTGCTTCTCGGCTACATCGATCCGCGTCGTGAAATCGGCGAGGCGCTGCTCGAAGTACGCCCGGTCGTTGGGGCGCAGCCGCGAGAGCTTGTCGGCGACGTCCTTGGCGACCCGCTTGCCGTTCTCCGGATCCAACCAGTAATGCGGATTGCCGAGCGGATGGACGTCGCCCATCGCGCGCGTGATCTGCCCTTGCGGAATCTCCAGGATCTCCGCGTGGAGCGAGGCGTCGAGATACCCGTCGGCGCCGGGCTGGATGCGCGCGTTGCGGCTCTGCTGAATCAGCGGCGGCAGCCAGCCGAGCTCGAGCTCGCGCCCGACGACGACGAGCAGGTCGGCTTTCTGGAGCTTCAGGATGAAGCTCGGCTTGGGCTCGACGTAGTGCGGATCCTGGTAGCCGCGCGCCAGCGACTCGATCGACGCACGGTCGCCCGCGACTTCGCGGCCGATCGATGCCAGATCCTCCGTCGTCGTGATGACATTGGGCTTGCCCTGCCCACGGGCGGAGAACGGGACGAGTGAGAGGGCGATCGTCAGAGCAGTGAGGAGTTTCATGAAAGCACCTAAAAGGGATGAGCCCCGTGAGCGCCGATGGAAAACTGGAACTGGAACAACAATTCGTTCGCCGACGGACCGACCGCGTAGTTCGTGCGCCGGTACTGGCCGCGCACCTGGCTGAACTCGCTCGGCCAGAACGTGAGCAGCACCGAGCCGCCCGTGTCGACGAGCGACGCATCGTCGGCCCGATTCGAGCGATCGAAGCGCGCTCCGGCGAACCATCGCCGCGCGAACTGATAGTCACCGGACAGGTACATGCCGCTGCCGCTCTGAAGCCCCGTCACCTCGTCGCGGCGGCTCCAGATCCACTCCGTGCGCCCGACGAACGAGTGATAAATCGATCGCTGCAGCGGGCGCCACCGGAACGTGGCGTCGACACCGTAGAGATTCGTGACGAACCGTCCGGGCTCTTCGGTGTCGGCCCCTCCCGACGTGTTGTGGCCCCGCGCGTACGAGAACCCGAAATCGAGATTGCTGTCTTCGGTGATGTCGTGGTACGCGCGCAGATGGCCCACGTAACTCAGGTCGCTGCGCTTGCCGGCGCGGAACAACGGCTGCTCCTCCGGTCCGGCATCACCGCGGAACACCTGACCCGTGGCCTCGAGGAACAGCCACGGGTTCGGAATCAGCCGCGCGACGGAAATGCCGGCATCGCTGATCCCGTCTTCGCCGCCCACCAGGTTGTTCGTGACGAGCGGCCGATCGGTCCACGGCAGCACGTGGTTGTGCAAGGTGTTCACCTTGCCGAAGGCCCCGCGCATCTTGCCGACTTTCGTCAGCAGTCCGCCGGGCAGCGACGTGAAAGTGACGTACCCTTCCTCGAGCTCCACTCCTTCTTCGCCGAACGAGATGAAGAAGTCGCCGCGGGCGTACGGGTCGACGACCGCCTGGAACGACGCTTCCGACTCGTGCATCTGCAGCGCGCGCGGCACCGTGTCGGGACCGAACGGATCGGGATGCAGCTCGTTCTTGCCGGCGGCGCCAAGAAAGTCGCCGATGACGGCGATGTCGGGGTTGAAGATCTTCGATCCCGAGACGGCGCCGCCGTACACCGGCAGCGAGCCGGTCGGCCCGCCTGCGCCTTCGGCGCCCGGAGGCACCGGAGCGCTCGGTTGAGCGGCGCCCGGCTGTGCGGGGGGCGTGCCCTGAGCGATCGCAAGCTTGGCTTCGAGCGCCGTCAGACGATCGCCGTACTGTTGCTTCAACGTTTCGAAATCGCGGCGGAGCTGATCGATCTCCTGCCGCAGCGCCTGCACATCCTGGGCGGCCGCCGGCGATCCCGTCATCAAGAGACCGGTGACGACCGTCGATGCGCACACAACCCGCATGGCTCGCATCCGTATTTCCTCCGTAACTACAGCGCGTTTCGGGCCTGCGCCGCTCGAACAAGAACGTAGCGCAGCCCTTTAGGGCTGCCCCTGCGGCCGTTGGCAGGCCTGAAGGACTGCGCTACAAGGGCCGCCGATGGTTTCCAAATGGCGTTTTAGAGGAACAGGTCGTTCGAGGCCGGCGGCGAGCGGCCCGGGGACCGGACCGCGAAGACCGCGCTCTGGGCGAGCGTCAGACTCGCCATCGCGCGGCCAGCGCGCTCAACTGCGGCTGGAGAATCGCGGGCGCATGGGGATCGGAACCGACGAGCGTCGCCGAGCAGGACATGCAGTGCTGCGGCGTCTTGATGTGGCAGACGAGGTCGTGGTGCTCGAACGGCGCCATCAGCAGGACGACCGCGTAGAGCGCCGCACCGATGAGGGCCATCCGCCGCGACCGACGCTCGACGGCCTCGCCAGTCATCTGGAATCGATGATACGTCAACTCATCGTCCAACAACGACTTTGAGACGCGCCGCCCAGCCGCCGAGGTCGCGCTCTGGCCTCGCCTGCGCGGAGTTGTTCTGCGAGAACTGCTGGGAGACGCCTCCGCTTCCCAGGATCCCGGGAACGTGGGTGTATTTCGCATCGACGGCGACGCCGACCCATCGAAACACGCGGACCTCCGCGCCCACGTGAAAGATCCCGCCGCGTTCCGTCACGTCGACGTTCTCGGAGGCGTCGGCGAAATCGGATTGCTCGGTGTAATGGTACGAACCGAATCCGGCGCCGAGGTACGGCACCACGCGCGGATGGACGTGGAAGCGATAGCCGCCGCTGATCTCCAGCGGCTGGATCGTCGACCGCAGCGGGATGCCGAGCGTGTAGACCTTCCCGTCGCTGATGAACACGCGCTGCCCCACGAGCTCGGCGTTCTTTTTCATGAGGCGGCTCGCGCCAATCTCGCCGTAGACGCGGTCGCGGAGCACGGTGACCTGCAGTCCGCCGCCCCAGAACCGCGCGGAGGTCTCGCCGAAGATCGCGTCGAACGTCTTCGTCGCGAAAAATTTCTCGTTGCTGATCTCCATGAACGGCCGCAGAGAGATTAGGGGCGCGTCCGTCGACGGCCCGAACACTCCCTGCGCCGACGCCGGGGCCGCGGCCGCGAGGGTGAGCAGAAGGGCGATCGCGAGCTTCACTTCGCGAGCCCGAGGCCGAACATCGCGTTGCGCGCGTCGATCAGACCGAAGCCGAACTGGTCGTCTCGCCCCTTCGCGCCAAGATCGATCGCGTATTTTTCGAGCGCGTCCTCGATCGCGGCCGGATCGGTGATGCCCTGCTGCATCAGCATCGCGGCCACACCGGCCACGTGAGGTGTTGCCATCGAAGTGCCGGTGTAGGGAATGTAGCCGATCATGTCGAACCGCGGCGCGCGGTACTGCGCCGGCGACAGCAGGAACGTGTCGGTCATATCGGGAAAGAACGTCTGCTGGTAGATAGCGCCGCTCGCGCCGAATCCCCGGCTCGCGCCGCCCGGCGCGGCGAGCTCGACGTAAGAGCCGGCAGTGGAATAGAACGCGTGGTTACGCGCGCGATCGACGGCTGCGACCGATACCGCCCCTTTGACTCGCGACGCGATCTCGGCGAGCACTTCGACCGGATTGCCATCCTCGAACTCGTTCCCGGCGGCAATGGCCACGAATACACCTTTACCGACCGCGTACTTGATCGCGTCTTCCATGACCGGCGCCGGCGGCCCGGTCCGGCCGATGCTCATGTTGATGATCTTCGCGCCGTTGTCAGCCGCGTACCGGACGCCGCGCGCCACGACCTCGTCTGTCGCTTCGTTGGGCGCGCGGAACAGAAAGTCCCAGACGCTGTCGATAACCTTCACCGGCATCAGCTTGACGTTGAACGCGACGCCCGCCGTGCCGACGCCGTCGTTCGTCAACTGACCGATGGTCCCGCTGACGTGCGTGCCGTGGCCGTCGAAGTCGAACGGCGTGTTCGTGTCCCAGATGAAGTCGCGCGGTGCGACGATGCGATCGGGGTTTGACGCCGGCACCACCTGCCGGGCCGCCGAATACGGAATGGTGACGCGTCCGAGCGCCGGATAGAGGCGACCCTGTTCATCACGAAATGCCGGCAGCGTCGCCAGGATCGTCGCATCCTGGTAAGCCAGACCCGAATCGAGCACCGCGACCGTGATCGTCGATCCCGCGGCTGGCTGAATGTCCCACGCGCGCTCGAGATTGATCAGCGGGAGATTCCACTGGTTCGTGGCGTACAGCGGATCGTTCGGCGTGAACATCGTGTGCAAGCGATACGACGGCTGCGCGTACATCACGACGTCGCCATGCTGTTCCATGAGCACACGGGCGGCGGCCACCGGATCGTCGCCGGCGGCCATTTGCACGACGTCGAAGTCGGCGTACGACGGACGCTCGGCGATGATGCCGCTCGCCGCTGCGTCGCGCAGCGCCGACATTCGAGCGGCAGCCGGCGCTTCGTCGCGGAACCTGACGATCATCCGGCCCGGCCGGAAGCTCGCGCTCGACCTCAGCGCCTCGTCTCCCTTGAGCGTGGCGCGGACGGCCACGCGGCGCAGCGTTTCGGGCGCGTCCGGACCGTGCGAGTCGTCCTTCATCAGGCCGACGTCGACGGCCGGCAGGCCGACGCCCTGGAGAATGAGGAACGGCGGGTCGTCGTATCGCTGGTCGCCGTGCACGCTGCCGCGAAAGATGACCAGTAAACCCACTCCCAGCGTCAGCAGCGCGAGACGAGCGCGCGAATCGAGCATCGTTGTATTCTAGCTGGCACGCACTCGCCGATTTGTGACAGTTTCTGCCATGGCTGAGACACTTTTTCACAAGGTCTGGAACGCACACGCCGTCCGGAAGCTGCCAAGCGGACAGACCCAGTTGTTCGTGGGCTTACACCTTATTCACGAAGTGACGACGCCGCAGGCGTTCGACATGCTGCGTCAACACGGATGGCGCGTCGCCTTTCCCGAGCGCACGTTCGCGACGATCGATCACATCGTGCCGACCCGCGCGCAGCGGCGGCCGTTCCTCGACGTGATGGCGGAGGAAATGGCCTCGTCGCTGGAACGGAATTGCCGTGACTTCGGCATCCCGCTGTGGACGCCCGATCACGACAACCAGGGGATCGTCCACGTCATCGGCCCCGAGTTGGGCCTCACGCAGCCGGGCATGACGATCGCGTGCGGCGACAGCCACACGTCGACCCACGGCGCGCTCGGCGCCATCGCGTTCGGCATCGGCACCTCACAAGTGCGCGACGTGCTCGCGTCGCAGTGTCTCGCGCTCGATCCGTTGAAGGTGCGGCGGATCGAGGTCCACGGATCGCTACGTCCGGGCGTCTATGCGAAGGACGTCATCCTGACGGTCATCCGCCGGCTCGGCGTGCAGGGCGGCGTCGGCTTCGCGTACGAGTACGGCGGGCCCACGATCGACGCGATGTCGCTCGACGAGCGCATGACGATTTGCAACATGTCGATCGAGGGCGGCGCCCGCGTCGGCTACGTGAATCCCGACGAGACGACGTTCGCGTTCCTGCGCGGACGGCCGTTCGCGCCTCAGGGTGAGGCGTTCGATCGCGCCGTGGCATGGTGGCGTCGGATTGCGTCCGATCCGAACGCGACGTACGACGATCGCGTGACATTCGACGCGTCGGCGATCGAGCCGACGGTCACGTGGGGCATCAATCCGGGGCAGTCGGTCGGGGTCAGCGAAGCGATCGCCGCCGATCCGCAGGACGAGGCGTTTGCGTTCATGGGGTTCAGGCCGGGGGCGCGCGTCACCGGCACGAAAATCGACGTCGCGTTCATCGGATCGTGCACGAACGGGCGTCTGTCGGATCTCGAAGAGGCGGCGCGCATCGTCAAGGGTCACCGTGTGGCGCCGCACGTAAAGGCGCTCGTCGTGCCCGGCTCGAAGGCGGTCAGCCGCGCGGCGGAAGCGCGCGGTCTGCATCAGGTGTTCATCGACGCTGGATTCGAATGGCGCGGCGCCGGCTGCTCGATGTGTCTCGGCATGAATCCGGACAAGCTGGAAGGGCGCCAGATCTGCGCGTCATCGTCGAACCGCAACTTCAAGGGACGTCAGGGCAGCCCGACGGGACGAACGCTGCTGATGAGCCCGGCGATGGTCGCCGCGGCGGCAATCGCCGGTGAAGTCGTCGACGTGCGGACCATACTCGATGAAGTGCACGCGTAGCTATCAGCTATCAGCCGTCAGCTCTCAGCCATGAGCCATCAGCCATCAGCCATCAGCCATGTCGGAGGCCGCGGCCTGCCTGTGCGCGGGAACGACATCGACACCGATCGCATCATGCCGGCGCGATTTCTCGTGTCCGTCTCGTTCGAGGGGCTGGAGCAGCACGTCTTCGAGGACGATCGCAAGGCGGATCGGTCGCACCCGTTCGACGATCCCCGATACCGCGGCGCCTCGATCCTCGTGGTGAACGGCAACTTCGGCTGCGGATCGTCGCGGGAGCACGCGCCGCAGGGGCTCGCGCGGTTCGGCATTCGCGCGATCGTCGGCGAGTCGTTCTCGGAAATCTTTCAAGGCAACGCCGCGATGATGGGCATGCCCTGCTTCGCGGCCGATCGCGAATCGATCGATCGGCTGCAGACGCTCGTCGAGCAGAACCCGGAAACCACGATCGCCGCGGACGTTCAATCCGGCGCCATCACCGCGGGCACGCTGCGATTCAACGCCACGCTGCCGCCCGCGCTGCGCGACGGGTTCGTGTCCGGTCAGTGGAATCCGACGGCGATGCTGCTGGATCGGTTCGACGACGTTCGCGCAGTCGCCGCTCGCCTGCCCTACATTCGCGGATTCTGAATCTGGTAATCGGGTAATCGAGTAATCGGGTAATTTCCGATCGCGCATGGGCGCATTGCCGATGACGCGATCCCGCAATTGCCAATGACTCGACCCAATTACCCGATTACCCGATTACCCGATTACCCGATTACCCGATTACCCGATTCTACGCGTCGGGCTCGGCCTTTTCCTGAGCGACGCCGAGAAAGGCCTCGGCGGCATGCGATCGGTGTGCCTTCCGGCAGACAATCATCACCTGCCGCCGCCGCGAGATGCCGCTCACTGGAATGGCGGCGAGCCGCCCGCTCGCGATTTCGGTGATCGCGCAGCGGCGCGGCAGCAGCGCGAGACCCAGCTTCAGCTCCACTGCGCGCTTGATGCCGTCGAGGCTCGGCAGCGCGATCACCATCCGCAGCGGGATGTGCCGCTGCTCGAACAGCCGCAGGACGCGTTCCCGCGCCGGGGACGGATCGTTGTGCGCCACGATCGCCTCCGGCGCCACTTCCTCCATCGTCACCTGTTTGCGTTTGGCCAGCGGATGCGACGGCGGCGCGAGCAGCACGAGCTCGTCGCTGCCGACCGCCACCTCGAGCAGGCCTTCCTCGGCCGGATGGAACGTCAGCGCGCCGAAGTCGAGACTGCCCTGCACCACCTCCACGGCGATCTGCCGCGCAGGCACGCGGCGTACGTCGATCGCGATGTCGGGGTACTGCCGGCGAAAGCGCGCGATGAGCGGCAGCAGCGTGTGCACCGCCGCTTCGTTGGCGCCGATCAGGATGCGCCCCCGGCGCAGGTCGCGCAGCTCACGCACCGCGTTCTCGGTCTCCTCGGCCATCCGGACGAGCCGCTGGCCGTAGTTCTGCAGCATCCGTCCCGCCTCGGTCAGCGTGCCGCTCTTCGACGAGCGATCGAAGAGCTGCTCGCCGAGCTCGGCCTCGAGACGGCGCACGGCCTGGCTGACGGCGGGCTGCGTCCGATGCACTTTGGCGGCGGCGCGCGAGAAGCTGCGCTCCTGGGCGACGGCGAGAAAAATCTTCAGCGCGTTGAAATCCAAGCGCTAATCCCTCATCCCTGCGGCGTTCAGCGAGCATAACATGTGGTTATTTTTCCGTAACGATTATCACTTTGACTTCTAGGCCGCCGAACGGCTACAACAGACACCTATGAGCGATCCTGCACCGGTTACCGTCTTCGACACGACGCTGCGCGACGGCGAGCAGGCCCCCGGGTTCTCGATGGACGTGCCGGCCAAGCTGGCGATGGCCCATGCGCTCGATCGGCTGGGCGTCGACATCCTCGAGGCCGGCTTCCCGATCGCGTCGCCCGCGGACTCCGAGGCGGTGCAGCAGATTGCCAACGCCGTGCGGCGGCCGGTCATCGCGGCGCTCGCGCGGACGCGCCGTCAAGACATCGAAGAAGCGGCGCGCGCGCTCGCGCCGGCCGAGCGGTCGCGCATCCACACGTTCCTCGCCACCTCCGACCTCCACCTCGCGGCAAAGCTGCGCATGTCGCGCGAGGCCTGCCTCGACGCGGCGGTCGAAGCCGTGAAGCTCGCACGCACGTACACGGACGACGTGGAGTTCTCGGCGGAGGATGCGACGCGCAGCGACCGCGACTTTCTGTGCCGCGTGATCGAGGCGGTCATCGCGGCCGGCGCCACCACCGTCAATCTGCCCGACACGGTCGGCTACGCTACTCCTGATGAAATCCGCGACTTCTTCGCCGAGATCATCGGGCGCGTCCCGAACGCGCCCCGGGCGGTCTTCAGTGCGCACTGCCACAACGATCTCGGACTGGCGGTCGCCAACAGCCTCGCGGCGGTTCAGGGGGGCGTGCGGCAGGTCGAATGCGCGGTCAACGGAATTGGCGAGCGCGCCGGGAACGCGTCGCTCGAAGAGTTCGTGATGGCGCTGCGCGTCCGGCAGGATCGCCTGCCGTACGACACGCAGATCAAGTCCGACGCGCTGTTCGAAACGAGTCAGCTCCTCTCGCAGATCACCGCCGAGCCTGTCCAGGCGAACAAGGCCATCGTCGGGCGCAATGCGTTCGCGCACGAAGCGGGCATCCACCAGGACGGCGTGCTGAAGGACACGCGCACGTACGAGATCATGCGGCCCGAAGACGTCGGCCAGTCGGCGTCATCGCGCCTCGTGCTCGGGCGTCATTCGGGACGGCATGCGGTGCAGTCGCGCTGCGAGGCGCTCGGCTTCACGCTGTCGGCCGCCGAAATCGATCACGTCTATCACGCGGTCATCTCCCTCGGCGAGCACCGCAAAGCGATCGCCGACGGCGATCTCCGCCGCATCGTCGATCGCGTGCGCACACCGGCCACCGCGCCGGCGGCCGCCACGCACGTCGAAGCGATCGGCTACGGGCACGGAGTGTGATATGACATTGCGGATTGAGGATTGCGGATTGCGGATTTATTGTTGATTTGTGATTGGTGATTTCGATTCGCGATTTCTTGATTCGAAGCAATGACCGCTGATTCGGCGCGTGATGACCGCTGATTCGACGACGCGTCATGGCCCTTGATCAACGACCCCCTGTTCGACTGTATCGCCCGGAACACCCCGATCGAATCGACAATCGTCAATCCGGCAATCGTCAATAAATCCGCAATCCGCAATCCTCAATCCGCAATACGATTGACTGAATGATTCCGCTACGGGACGTCATCCCGTCCCGGTCCACTCCGTACATCACCGTCACGATCATCGCCCTCAACGCAGTGGCGTTTCTGTTCGAGCTCTCGCTGGGCGAGCGCCAGCTGACGGAGTTCCTCTACTTCTACGGCGTCATCCCGGCGGCATTCAGCTGGCCGACGCTCATCACATCGATGTTCCTGCACGGCGGCTGGTCCCATTTCATCGGGAACATGTGGTACCTCTGGATCTTCGGCGACAACGTCGAGGATCGCGTCGGCCACGGCCGCTTCATCGTCTTCTATCTGCTGTGCGGGATCGCGGCCGCGATCGGCCAGATCGTGATGGATCCGTACTCGGAGCTGCCGACCATCGGCGCCAGCGGCGCGATCGCCGGCGTCATGGGCGCGTACTTCGTGCTCTATCCGCACTCGCGCGTGCTGACGCTCATCCCGTGGATTTTCATCCAGATCGTCGAGATTCCGGCCATCGTGCTGCTCGGCTTCTGGTTCCTGATGCAGTTCCTGAGCGCCGGCGCCATCGCCGTCACGTCGAACTCGCACGGGGGCGGCGGTGTCGCATTCGCGGCGCACGTCGCCGGCTTCGTCGTCGGCGCGATCGGCGTGTTCGCCTTCAGGAAGCCCGAGATGGATCGGTGGGATCCGATCGACTATTACTGACACACAAAGCTGGATCGATCGTCGATTCAGTATAGCGGCGCTGAATCAACACAAGTGTTTGATCAGCGTCGCGGATCAAACAGGCCGCCGGCGAGAAAATGGCGGCTAGCTAGGACTTCGATCGGATTTGCGCGGAGACGCGCGCGATCTCGAGCACCAGCTTCTCGAGCTCCGCGTCGTACTGATCCGGCGGCATCGCGGCTTTCTTCGCTTTCAGTTCCTCGAGCGCGGTCTCCAGCTCGGCGAGACGCTTCTGCAGCGCGCCGAGCGCCGTGTCGCCGGCCAGCGCCGCGGCCGGCTCGGGCTCGAGATAGGTGACGCCGGCGACCGCGCCGTCGGTGCCGGGACTGCTCGCTTCGCGGCCGACGCCGGCGCCGGTGTCGTCGAGCAGCGGACGTTCGGTCGGCAACTGCCCTTTCTGCTCGAACCATTGCCGCACCGCTGCGCTCGCGTAGCTGAATGCCTCCCACATCGACACGCGGCCGTTCTTGTCGAGGTCAGCGGCGGCGTCGCCGAACGCGTCGATGAAGTACTCGGGGAAGACCGTCTCGAACTGCTGCGCGGCCGAATCGGTGGCGGTCAGCACGACGCGGTTCCGGCCGGCGAGCTTGTGAAGGAACGGAAAGCTTGCGCCGGTGCCGTTCACGAACACCAGGCGGCCTGGAATCGGCCGGAGCAGATCGGCCCACTCGCTGGCGCTCAGGTCGGGGCCGACGAGATTGAATTTGGCGTCTTCACCGCCGGACATATCGACAGTGGTCCCGTGACCGATGAGCATCACGAGCAGTTGATCGTCTTTGGTCAGACGGCGACGCAGATCGGTCAGCACGCGCTGGACGTTCGCGCGCGTCGCTTTGTGCACGCCTTCGCTCTCGTTCTCCGCGAGGACGAGCAGATGATCCTGCGCGTAGCCGAACCGGTCGCGCAAGGTCGCGAGAAACGTCCCGCGCCAGCGATCGTATTTCTGCTGATACGCTTCGCCGCCCGATGCGCCGGTGACGACGAGTGCGTAGCGATCGCCGGCGAACGCATTTGAAGCGGCCAGTGCTAATAGGAACAGAGTTAGCACCAACTTTTTTTGCAGTGGCGGCGGGGCCCTCCGCCTCCGCTCGCGCGCATTCTCGCGAGCTACGGCGGACCCGCCGTAGCCTTGGCGAAGGCGGGCACCCCAGCCACAAACGATCGTCGATGCCGCGCGGCATGGCCGCGGGCGCTGCTGACTCGGCTTCATCGCAAGCCCCACCTGCGGCGCAGGATCCACTCGCCTGACAGCAGGATCAGGATGAGCGCGAACGCCCATGGCTCGTGCCACAGATCGCGGCGCTCGGGCGCGGCGTTCTGGGGAATCGACGACGACAAGAGCGCGGCGACGCGCGATGCCTCCGCGGTGCGCAGGTAGCGTCCGCCCGACGTGCGCGCCACGCGGCGCAGGAAACCCTCGTTGAGCCGCGGATCGGCGAACTCGCGATCTGCGCCGCCCACGTACATCCAGCGGTCGGCCGTGCCGAGCGGCGTCGCGCCGCGCCGGGCGTCGACGCGGATGCGGTACAGACCCGGCTGCTCGGGGCGAATCGCCGCCGTGAAGCGGCCGCTCGTCGCGTCCGCGTGGCGCAGCTTCAGCGGTTCGGTCGCACCGCCCGGCGCGGTGAGCGTCGCGTCGAGGACGGCATCAGGCGCGGGCGCGAACGCGGCGTCGCGCGCGTCGACGTCGATCGACATCGCGTCTCCCGGTTCCGGGGCGTCGGGCACCGTGATCGCGACCGGATCGGGTGAAGGCGTCGCGAGCCATCGCGCCGCCTGACGCCAGAAGAGCTCGTAGGCGCGGTCGCTCGACGCGACCATCATCTTCCAGCGCCACGACGCCTCGCCCGCGAAAATCATCGAGCGTCCCTGCCCGTAGCGTTGAACGGCGACCACCGGAAACACGCCGCCGCCCGGCGCCGTCGTGAGCGCGAGAATCGTCGCGCCCGGACGCGGACCGCCGAGCGCTGCGCTCGCGGCGAGCGGCGGCAGCGCGGCCCAGAGCTTCCGCGTTTCGTCCGCCGAGGATCCGATCCGCATGATCGGATGGTCCTCGCCTTCGTCGGTGACGACGACCTTGTTGTGCGCCGGGATGGGACCCGACGTCAGCGACGTGCGGACAAGGCTGCCAGGACCGCCGCGGCGATCGTTCACCTCCACCGGCAGCGCTTCCTCGAGCGGCGTGCCGGCCCATCCGCGCTTCGCAAACGAGCGGCCGCCGAGGACGAGCAATCCGCCGCCGCGCTCCGCGACGAAGTCGGCCGCCATCGCGAGTTGCGCGCGCGTGAAGAAATCGGGTTCGACGTTCGCGATGACGAGGGCGTCGTACGCGAACAGATCCTGGCGGCGCTGCGGGAACCCGGTCGTCAGCGTCGCGGACCGGCCGGCAGCCGCCTGCACGAAAAACGTGTCCTGATTCTCGGCGTTCCGGCCCTTGCGCGTCACCGAATCGATTTCGAGGCCCGAATCGCTCGCGAGGGCGCGCTTCATGAAGCTGTGCTCGAACCCTGGCGCGCCTTCGACGACCAGCACGCGGCGCTTGCGCCCGGCCGGGCTGACGAGCACGGCGCGCGCGTTGTTTTCCGCCACCGATTCCGAATCGTCGCGTGGAATCTCGGCCGAGTACACCGTGGCGTTGAGCGGATCGGGAAAGACGGTGAACACTTCGTCGATCGGCGAGCCGTCGGCGGGCGGCACGATTCGCCGCGTGTCGAGCAGCCGGCCGTTCGCGAGCACACGCAGTTGAAACGGCATCCGCCCGAAGCCGACGCTGACCGCCGTCACGTGCAGATCCACGGATGCCTGATCGAGATGCGGATCGCCGGCCGTGACGCCGAGCACCTCGCGATCGTGCGGACCATCGGGCGATCCGATCCCGACGGCAAACACCGGCGGCCCGCCTTCCCCACCTGACCCACTTGACCGAGAAGTGTCTCCACCGTCCGACAGCACAACGATCCCGGCGACGCGCTGACCGCGATAGCGCTCCCGAATCGCCGCAAGGCCTCCGGCGAGATCCGTCCGGCGTGCATCGGCGCTCAACCGATCGAGTCCGTCAGGCGCCGCTGAAGAAGAAGACGAAGACGGAGAAACCGATGCGATCGGGGCGATGCCGTCGCCGACCGTGTACAGCTCGGTGTGGAACTTGCGCGCCAGCGCCGGCATCACGTCCTTTTTCAGGATCGCCGCGGCGCGCGTCAACCGCGACTGCCCGTCCGCATCGTCGAGGCGCATGCTGCGCGAGACGTCGATGAGCACCGGCACGGTCGCGTCCTGCGATCCGGCAGGCGGAAGAATGATGATTGGACGGAACAGGAAGAGCACGAGGGCCGTGAGCACGATCGCACGCAGCGCGACGAGCGTGACGCGCTGCGCGCGCGTCACCGGCGAAAGCGGGCGCCGATACTGGACAAACGCCGCCGCGCCGATGGCCGCGGCGAGAGCGACCGCCAGCCACCAGGGCAGCGGATATGCGAAATGCATCTACGGTTTCTTCTTCCCGGCGATCGCCTTGAAGTACGTGTCCACCTGTTTCCGGTATTCGGGCGGCGCCTTGTCGTCGGCGCCGGCCGCGAGGCGATCGCGCGCCTGCTTCGCCTGCAGCTTTTTCGAGAGAGACGATTCGGCATTCTCGAGCGCCGCGGTCATCTGGCGCTTCAGATCCTCCCAGCGCGCGAAGTCCTGCTTGAACGCCTCGGTGCCCGGCGCGGACATGGTCATGCCCCGGCCTTCGAACGTGAAGCCGGCGCCCCCATGGGTGAACGTCTGATCCTCGCGCGCGAGCTGATTGAGGAGGTCTTGCGTCTCCTTCATCTGGCGCATCGACTCTTCACGCAGCTTCGCGAGATCGGTCCCGCTGCCGCCGCCGCCGCCCTGCTGCCCTTCGCCGGCGCGGCCGCTCTGACCGGGCGCTTTCTGCGAGCTCGCCGCCTGCGATCCGTTCGGGCCGCTCTGGCGTCCCATCCTGCCGAGCTCGCGGCCGATGCGATCCAGCTTCTCGCGCTGCTCCTGCACGCGCGCGAGCCGATCCGACAGCTTCTGAGACTCTCCGTCCTTCGCGCCGTTCCCCGCGTTGATCTTGTCCGCGACTTTATCGAGCTCGCGCGCCATGGCGTCCTGCACACTCGCCTGAGACTTGGCCTCACCCGATTGCGCGCCTGGCGCCGTGTTACCGCGCGGCGTCCCCTGACCGCGATCCGCCGCCGCGCGCATCGCCTCCGCCGATTGCTGCATGCGCTCGGGCACGCGTTGACGCTCGAGATCCTTCGCTGCGTCGCCGGCGGCCGCCTGCTTCAACCCGTCCTGCAGCCGCCGCGCGCGATCGGCCAGCCGTTCCTGTTCGCCCGCGAGACGGCGCACGGCATCCTTGCCGGTTTCGCCATCGCCCGTCTTCCCGAGCTCCGAGGCGATCTGCCGCTGGGCATCGGCGAGCTGCCGCGCCTCGAGCTGCATGTCGCCGAGCGCCCGGCGGCGCTCGTCGGGCCGCCCCGCCTGCAATTGCCGCTCGAGCTCGCGCAGCTTCTCGAGCGCGCGATTCGCGTTCGCGCTCGCCTGCGCCGGATTCTGGCGGCGCAGATCGCTCGTCGCGCTCCGCATCGCCTCCGACACATCGCGCATCTGGCCGGACTGACCCGATTGACCGGACTGCCCCGATTGACCCGATTGCCCCTGCCGTCCCGACTGATTCTGCTGGCCCGATTGATTCTGTCCCCGCTGGCCGTTCTGTGCGTTCTGCTGCTGTGACTGCTGGCCGCTCTGGTTCATCTGGCGCGCCATGTCTTCCGCGCGCTGGCGCAGGTCGGCCTGCTCGCGCGTCAACCTCTCGAGCTCGCGCTTCAATTCTTCTTCGGTCATCGACTCGCGGTTCTTCGCGAGGTCGGCCTGCCGCTTCAGCAGCTCGTCCTGCCGCCGCGCGAGATCCTTGATCTTGTCGAGCTCGCTCTGATTGCGATCCTCGCGCTGCTCGGTCGTCGATTTCGTCTCGTAGTTGGTCTGCTGCGCCTTCTGCAGCTCCTTGTCGAACAGCGCCGATATGTCGTAGTTGCTGCGGTTCATGCCGCCGCCGCTGCCCGCCTGCTGACGTGAGACTTCCCGCTTCTTCACGTCCGCCTGCGCCTGCAGCAGGTGATGGAGCGCCTCCATCTCGGGTGGCAGCGCGGGGCCGGTCTTCAGCGCCTCGAGCGACGCGGCCGCTTTCCCCATCGCCTCGGCCGCCGCCGTCATGTGATCCTCTTCGGGCATCGTCTCGCCGGCGCGCGGCTGCGGCGGGCCGCCGCGGCCGCCCTGGCCCGGACGCCGCCGCGGATCGCGCATCGTCGACTCGCGGAACGAGCTCGACGTCTGCTCGACGCGCGCCTTCAGCTCCGTCTCGGCTTTCGCGACCGATCGGATGTCCTGCTCGGACTTCGCGCCCTTCGCGCTCTGCGCGCGCCGATCCAGCTTCCAGGTCGCGACGACGATTTCCTTCTGCGCGGCGACGAGATCATCGATGTTGCCGCTCGCACCGGCGCCCGCCATCGACGAGCTCTGCGCCAGCGCGAACTCCTGCTCGTACGGCTTCACTTCGAGGAAGAAGATGTCGCTGCGCGCCTCGTTCGGCCGCGTGCCGCGCGTGAGATCGCGGGCACGCATGTAGTACGAGATGAAGTCGCCCGGCTTCACGTCGAGATCCTCGAGGAACAGCGTGTGGCGGCCGGTGGCCGTCGTGCTCTGCTTCGGAATCGCGAGCGGCACCACCTTCTCCGCTCCGCCGCGCACCGCATACACGAAGTCGAGGCGATCGATCCCGTAGTCGTCTTCGGCCTGCGCCTCGACGTCGATCTCTTCGAGCCGCGTCACCGATCGATCGGTCGCCGGCCTCAGGATCCGGACTTCGGGCGCACGATCTTCGAGCGTGCGGATGAAGTATTCGGTGTCGCCCGCGTTCGACAGGCCGTCGGCGTCCGCGACGGCGACGCGATACGAGTTGTCGCCCACGACTTTCAACGACGCCGAGAGCTCGGTCGGCGTGCCCGCGGCGAGCTCGATCGATTTCCCGTCGCCGAGCGCCATCCGGCCGGTGGCTGCCGGACGATCGGTGAACACGTGGACGCGGACGTCGGTGCCGGCCGGCGCGTAAATGTCGCCGCTGTCCTGCTCGGTGCGCGGTTTGAGATTGAGCCCGGCCGGGTACGTGTAGTCGACGTCGATGCGCGTGATGCGCGGCGGCCGCGCGACGGCGACGTCGTAGGTGGGCGACGTCACCGTGCCCGCGACAACTCGGTACTTGAACGATGTGTTGATCGCGTCGGTCGTCAGGCGAAACGACCCCGGCTTCTCGGTCGCCATCTCGGTCGCGTGCCAGCGATCGCCATCGGCGACCTGCATGTGCGCGATCACCGGCGCCTTGTTGCCGACGAGCCGCGCCTGAACCTCGAACGGCGTGCCCGCCTTGACGCGCGCATGTCCCGGCGTCACTTCGAGGGTGATCCGATCGGGAAACAACGTCAGCGACGCGGCGTCGAGCGCCTGACGCGCGGGTCCGCGTCCGACGAACAGCATCGCGGCGAAGACGGCCGCCGCCACCGCGGCCTGAAGCGCCGCGCGGCGCAGCGTGCCGGGCGCGATGACGCTGTCGACATCGACGCCGGATGCGCGGCGCGCCGCATCCGCCACCATCAGCCCGGCGAGCGGCGAGGCGTCCTGACGATCCGTCGCGCCGCCGCGGGCCACGTCGACGGCGCTCACGAGTCGATCGTCCAGCGCCGGTGCGCGCTCTTCGATGAAGCGCGCGACCTGCCGATCGGCGGGCACACGGCGAAGCGGCAGCAGACCCCAGACGAGCGCGGACACGATCAACACCACGGAGACGATGCCGATCGCCGCCAGCAGACGCGGGGCGCCGCCAGTCCACAGCGCGGCCGTCAGGGCGATGCCCCCGACGACGATCGCGGCCACCGCGGCGCGCAGGACGGCTTCGAACGCCTGCAGCGTTCGCCACCGCCGCCGGACACGATCGATGAGGTCCCGAATCGCCTCGTAGTGCTGCATATCTCACCTTCGAACTTAGAACTGAGAACTGAGAACTGAGAACTCAGAACTGCTCGCTGAGAACTTCCGAGTTCTCAGTTCTAATTTCTCAGTTCTCAGTTCTAAGTTCTCAGTTCTAAGTTCAGCTAACTACGCCGTTTTCGCCGCGACGATACCTTCGATTGCGAGCATCAGCGCCATCAGCGCCAGCGCGTACTGCCACAGATGCTGACGATCCTCCTGCTGCCGCGCTTCAACGCTGACCGGGCGCGCGTCGGACACGTCCTTGAGACGCGTCACGGCCGACTGAAAGTCTTCCACGGACAACCGCGCGGGATCGGCCTCGCGCGGATCAACGTTGATGGCGATCGTTCGCGGCGGCGCGCCCGGGCGCGTCGCGTCGGTCAGCGCGGCGAGGCCCGGTTTGCGCGGCGCGCCAGGCGGTGCATCGGCGACGAGATACTCGGAAGCGTGCGCCCGCGCGCTGGCGAGATATCGCACCACTTCGTGCAGAAACGGCACGAACGTCGCGTGCACCGGAAAATCGTTCCAGCGGTTCTCCAGATCGGACGCGAAAACCAGCGCATGTCCGTCGCCGTTCGAGCACTCGAGCAGCGCCGTCTCGCCGGTCGTGAACCGTGCGAGCGTCTGGCACGCGGACCCGCCGATGCGCGCGACGGTCTGGAACGTGACGAGCCCGAGCGTCGCCGTGTTGCTCGCGAAGGGCTGGAAGATCGGATGGCGCACGTCGGCCGGCGCCAGCACGCGCGGCTCGGGCTTCGCGCCGGTCGCGGTCACCACGCGCAGCGTCGACGCGCTGCCGAACACGTCGGCGGCGACGTCGCCGTCGACGTCGGGCCCGGCCGAGACGAGAACGCCTCCGCCGTTGCGCACGTAGGCCGCCAGCGCTTCACGGCCGCGGCGCTCCAGGCCGCGCGTCGAGAGCACCAGCACGGCGGCGTGCGGCGACAACCGATCGTCGCTCCATCCCGACAGTTGCGCGCCGGACGCGCTCAGAACCTGGTAGCCGCCGCCCGCTGTCGCGCCGGTCGCGAGCGCGTGCCGCACGTAGAACCCTTCACGGGCCAGATCGCCGCTGCCGCTCACGACGAGCACCGACGGTTGACGGGTCCCGCCCAGGACGGCGTACCGCACGTCGTCGACTTGAATCCCGCCGGGATCGTCGACGGTGACCGCCGCTGCGTTGCCGCGTGGCGCGCCGGCGAATGCGACGTCCGCGGCCTGATTCGGCCCGACGCTGACCGTCGCGTCGCCCGACGGCCGGTTGTCGATCGCCAGATGCACGCGCGCGTCGCGGGCGCGCGGTCCGCTGTTTCGGATCGTCGCGATGACGCGATCGGCCTGCGGGCGCACGGCGACGACCGCGAGGTCCGGCGGCATGGCGCCGACGTCGGCCACCTCGATCTTCGCGCCTTCCGGCACCGAGGCGCGATCGCCGGCGTCCCAGCCGTTCTCCTGCAAATCGGTGACGACGACGATCGTGCCCGTGCGTCCGCCGAGCGTTTGTGAGGCGGCGGACAACGCGCCGCGATATCGCGTGGATCCGGACCCCGGCGCCGCCTCGTCGATCGCCGACGTCGCCAGCACACGGTCCGCCGTCGGCTTCACCGCAATCTGCGCATCATCTGAAAACGTGACGACGCCGACGAGGTCGGCCGGGGCCGCGCGTGTGATGGCGTCCTTCGCAAGCTGCTTCGCGCGATCGAACCGGCCCGGCGCCGACATGCTGTACGAGGTGTCGACGGCGACGATCGTGACCCCGGACGAGGCGATTGCCGCGCCGGATGCGAAGAACGGGCGCGCAAAGGCCAGCGCCAGCAGCACGAGCGCCGTCACTCGCAACGCGAGCAGAATCAACTCGCGCAAGTGGCGCCGCTCGGTGTGCTCGACCGGCGCCCGCTTCAGCAGCTTGACCGCGGAAAATCGCACGCGCGCCTCCGGCTCGCGCTTGAGCAGGTGCAGCACGATCGGAACGGCGGCCGCAGCCGCGCCAACCAGGAACAAGGGGGATAGGAAGGACAACATGATTCACACGGTGCCAGGTGCTTGGTGCCGGGTGCTGGGTGCTGTCATAGTGCCCTCGACCTCGTCGACAGATAGGAAAGCAGAGCGAGCTCGAGCGGATGCTTCGTGTTGAGCAGCACGTAGTCGATTCCGCACGTGCCCAGCGCACGGCGGTACCGCTCCATCAGACCGCCGATCTCCTTCAAGTAGTGATCGCGGACCGCGCCGGGCACCGCCATGATCTCCTCGTCGGTCTCGAGATCCTCGAAGCGGGTCGCGCGCTCGAACGGAAACTCGATCTCGTGCGGGTCGAGGACGTGAAACACGATGACGTCGTTGCCGCGGAACTGGAAGTGCTTCAGGCCGCGGATGACCTCGTCCGGGTCGTCGAGGAGATCCGAGATCAAGACGACCATCCCGCGCTTCACGATCGAGTCGGCGAGCTGGTGCAGCGGCTTCGAGACGTTCGTCTTGCGGCCGGGCTTCATCCGATCGAGGGTGACCAGCACCGCGCGGAGATGACCGGGCCGCGAGCCGCACGGCAGCATCGACACGATGCTCTCGTCGAACGCCGTCAGGCCGATCGCATCGCGCTGGCGGTTCATCAAATAGCCGAGCGATGCCGCGAGGCAGGCGCCGTACTCGAATTTCGTCATCGGTCCGGAGCCGTACGACATCGAGTTGCTGACGTCGAGCATCACGTGGCAGTCGAGGGTGGTTTCCTCCTCGAACTTCTTGACGTAGTACCGATCGCTGCGCGCGTAGACCTTCCAGTCGATCGTGGACAGCGCGTCGCCGGCGATGTACTGGCGGTATTCCGCGAACTCGACGCTGAAGCCTTTGAAGGGACTGCGGTGGAGCCCGGACAGAAACCCCTCGACGATCGTGCGGGCCTTCAGCTCGAGCGTCCCGAGGCGCGCGACGACGGCCGGGTCGAGGAACGGGCGGTCATGCGCGGACCATGGCATGCGCTACATTCCGCTCTTCGGGACGGGCACGGTCTCGATCAGCCGATCGATGATCGCGTCCGAATTGATGCGCTCGGACTCTGCATAGAAATTCGTCATGATCCGATGGCGCAGAATCGGCTTGGCGAGCGCCTGCACGTCCTTGAGCGACACGTGATAGCGCCCGTGTATCAGCGCACGCGCCTTCGCGCCGCGAACGATCGCCTGCGACCCGCGCAGTCCCGCGCCCCACTTCACGTACTTGTCGATGAACTCGAGGCCGCCCGGCTGCATCGGCCGTGACGCGCTGACGAGCCGCACCGTGTAGCGCGCGATCTCTTCCGCAATCACGACCTGCCGCGCGACATCCTGGAACTGCAGAATATCGGGTCCCGTCAGCACGCGGTTCGGCATCGAGCGATCGGCGCCCGTCGTTTGCGTCACCACCGTCACCTCGTCGTCCTCGTTCAGATAATTGATGACGACGTTGAACATGAAGCGATCGAGCTGCGCCTCCGGCAGCGGATACGTCCCTTCGAGCTCGATTGGATTCTGCGTCGCGAGCACGAAGAACGGCATCTCGAGCGGATAGGTGTGCCCCGACGCGGTGACGTGGTACTCCTGCATCGCCTCGAGCAGCGCCGCCTGCGTCTTCGGCGGCGTCCGGTTGATCTCGTCGGCCAGGATGATCTGCGCGAAGATCGGGCCCTTCACGAATCGCAGCCGGCGCGTGCCCTGCTCTTCGTCGAGGATCTCCGTGCCGGTGATGTCCGACGGCATCAGGTCGGGCGTGAACTGGATGCGCTTGAAGTCGAGATCGAGGATGTCGGCGAGCGTCTTGATCAGCAGCGTCTTCGCCAGGCCGGGCACGCCGGTGATCAGGCAGTGTCCGCCGGTGAAGAGCGCGATGAGGACCTGCTCGACGACCTCGTCCTGACCGACGATCACTTTCCGGAGCTCGGTGAGAATGCGTTCGCGGCCCTCCGCGACTTTTTCAGCGGCGATGGTGGCGACCGACGTGTCCATGCGGGATCCTTAATGCGTGAGGGAGTAGATGATCTCGTTGATGGCCATGCGATAGGCCATCGCGGTGAATTTGAGGTATCCCGGATACTCCTCGGCGTTCGACCACTCCCAGCCGTCGCCCATGTCGGTGTTCCAGTTGATGAAAAGCATCATGCGGCCGGTGTCGTCGAGGATCGTGCGCAGGTGCGGCACGAAGCCGCCCTTCTCCCACGTGCGGCCGGCGAGAAACGACCCGAGCCCGGCGACCTGCGGGTAGCCGTCGATCTTGTAGAAGCAGCTGAAAATCGGATGATCCTTCGGCACCTCCACGATTTCGCGATCGGGAAACACGCGCTTCATCTCGCGCATCATGTTGTCCCACTCGTACGGACCGTGGAAATCGTCCATGTAGAGGCTGCCGCCGCGCAGCAGGTACTCGCGAAGAATCGGGATGTCGCTGTCGTGCATCTTCAGGAACCCGGGCTCCACGATGTAGATCCACGGGTGCTCGAAGAGCCGCGGATCGTCGAGCGGCATGACGATCGGATCCTCGACGTTGATCGCCGTCGCCGTCTTCACGCGGCGTGACAGGTTCTGCTCGGCGGCCGGTCCGTCGATGTACCAGGGCTCGCCGTAGAAGTCCTGCTGCAGCCGCGTCCCCTCGGTGATGTAGTGATACTTGATCCTGACGAAGCGCCACTGGAGGCCGGCGAAACGATCGTCGGCCGCGGCCGGAAGCTGCGCGTCGGCGTCGCGCGGCGGGACGACGGGCATCAGGACCAGCAGCGCCGCGATGATGACTGCGAATCGTTTCATGCTCAGTGCCGTGACGAATCCACGAGCTTGAGCAGCAGCTCCTGCGCGCGCTCGTACGACGGCGCGACTTCCAGCGCCGCGAGCGTGTGCTTCTTGGCCTCGGGTTTCTTGCCGCTCTTGAAATAGGCCTCCGCCAGATCGGTGTGCGCCGCGGCGCGATCCACCGGCGCCAGGGCGATGACCGCCCGGAACTCGCGCGCCGCCGCGTCGGGCTCGTTGCGCTGCATCGCGAGACGTCCGAGCGTCGCATGCGCGTCGGCGTCGAACGGATCGATGGCGATGATGCGCTCGTACACCGGGCGGACTCTGGCGGGATCGTCGATGTTCTCCTGCCGCAGCAGGATCGCGAGCTGCCGCGGCGCGTCGATGTTGTCGAAGTCGGCATCGACGAGCGCCTGCAGCTCGGCGATGGCGCGCGTGCGGTCCTTCTTCTCGAGCGCGATCTCCGCCATCTGCGCGTGCGGGCTCTGCTTGCCGATCGCGATCGGGAGGAGCGCCGCCGCGCGCTCGAACGCCTGCATCGCCTCGTCGACCTTGCCGGCCTTGCGCAACTGCAGGCCGAGAACGAGCTGCACCGGATAGCTGCGCGGATTCTGCGCGGCGAGCGCGCGGAGCTCCTCGACCTGCATCGGCGCGAGGTCGGCTCCCTTGGGCGGATTCACGACGCCGCGGATGTTCGCGAACATCTTCTCGACCGTCTTGTCGAAGCCGTCCTGCATTCGCTCGAAGTCGGTGTTGAGCGTCGCCTTCAGCGCGGCGTCGGTGTCGAGCCCCTGGCTGTAGGACCGTACCAGCTTGCGCAGTCCTTCGTCACCATAGGTCGACACGATGTGATCGACGACGAGCGACGCCTGGTAGTAGGCGATCGAAATCAGCTTCGGATTCTGGAACGCCGCATTGAGGTCCGTCAGTTTGATCGTCTCGCCCCGATCGAGGAGGCCGACGAACTCGACGTCCATCTGCCGCGCCCAGTCGGCTCGCGCCTTCTTCTCTTCGTACGTCGAGATGCCTTCGCTGAGCCACCGCGGCAGCCGCTGATTCGACATCTGCAAGGTGATCACGTGCGCGAGCTCGTGCCACAGCGTCGCTTCCCATTGGAACTCGCCCGGACGCGCCTTCGGCGAGTCCATCGCGACGACGCGGCCGAAGCAGGCGCCGAGCGCGCCGATCATGCCAGGCAGACCGAGCGTGCGGACCGCGAAGTCGTCGTGGCGCGGGAAGATCTCGATGAGAATCGGACCGCGCGGCGTGAACTCGTACCGCGCCGACAGCGTCTTGAGCGCCCGATGCGCGAGCGGAATCGCGTACTCCTGCAGCACCGGCGCTTCGTCCGGGTGCATGCGGACGACGAGCTCGCCGTCGTTGACCGTCACGAACTTGTCGACCTTGTCGAGCATGTCGAGCAAATTCTTGGTGACGGCGTCGAACGGATCCAGCTTGAACGACCGCTCGAGCGCGACGCGGCCGCCCGGCTCGTCGCCCGTGCGCAGCAACTGCAGGCCGAGGTCGGCAAGCGTCCGCGGATTCTCCGGATCGAGGGTGAGCGCGCGCCGCGTCAGCGCGACCGCTTCGTCGAAGCGGTAGTTGTGGGCGGTCAGCTCGCCGGCCACGCGGTACACGTCGCCATGGTTCGGCGCAATGGCGAGAGTCTTGGCGACCTCGGCCTCGAAGTCGGTCTGCTTGTCCTCGACGTAGGCCATCGCGGCGAGCATGGCGTGCGCGTCGAGGCTCGACGGGTTCACGGCCAGCGCCTTCTGGAGCGCCTGCCGCGCGTCTTCCTTCCGATCGGCGTCCACCGCCTGTTCGGCCACAAAGAGATACGCGTCAACCAGGGAGGGATTCAGCTCAAGGGCCCGCTTCGCGAGGGCGGCTGCCTGCGGCGGATTCTCGCTTTCGAGCGTCCGCGCCGACCCGATGATCGCCGGCACCCAGTTCGCGTCCGCCTGCAGCGCGATCTGATACGACTTGAGCGCCTCGCCGTTCTGAACCTTCTCGCGAAAGAGATCGCCCCACGCCGCGTTGATCGCGGGATCGTTCGGCGCGCCGGACGCCGCGTCGCGGTACGCGCCGTTGGCGCCGTGGAAGTCGCCAATCGCTCGGAGCGCACGCGCGCCCCGCGCGATCTCTGCCGGGTCGTTGCTCCGGTCAGCAATGGCTGCGACCCGTTCGAGAATCGCGGTCGCATCGTTTCGGCCGAGCATCTTCTGCAGCAGTCCGAGTTCGAGCGCCGCTTCGCTCATCGGCAGGCGCGACGCCACCGGACGTAGCATCGCCTCGGCCTGCGCGTAGCGTCCACGGTCGATGGCCGCACGCGCTTTCAGGGCGACGACGTTCGGGTCGCGGGCATCGAGCTTGTCGACAATCGCATCGAGATCGTCGTACCGGCCCTCAATCAGCGCGCGCGACGCAGCTTGCAGCGGTGAAGACGCACGGCCCCGGGGCGCCTGGGCCGTCCCGGACGTCGGCAGGGCGAAGAAGACCAGCGCGAGGATGAGGAGAAGCGCGCGTCGAAACTCCATCGCGGTTCGTATTATATCTGACCGTTTTCCAACCCTTTAGCCGCGTTTGCAAAAGCGACGGCGGGCGTTCGTCGCGGAGCCTTTAGGCTTCCAATCAGTGCCCAACCGCCCCCTAAGCGTTGCGCGACGTGACTGACGGTGCAAGGCGGGTACCGCGGGCGGCGCCTTCCAGCATGCGCGATTCGACCGTTATCCGTTTAGACAGGAGCGCGATGAAACCGGCCGTAGCGATCGGACCCGCGACGAGCGCGCCGGTCATCAGCGCCGCGCCGGTCAGCTCGCCGATCACGCCCACGTAGTTTGGATGACGCAGCCACCGATATGGTCCTCTTACGACCAGCGGCACGCCCGGCAGGACGATGACGCGGAAGGTCCAGAACGGGCCGAGCGTCAGGATGGCCCACCATTTCAGGGATTTTGCGAGAACGAACACCGTTGCGCCCGCCGCCACGGTCGCCGCCGCCGGCGGGCCGCCGCGCCACACGCCTTCGAGCAGCATCGCCAGGAACGCGCCGGGATACGCGACGCGCATCATCTTATATACGTCGTCGGGCGGCTCGACCCCGCCACGGGCGAGTTGCGCGAGCTCGTGGCGGCGCGCGCGGCGCGCTTCCACCATCATGGGCGCATAGATCGCGAGGGCGATGCTAAGCAGCGAGATCACAATCACCCGCCCGCGAGATGATCGCGCGGAGCACGGGACGCGCGAAGGGGGCGAGGGCCGCCGCGGCGTCGACCGCGCGGGGCGACGCGACTAGGGCGCGGAGCGCGCGATTGAAGCGCCACTTGCCGCCGAACTCGCGCCGCCGCAGGTCGGCGAGGCGCGCGTGAACGCCCGCCCACCCTCCGGCGAGCGCGTCGAGCGCCGCGGACGCCGCGAGCTCGCCGCCGCGGATCGCGAACCGCAGGCCGTCGCCGGTCATCGGATCGATGAAGCCGGCGGCGTCGCCGGCCAGCAGCAGGCCGTCGATGGCCGCGGGCTGCACGTCGACCGCGAGCGGTCCGAGGACGACCGGCGGCGCGACGAGGCGCGCGCCGGCGAACCGGTCGCCGAGCAGCGGATCGCGTGCGAGCTCGCGCATCAGCAACGATGACGGATCGCGCAAGTCTGAATCGCCGGGATGCGACGGCTTGACGAGACAGACATTCGTCATGCCGCCCGGCAGCGGCGCCACGCCGATATAGCGCCCCCGCCGGATGTGCATCTCGCCGACCACCCCGCAAGTCGGACTGAAGTCCGACTTCACTCCGACTCCACTCTGGCTCGACTCTGACTCGTGTCGGACCTGTGTCGGACTCAAGTCGGAGTCGTGACAAATGCCTTCGAAGTCCGCGCCAATGGCCCGCCGGCGGGGACGATCCACCCAAGTCGGACTGAAGTCTGACTTCAATCGGACTCCACTCTGACTCGGCTCTGACTCGTGTCGGACATGTGTCCGACTCGAGTCGGAGTCGTGACAAATGCCTTCGAAGTACGCGCCGATGGCCCAGCGGCGGGGACGATCGGGGTGTCGCGCAAGGCCGAGACCGAATGCGATTGTGGAATGCCGGCCGTCGGCGGCGATGGTCACCCGCGCGCGCAACTCGCGCGTCGATCCGTTGTGGCCGATGCGCACGCCCCGGACGGCGGCCGCGCTTTCTCCGCGATCGACGTCACCGACAATCGCCTCGCGCACGACGACGCCTGGTTCAAACTGACACCCGGCGTGGACGGCCTGCTGCAGCAGCAGCCAATCGAGATCGCGCCGGAGGATGGCGCGGCCGTACAGCCCGCCGGGATATCGCCCCCGAATCGCGGCGCCGCGTTCGCCAGTGACGAGCATCCCGTCGACGCGCAGTCCACGCGCGTCGGCGCCATCGGCGATGCCGAGATGCCGCAGTCGCGCGAGCGCGCCCGGATTGACCGTATCGCCGCACAGTTTGTCGCGCGGAAAGTCGGCGCGATCGACGAGACGCACGCGCGCGCCCGCGCGTGCCAGCACCACGCCGGCGACCGCGCCGGCCGGCCCCGCGCCAACGATCAGTACATCGAGCATTGGGTAATTGGGTAATCTGGTAATCGGGTAATTGATTGAAGCATTGCGCGCGACACTGCCACTGACCGACTCGATTAACTGACCAGCAAATCGTCCGATTCAATTACCCGATTACCAGATTCAAGCGCGTCCGATCACGATCGCGCTGTTCTTCGATCCGAATCCGAGGCAATTGCACAGCGTCGCGTCGACTTCCGCGCGGCGCCCGTGATTGGGAATGAAGTCGAGGTCGCACGCCGGATCGGGATCGCGCTGGTTGATCGTCGGCGGCAGGAACTGCCGCGACAGCGCGAGCGCGGCGGTGACGACGCCGGCTGCGCCGCTGGCGCCCTGCGGATGACCGATCATCGACTTCACCGACGATCCGGCCAGCCGGTCCGCGTGATCGCCGAACACCTGCCGGACGCAGCGCGACTCGACGGCGTCGTTCAGCACGGTCGACGTGCCGTGATAGCTCACGAAGCCGATCGACTCACGCGCCCGGCCCGAGCGCTCGATGGCCAGCGTCATCGCGCGGACGATCTCCTCGCCGTCCGGAGCCATCTGCACGCGGTGATACGCATCGCAGGTCGATCCGTAGCCGTCGACCGACGCGTAGATCGTCGCGCCGCGCGCCCGCGCCCGATCCTCGCGCTCGAGCACGATCATCCACGCGCCCTCGCCGAGCACGAAGCCGTCGCGCCCCTTGTCGAACGGCCGCGAGGCTTCCCCCGGCCGCTCGTTGTACGCCATCGAGACCGCGCGCATGCGGGAGAAGCCGAAGATCATCCCCGGCGTGACGCAGGCGTCGGTGCCGCCCGACACGATGACGTCCACGTCGCCCGACCGCAGGAGCGAGGCCGAGTAGCCGATTGCGTCGGTCGAGCTCGTGCAGCCGCACGAGAGCACGTGGCTGATGCCTTTCAGCCGCAGCGAGATCGAGACCTCGCTCGACACCATGCCGACGATCGACACAGGGATCGCGTACGGCGTCACTTTCTTGCCGCGCTCGACGAAGAAGTCATGGTATTGCCGCTCGCCGACGTCGATGCCGCCGCCGCCGCTGCCGATGACGACGCCGGCGTTCGGTTCGCCGACGCGAAGTCCGGCGTCGGCCCACGCTTCGCGCGCGGCGATGACGCCGATGAGCGCGGCGCGCGAGTATCGCTTCGGATCGGCGCGGTACTCTGGATCCCAGATGTCGTCGCCGTCGAGCGCGGGGACGTCGTCGACGGTGACCGGGGGAACGGCCGCGGCGACGCGGCAGCCGAACTCGGATGCGTCGAAGTGTGTGATGGCGCGCGTGCCGCTGCAGCCGTGAGCGACGTGCTCCCAGAAGCATTCGCGGCCGACGCCGAAGGGCGAGACCACACCGATGCCGGTGATGACGATGCGCATGCTGCCTCTATGATAGGTCGGGTACATGAGCGTAGTGCAGCGCGCGTTTGCCTGGGCTGGAGGCGTACTGTTCGTCGCGTCGCTCGGCTGGTGCACCTGGTGGTTTCTCTTCGCGCTCGGCCGGCGCCAGCCGCCGTCGAGCTGGCCGCCGTTCGTCGTCGACGCGATCCTCGTCACGATCTTCGCGCTGCATCACAGCGTGTTCGCACGCGAGCCAGTCAAGCGTGCCATGACCGCGGCGATTCCTGAGGGCCTGCTGCGGCCGGTGTACGTGTGGATCGCCAGCGTGCTGCTGATTCTGGTGTGCGTGCTGTGGCAGCCCCTCGGCGGCGAGCTGTACGACATCGTCGGCTGGCGCGCGCTGGCTCTCGCGGCGGTGCAGGTTGCGGGCATTGTCGTGATCGTGCAGTCGGTGCGCACCATCGATCCGCTCGAACTGGCAGGCATCCGGCCGCCGGCGGGCGCGGAGGGACTGCAAACGCGCGGCGTGTACGGTCTGGTGCGGCACCCGATCTACTTTGGCTGGGCGCTCGCAGTGTTCGGCGCGGCGCACATGACGCGCGATCGCTTCTTTTTTGCCGTGTTGACGACGATGTATCTGGCGATCGCGGTGAGGTGGGAGGAGCGCTCGCTCGTGCGGAGCTTTGGCGAGCCGTACCGCCGCTACCAGCAGCGGGTACGCTGGCGCATGATCCCGTTCATCTATTGAAGCGGGAGTCTTCGTCCCCCTCGGCGACGCTCGCCACGCCCTGGCCGGCGGCCGGCGCGCCAGTGCCCTTCTCGATGAACACCATCGAGTGCTGCGACGGGATGTCGAACTTCTTTCCGCACGTCTTGCACGTGACGGCATCGTCGACGCGAATCATGTAGTCGCGCAGCTTCGCGTACAGCGCGCGGTCGCGCTCGTCGGCGCCGTGCGGGATCCGATCTTTCTTCGTTCGCACGACCCAGCGCATCTGGTAGTCGTTGACGCGCTTGCATCGCGGACAGGTGAGCTTGTCGGTGCGTGTCTCGTTTCGGTTGTTGAAGAAATCCCGTTCGTCCACGGGGACGATCATATCAGGCCGGGTAGGTCTCGTAGGCCGGCTGGGTCGGGTAGGTCTGGTGGGTCTGGTCTAATCCAGCTTATCTGCCGGACCTACCTGTCCTACCCGACCTACCGGACCCACCTGACCTACCAGACCCCCTGACCTACCAGACCCACCTGACCTACGCGACCTACCCGACCTACCCGACCTACCCGACCTTCAGAATCTCACCGTCGCGCCGAACCGGAAGATCCGCGGCGCGAGGACGCGCGACGGACGGCCGAGCGTCGTGCCGATGGCATCGGTCTGGTCCAGCACATCGTTGGCGTTGAGCAGGTTGAACACGTCGAGCGATCCCTCGAGCCGCGTCCGGCCGACGGCAATCCGCTTCATGACGCGGACGTCGAGGAACTTGTCGACGACCTCGGTCCGATCCACGCCGCGCGGCTGGACCCAAATCGTCTCGGATCCCTGCGGCAGGCCGGCGATGTTGATCGTGCGCATCAGCGGACTGCCGTCGCGCGCCGTGTACTTGCCCGAGAACACGATGTCGTACGGCAGCTGATAGCTGCCGGACAGATTGAACGACCACGGGATGTCGGTGAAGATCGCCGACCCGGCGCGATTCAACCGGTAGTTCGGATTGTTGAGATCGGTATTGGTGCCCGGATTCGTGTACGTCCCGCTGTGATTGAAGCCTTCGTGTTTCTGCAGCGTCACGCCCGCGAGCATCTGCCACCGGTTCGACATGCGCTTGTTGAAGCTGAACTGCACGCCGTTGTAATCGCTCTCGAGCACGTCGACGTTGGTGATGACGCGATCGCGGCGCGTGACGAGCGTCGGGTCGAGGCTGTAGACGGTGATCGCCTGCGCGCCGCGCTGCGGATCCGTGTACGTGCGCGTGACGGCTGTGTACGCGCCCTCCGGTCGCGCCTGATCGACGATGGCGAGTCCGTCCCGATGCTGACGGCGGTGGTAACTGACCGACACGGCGAAGTCGCGCAGCAACTGGTGATCCACGCCGATGTTCATCTCGTCGCTGTACGGCCGCGCCGCGTTCTGATCCATGCGCGGGAACACGCCGGAGAACCCGGTGAAGTTCGCCAGGTTCAATTCGCCCGGGTCGAGCCTCAGGTTGCTGTTGCGATCGATCCACGGCACCTGAAGGCTGATGCGCGCATTCGGATTGACGCTCTCCGCGATTTCCGATCCGAACTGGTTGTAGAAGCGGCCGTAGTACGCCTTCAACGCCGTGCGGCCCCTGCCGAACAGATCGTACGAGATGCCGATCCGCGGCGCGACGTCCAGGCCGAACTGGTACACGTCGGTCTCCGCGAACGACCGGGCGGCGACGAAGGTGCCGGCGGGACTCGATTGCGCCGGCAGGAACGCCTTCAGGCCGTCGATTCGCGCGCCGTAGTTGATCGTCGCGCGGCCAATCACCCATCGATCCTGCACAAAGGCCGACCAGGTCCTCAGGCGGTGATCGGAGTCGACCGGCGTGTTGGCGATCTGCGCACGCAGCGGGACGCCGTCGTTCAGCTCCAGATAGAGGTCGCCGTTGCGGATGCGGTTGTACTGCATCTTCTCCCACGAGAGCTGCGTGCCCGCCTTGACGTCGTGCGTGCCGGCGCCGAAGTTGTCGGCGAAATAGCTGACGGTCGCGTTCGCCTGGTACCGATGATTCGGGTTGAGCGACTGCTCCGTCGCCGCGTTGATCTGCGTGTTCTGCACGATATCGCGGATGGCAATGTCGGTCGGCTGGACTTCCTTTTGATACCGCGTCGGGAAGACGCCCCACATCCGTCCGAACCGCGCGTCGATCACGGTCCGCCGGCCGAGGACGTGATTCACCTGCGCGACGTAGTTCTGCGCCGGCTGATCCTGGAGCACCGTGGCCTTGTCCTCGCTGAAATCGACTTCACGGCGATGGAACCGGTACTTCAGATTGCGATTGAACATGAACGACGCTTTCGTCGTCGCCGACGTCTGCCACGTCGCCTTGCCCATGTAGTTGTCGATGCGGTTGTCGTCGATCGCCTGCGAGCCGTCGGGATTGAGCGCGCCGATCTGGAACTGATTCAGCTTCCAGCTCCGTACGGCTCCGAAGAACCACCCTTTGTCCTTCTTGATCGGTCCGCCGATCGTCGAGCTCCAGTCGTACGAGATGTCGATCGGGTTGCCGGCGGCGCCGCTGGGCTGTCCGGGCCTCAGGCCCAGGCGCGTGCGCAGCGCATCGTCGATGTTCGTGCCCTGGAGCGCGTCGTTCATGAAGTAGAAGTTGTGGTCGCTCGTGACGCGGTTGCCGCCCGACTTCGTCACCATGTTCATGTAGACGCCGCTGACATCGCTTTCCGCGGTGCCCGACGCCGTCTGCATGTTGTATTCCTCGTACATCTCGAAGCCGTAGTACTGCATCGTCGATCCGCCGCCGCCGCCGCCCCAGTTCGTCTTGAGGCCGTCGATCGAGAACGACTTCTGACTGTCGGCCGAGCCGAACGCTTCGAGGTTGTACTGCTGCATGCCTTCGGTGCCGCCGACGTCGAGCCGTCCGGTGACGACGCCGGGCACCAGGCCCGCCATCACCCAGGGATTGCGCCCGGTTGGAATCGCTTCGTAGAGATCTTTGGAAATGTTCGTTTGCGTCGTCGTGGAGCTGACATCGACGACGGGCGATTCGCCGCTGACCGTGACGGTTTCCTGCAGACTGCCGACGGCGAGCTCGATGTCGAGCCGCGTCGTCTGCGCGACCAGCACGCGAATGTCGTCGCGCCGCAGCGTGGAGAATCCGCTCAACTCGTACTTGACTTCGTACGTGCCGGGCGGGAGTCCCGTGAACTGATAGTTGCCCGTCTCGGTCGTGGTCGCGGTCCGCAGCCCCATGAGCGCCGGACTCGACACACTGACGGTGACGCCCGGCAGCACGCCGCCCTGTGAATCGCGCACGACACCGGACAGCAGGCCGGTCTGCTGTGCGATCGCCCACGTGGACGACGCCGCGACACACATCATCAGCACGAGCATCCGACGGATTGCTGCAGATCGCATGGAAGTGTCTCCTTCTTGCACTGGCGGCGGGGCCCCACCCCCGCCGCGAACTGACGCTGACGCCTCGCCTCGGATTTCCACGTCGTCGGCTCGGCGTGGCCGCAAGCGCCTTACTGTTGCGGCGACGTCGTGCGCGTTCGTTCCGCGCGGCCCTTGGCGACGAGATCCTTCACTTCTTTGATCAGCGTCGGCACGTGATAGGGAATGCCGTCCTTGATTGTCCACTCGATTCCGCCGCCGTGCACGCTCTTCACGTTCGGATCGGCCGGCTTCACGATGCCGGAATAGTTGTTGATGATCTGACCGTTGTAGGCCATCAGGTCGACGCCGTACGGATTCATCACGCGCAGATTCTCGAGCGGGTTACCGTTGACGACGAGCAGATCGGCCATGAAGCCGACGCGCACGCGGCCGAGCCGATCCTCCATCCCGAGCACCTTTGCGCCGTTCGACGTCGCGTGCTTCAGGACTTCGAGCGGATGGAAGCCGGCTTCCTCGTGCAGCTCGAGCTCGCGTGAGATGCCGAAGCCATACAGCGATCCGTACAGGTAGCCGGCATCGTCGCCTGTCGTGATGACGCCGCCCTTGAGACCGAAGTCGCGCAGCGTCGCCATCCAGACCTGATAGTTCTTGCGCCACCGGACTTCCTGCGTGGCCGTCCAGCCGGTCCAGAACGTGCCGTGGCGCGCCATGCTCGGCTTGTAGTACTCCTCCAGCGATGGGTGCAGCAGTTCTCTGTACCAGGGAAGGTTCTGCGCCCGAATCAAATCGCGCGTCGCCTCATAGGTCGACATCGTCGGGCTCCACGCGACGCCCTTCGCGATCATGTCGTCGAGCAGCTTCGACAGCTTCGCCGGATCGAGGTTGTGCTGGGTGTAGAGCTCGCCGGCGCGGCCGAAGCGGTGAATCTCGTTCGCGTAGTTCATCTCCGGCGGGAAATCCTGGATGCCCTCGAGCGCGGCGTCGGCCACGCCGTAGAAATGCTCGATGCAGTTGACGCCGAGGTCGACGAAATCGCGCGCGGTCGCCTCGCCAACCGCGACGTGAACCGTCGTCCGCAAGCCGGCCTTCTTCGCTTCGTCGAGCGTGGCCGCCACCTGATCGCGATCCATCGGACCGATCAACTTGATGCCGTCGGCGCCGCGGTCCTTCGCCTGCCGGACCAGAGCCCGGAACTCGGCCGGCGTGCCATTGAACGTCTCGCCCGGCTTCAGCAAATCCCTGAGCATCGGGTAGTGGACGATGCGGGGCGCGATGATCCTGTGCGCGGCGCTGTCCGCGCGCCACTGCTTCGTCTTCTCGAAGTCGCCGCCAACTTCGCGTGCGGTCGTGACGCCGGCAGCCAGGTAGAGATTGCGCTCGTACTGAATGGGAAGCGGACCGACACGCTCCTCGTGCCAGTGCATGTGCGTGTTGACGATGCCCGGCATGACGTACTTGCCGGCGGCATCGATGACCATGTCCGCGGCCGGCCATCGGGCGCCCGCGCTCGCGCCCATGCGGTTGATCAGGCCTTCTTCGAGCAGAATGTCGATCGGTCCCGAGGCCGGCACCGCCGGCCCCGGGATGACCATGGCGTTGGTAATCAGGAGTCGCTTGACCTGCTTCGCGTGAACCGCCGCGTTCGCGGGAGACGGCGTTTGCGCCTGCGGCGCACCAGCGAAGAACGCAAAGGCCAACGCACCTGCCGCGGTTCGCGCAAAACGTCGAAACAACATGGCGGCCTCACTCGACACGCTTAGAAATTGATCGCGAAGCCGACCTTCATGACACGCGGCGCGACGATCGTCTGCGGCACCAGATACGTGCCGCCGACACCGTTCGAGATCGAATCAGCCGTGTTCGCGTTCGTCAGGTTGAAGATGTCGAACCTCGGGACGATTCTCCGCGTTCCGAAGCGGAACGTGCGCGAGATGCTGATGTCGGCCAGCGTCATCGTCGGCAACCGCTCGTCGCCACGTTGGCTCAGCGACACCGTCTGCGACGAGCGTGTCAGCGTGACTCCGGCAGCGGCGGCCGCCGCGCGGGTCACCGAGTACGTCGACACGAACGGATAACCCGCATTGGAGATGACACTGCCGGCGATCATGACCTCGCCTGGAATCTGGTAGCTGCCCGAGAGACGGAACGCCACGTCCGAATCGTTCCCGACGAGACCGTTCGCAAACGTCGTGAAGTTCGGATCGTTGAGGTCGTTACCGTTGCCGAGCGACTGTCCACTACCGGTCGGGGAATTGAGTCCCCCGGTGTTCTTCCCGACGGTCAGCCCAGCTGTCATCTGCCACCGCTGCGAGAACCGCTTCTGAGCCGTGAACTCGATCCCCTTGTATTCCGTGTCGAGGTACGGCTGGTTGTCGATGACGTTGTCCTGCAGCCCGTTGAAGGCCTGCTGCAAGTTGTAGACGGTCGCCGTCGTCGGCTTCGGACTGGCGAGCGTTCCGCCGGGCCCGTTCGGCACCGTGATTGTGAACGGCGTATAAGCGCTCGACGGCACCGCGTTGTTGCGCAGCCCGATCTGATTGCGATTCGTCCGGTAGTAGAACATCGCACCGACGCGCATGTCGCGCATCAATTGACGCTCCACGCCGGCGGTCACCTCGTCGGAATACGGCCAATCGAATCCGTTCGCGTCCCCGTATCGCACGTTGAGCTGCGGGAAGCCGCCGCACTGCGTCTGCTGGATCTCGCTCGCCTGCGCAATGCCGTCGTTGTTCGGATCCGTCCAGGGACACGTCTGAAACGCCGAGCTGAACGGGTTCACGTTCGTGATGCGATCGACGCCGACCTGCAGCCCGTACCGGCTGTAGCTCGCCTTGATCGCCGTGTGGCCGTCGCCTATCGGGTCGTACGACGCGCCGGTCCGCCACACGAAGAGGTTCTGTTTGATTGGCGTCGATTCCGACAAGCTCTGCGGACCGACGAACTGACGCTGCGGGTTGGACTGATCTGGAATGATGCCGGTGTTGTGGTCGAGGCGGACGCCGAGGTTCAACGTCAGCTTGCGCCCGACCGACCACGCGTCCTGGACGAAGAGTCCGAGCACGCGCTCGAGGTTCTTCGACGTCGTCGGCGTGTTGTACTCGCGTACCGACGTGGCGCGGCCATTGGAGTACAGCAAGTACAAGTTGTTCTGCACGTCGTAACGGCTCTCGAAGTACAGCCGCGCGAACTGGACGCCGGTTTTCAGCAAGTGATCCCCACCCCGGCCGGACGCCGCGAAGGAAACCGTGTTGTCGAATTGCAGACGCGCGTTCGGCTGCTCCTCGTGGCGCTGCGCCGCGAAGTCCGACTTGTTGAGCGTCGCGTCTTCCATCCGCACGGCGTTGGCCGGCGTGTCGGGCTGATAGAAGTAATTCGTCTGGCCGTCCATGAGGCTGAACGACGATTCGTAGACCAGCTTGTTGCGAATGCCGGTGTACTTCGCCTGCGTCGACGACGCGGGGTTGGTCTGTACCAGCGACGCGATGTCCGGCGCCTGAAACGAACCGTCTCGCCGGTGACCGCGGATCTTGTTGTTCCAGTTGTACGAGAACGCCCACTTCTGATTCGACGTCGCCGAGTAGACGGCCTTGGCTGAGTAGTTCTTCAGCGTGTTGTCGTCGATCGCCTGCGTGCCGTTTGAGTTTCTCGCCGCCACGAGCTTGTCGACGATCCAGCGGCGAATCGAGCCGTTCACCCACAGGCGGTCTTTCACGATCGCGCCGCCGCCGGCCAGGTTGAAGTCCCACATGGTCTTGACCGGGTTGCCGAGGAACGTCGACGGCAGCTTGCCGTCGTCGATGCCGTTCTGGACGTTGTCGTTTTCGAGACAGCCCACGGTCGCGCGCTGTCCGGCGGCCGTCGGTTGCTCCAGGCATCCGCTCGAGAAGCTGTAGCGAGCGTCGCCCCTCCACCTGTTGCCGGCGTCCTTGGTAACCATGTTGATCGAAACGCCGCCGACCATGATCTCGGCAGGAATCGCCGACGTCATGTAGTTCACTTCCTCGAACATCCCCTGATCGTAGTAGAGCATCGTCGCGCCGCCGCCGCCGCCCGGCCAGTTCACCGTGGCGCCGTCGATGTTGTAGCTGACGTCGTTCGTGTTGGATCCGTGCGACGACAATGAGCTCTGCTGATAGGACTGCGTCCCGCCGACGTCATACGTCCCGACCTGGACGCCGGGAATGATCTTGGCCACCGACCATGGGTCGCGGCCCGACGGTACGCCTTCGAGGACCTCCTGCGTCAGCACCGTCTGCTGCAGGTTCGACTTCGTGTCGATCGTCGGCGACTCGCCGGTGACAGTGATCGATTCCTGGAGGCTGCCGACCTCGAGCTTCGCATTCACCGTCGCGACGAACGCTGCGCTGACGCGGATGTCGTCCCGCGTCACGGTCTTGAATCCCTGGAGCTCGAACTTCACCGTATAGGCGCCCGGCGGCAGCCGGTCGAAGCGGTACGCGCCGGCGGCATCGGTCACCAGCGCCGCCGCGCCGCCAATGAGTTTCTCGCCGGTCAGCGTGACGGTGGCGCCCGGCAACACCGCGCCGCTCGCATCGGTGATGGTGCCGGTGATCGAACCTGTCTGCACCTGCGCCGCCCCGCGCGACGCGATCAGCAGCAGCGCCATCCCCGCGATGGCGAGATATCTCGAAAGAACTTTCATGAAGCCTCCTCGTGATGATCCCCGATGAACGGTGTCGGCGTGCATCCTACCATCGCATGCTCGAGCCGGCGTCGGCGATCGCGCCCGTTTGACGTGGTGTGGCGCGCG
>DASYQZ010000077.1:0-10061 GCA_036004865.1 Vicinamibacterales bacterium
AGTCGTCAGTCGCCAGTCGCCAGTCGCCAGTCGGGCGTCGTCAGTCGAAGAGACCGGCGACTGACGACTATCGACCGAGGCCTGAGGCCTGGTGACTGCCGACTGCGCCGTCTGCTTGATCACAGACGGCGCCAGGCTGCGCACGGCGGTTTTGATCTGCCGGATGTGCTCCGGCGTCGTGCCACAGCAGCCGCCGACGATCCGCACGCGGTGCAGGATGAAGCGCCGCGCGTACGACGCCATGTACTCGGGCGAGCAGAGGTAGATGTTGCGGCCCTCGACGTCGCGCGGCTTGCCGGCGTTCGGCTGCGCGGAGAGCTTCAGCCGCGTCACCGCTTCCATGCGTTCGATCGTGTCGAGCATCGGCGCCGGACCGACCGCGCAGTTGACGCCAATGACCGATGCGCCGCGCGCCTCGAGTTCCGGCGTGAAGCGCTCCGGTGGGGTCCCGTCGAGGGTGTTGCCGTCCTCCTCGGTCGTCATCTGCGTGACGATCGGCGCGTCCGAGACGCTGCGGACCGCGTCGATCGCGGCGCAGATCTCGTTCAGGTCGCGGAACGTTTCGAGCACGAAGAGGTCGACGCCGCCATCGGCCAGCGCCGCGGCCTGTTCGCGGAAATAATCGCGGGCCTCGTCGACGCCGGTCTTGCCCCACGGCTCGATGCGGATGCCGAGCGGGCCGATCGCGCCCGCCACGTATGCGCGCTCGTCGGCCGCGTGGCGCGCGATCTTCGCTCCCTGCTCGTTGATGGCGTGAAGCCTGTCGGCGAGGCCGAACGATCCGAGCTTGATGCGGTTCGCCCCGAACGTGTTGGTCTCGATGATGTCGGCGCCGGCGCGAACGTACTCCTGGTGGACTTCGGCGACCAGATCGGGCTGCGTCACGTTCAGCGCGTCGAAGCTCTTGTTGATGAAGACGCCCTTGGCATAGAGCATTGTCCCCATGGCGCCGTCGCACACGAGGACTCGGTTTTCTATCGCTTCGCGAAAATTCTGCATCAGGTATCCAGGCGCTCAGTTTTGAACGTTTCGACGTTCACGAGCAAGTACGATTTCGTGACGACGTCGAGACCGATGGAGCGGACGCCCTGCCGCATCGAATCGGTGAACTCGTGATGGTGACCGAACAGGTGCAATCGCGGCTTCATCGCGGCCAGCACGTCGTTCAGCACCGTTTTCCCCGCGTCGATCCGGCGTCCGGCCGGATAGAAGGGACGCGGCGCTTCGTGCGTCATGAACAGATCGATGTTCGCCAGCGACTTGCACAACAGCACTTCGTCGCGGACGAAATGGCGCCGTTTGTCGTCGCGGCTCTTCCCCAGCTTCAACGACGCCGGGGACGCTCTGCGTCCCTTCGACGGCGGCAGCGACGCGGCCGGCGTGTTGTACCAACTCGGGGCAAAGGTGCCGCCGAGCGCTGCGACGCGCAGCGGTCCCACCTTGTAGGGGCCGCCGTTGGGCAGATAATGCAGCGTCGGCGCGGGGGAGCGTCCGTGAATCGCGGCGGCGAGGACGTCGAAGTCTTCGTTGTTGCCCTTGATGAAGTGGAGCGGCGCGACCGGCGTGAAATAGTCGCCGTCGTTGCTGGCGACGTCGCCGACGCAGACCCACAACGGCACGTCCTCGTGCCGCTTCATGATGACCTGGACCGTTTCAAACGCGCCGTGAATATCTCCTAGCGCACCGATCTGCATCTCAGTAGGTCAAGTGGGTCGGGTAGGTCTGGTGGGTCGGGTGGGTCAGGTGGGTCGGGTGGGTCGCGATCCGAACCTGACTTACGAAACCGACGAAACGTACCAGACCTACCTGACCTACCAGCCCCACCAGACTTACCGGGCCCTGCCCTGCTGCGCGAGTCCCGGCGCAGTGATTGATGCCGGGACGAGCAAGTCTTCCTTGTCCCAGACGAAATCGTCCTTGCTGTAGACGGCGAGCTCGTAGTCCTTGCCCATGAAGATCGCGCCGACCGGACACGCCTCTTCGCAGTAGCCGCAGAAGATGCAGCGCGTCTTGTGAATCTGGTAGACCGACGCGTAGCGCGGGCCGGCCTGCACGGTGCCGTCGTTCTCGGCCGCCTCGAGGTAGATCGCGTCGGCGGGACACGCCACCGAGCAGAGGCCGCAGGCGACGCACTTCTCGAGACCGTGTTCGTCGCGCATCAGCACCTGCTTGCCGCGCCATTTCGGGAACATCGGAAACTTCTCGTCCGGATAATTCACCGTGATTGGCTTCTTGAAGAGGTGCTTGAGGGTCGTCGCGAACCCGATGAGGAAGGGTCGAATCACAGCCATTGCCCTCAGTTTACCCGGCCGATAAGATCAATGTAAATCCGTGCAAGGGCCACAGTTCCTCTCGATCGAGCAGGTGCTGCTCACGACGCTGGTCGTGAAGCTCGCCGCCATCGCCGCGCTGGCGACGATGCTCGTCCGGTATCGGCGCTTCCGCCACATTCTCATCTTCGAGCGCCGCAGGTGGCCCGATCGATTCACGTTCGCGCTCAGCCTCGGCATCCCGATGACGGCCGGCGTCGCGGCGCGACTGTTACTCAATTACAACGCCGCCGACCTCACGCTCGAAGGATCGTTCATCGCGGGACTCATCGCCGGTCCGTACGCCGGCGCGACCGTCGGCGTCATGGTTGGCGTCCCGCCGCTCTTCAACGGCGAGTGGATCGCGCTGCCCTTCGCGGTCGGCTGCGGCTTCGCGGGCGGCGGCCTCCGCGAGCTGTGCCCGAAAGAAGCGATCTGGCATTTCTCGCCGTTCGTGTTCACGACGCTGCATCGCCGCGCGTGGCACATGCTGCGCTCGCTGCAGGTCGACTGGCAAGTCGTCCTCCTGCTCGCTCCGATCGGGCTGGCCATCCTCGGACTGGCGCTCGGCACTCGATGGAGCGAGCATCATCGTCTGTTCGTCCTGATGCCCACGTCGGCGCGCACGACGGCGCTGGTGCTGCTGGCCACGGTGCTCTCGGTCGCGACGCCCATCAAGATCTGGAACAACGCGCGCATCGAGCACCGCCTGCAGGAGCAGGAAAAGCTGCTGCTCGCGGCGAAGATCGAGGCGCTCGCGAGCCAGATCAGCCCGCATTTTCTGTTCAACACGCTCGCGTCGATCTCGTCGCTCATCCGTACTGAGCCGGACACGGCCCGCATGTTGATTACGAAGCTGTCGGGCCTGCTCCGCCGGTTGATGCGGAGCACCGATCATTTCGTCACCCTGCGCGAGGAGCTGGAATCCATCGACGAGTACCTCGACATCGAGGTCGTCCGGTTCGGACCGCATCTGCAGGTGGACAAGGAGATCAGCCCGGCGACGCTCGACGTCATCGTGCCGAGCATGATTCTGCAGCCGCTCGTCGAGAACTCGATCAAGCACGGGCTGGCGCGAAAAGTGGGCGGCGGCCGGATTACGATCAGGACCGTCATGAACCACGGCCATACCGTCATCGAGGTCCTCGACGACGGCCTGGGGATGAGCGAAGACCGGCTGGAGCACGCGCTCGGCGGCGGCATCGGGCTGAGCAACGTCAACGAGCGGCTGCAGACGATTTACGGCGCAAGCTATCACTTGAAGCTCACGAGCGAGCCCGGCCGGGGCACGTGCGCGCGCCTCGAGATTCCGGAGCTGACGGTGCCGGAACGGGTGACGGCGTAATCTAAGCTATCAGCCAGCAGTTATCAGCGCTCAGCTGATAGCTGAACGCTGACAGCTGAGAGCGACGATTGATAATGGAAATACGGGCGGTACTGGTGGACGACGAGCAACTGGCGCGCGACGAGCTCGGCTACCTGCTGGGATCGGTCGGCGGCGTGGAAGTCATCGGACAGGCCGGTAACGGCGTCGAGGCGCTGAGCACGATCGATCGGCTCCAGCCCGATGTCGTCTTTCTCGACGTGCAAATGCCCGGGCTCACCGGATTCGAAGTCGCGCGGCGATTGCTCGACAAGCGGGCGGCGTCGCAGATCATTTTCGTGACCGCGTTCGACCAGCACGCGATCGAGGCGTTCGAGGTCAACGCCGTCGACTATCTGCTGAAGCCGGTCGATCCGGCGCGGCTCGAGGTCGCCGTCGATCGTGCGCGGCGCCGCATCTCGTCCGATCGATCGATGGACCGGGGGGACGGGGCGCCCGGGTACATCAACGCGCAGTTGGAGAAGATCGTTCAACTGGTCACCGAGCGGCAGAATCGCCGCGAGCGCCTGGCCATCAAAGTCGGAGAACGGTTCCTGCTCGTGCAGGCCGAGGAAGTCATCTACGCGTCGCTGGCCGACGAAGCGATTACCGTCGTCACCAATCAGCACGCGGGAACGTCGAACTACCGGACGCTCGACGAGCTGCAGGCGCGGCTCGATCCGAGCGTCTTCTGGCGCGTGCACCGATCGCATCTCGTGAACATCAACAAGATCAAGGAGATCGTCCCTTGGTTCAGTCGGAACTACCTCCTGAGGATGAAGGACGCGAAGGCGACCGAAATCCCAGTGAGCCGCACGCAGACACGGCGGCTGCGCGAGTACCTGAAGCTGTAGTCGCGGAACAGAAGGGCGGGGTTGCCCTCGAGCCGGCTCAGGACATCCTGCGCGAGTCGAGGGATGAAACGCCCGCGGTCCAGCCGGAGGCCGAGGTCGCGCCGGCCCTTCCCGCCTCCGCTCGCGAAGAAGATGAGCGAGCTCCGGCGGGGCTCGCCGAAGCGCCGGAGGCGCAGAGGCGGCCGCTCCGCGAAGAAGCCGGGCCCGAACCGCCCGTCCTCGAGCTCACGTCCGATCCGCAACCGGTCGAAGCGCCGCGCGCGGCCGACACGCCGCTTGCGGCCGAGGCCGTCGCGCTCCAGCCGGCGCTGGATTTGCGCCTCACGAGCCCGGGCATCCGTCTCGCACAGGTGAAGGAAGAACTCGTCGCCTGGGTGAAGACGCTCTTGTCGGCCGCCGTCTACGCGGTGCTCATCGTGACGTTCGGCTTTCAGGTCGCGCGCGTCGAAGGCCAGAGCATGGCGCCGACGCTCGAAGATCAGGACCGGCTCATCGTCAACAAGCTCGTGTATCGCATCGGCGAACCGCGGCGCGGCGACATCGTGATGCTCTACTACCCGCTCAATCCCGAGAAGTCGTTCGTGAAGCGCGTGATCGCCGAAGAAGGGGACACTGTCCGCATCGTCGATGGCCGCGTGTACGTGAACGACATTCCGTTGAAGGACGACTACGTCCCCTCGGAATTCCGCAGCCACGACGACTGGGGACCGCAGGTCATCCCCGAGGGCTACTATTTCGTGATGGGCGATCACCGCAACAACAGCTCGGACAGCCGCCACTGGGGCATGGTGCCGAAGCGGTACATCATCGGCAAAGTGCAGCTTCGCTGGTGGCCGGTCCCCACCGCTCGCGTGTTCTGAGCGCTCGCCCGTCGTGATTTGGGATTAGGGATTCGGGATTCGCCATTGGGATTCGCTACGTCAAAACCGGCTCCGTCACACGATCGAACGCCGAATACCGAATCCCCAATCCCGAGCGCAGGGCGAATCCCAGATCCCGAATCCCGAATCCCGTCCGAAAGATACGCCGCCGTTGCCAGCATCCTCCTCAAAGTTCTTGCGCTGAATCTCATCGTTGCGATCGCGAAGATCCTCTTCGGGTACGCGAGCGGCGCGATCAGCATTCTGTCCGACGGTTTTCATTCGCTGACCGACGCGGCGTCGAACGTCGTCGGCCTCGTGGGCGTGCGCGCCGCGGAACAGCCGCCTGACGAGGATCATCCCTACGGTCATCGGAAGTACGAAACGGTGGCGGCGGCGGCGGTCAACGTCTTCCTCCTCCTCGTGGTCATCGAAGTGCTGCGCAACGCGTTCAACCAGTTGTCCGGCCGATCGGCGACGCCGCCGTCGATCACGGTCGCCAGCTTCGTCGTCATGCTGGTGACGGTGGCGGTGAATCTGTTCGTGATCTCCTACGAGTCGCGCGCCGCGGATCGGCTCGCGAGCGAGGTGCTGTACGCCGACGCGATGCAGACGCGCGGCGACGTGTGGACGTCGCTGACGGTGATCGGCGCGCTGGTCGGCGCCCGCCTGGGTGTGCCCATCCTCGATCCGCTCGCGGCGCTCGTGGTCGCCGGCTTCATCGGCCACGCCGGCTATCAGATCGCACGCGCGACGACGCGGATTCTGAGCGATCGGATCGTGATCGCGGAGTCGGACATCGAGCAGGTCGTGAGGAGCGTACCCGAAGTGCTCGGCTGCCATCACATCCGCACGCGCGGATCCGCCGACCACGTGTTCCTCGATCTGCACGTGTGGCTGCCGGCGGAGATGCCGCTCGTCCACGCGCACGCGCTCTCGCACGTGGTGAAAGACCGGTTGATGACGCGCTACCCGCAGATCGCCGACGCGATCATCCACATCGAGCCTCCACCCACAAGAACCTGACATTGCGGATTGAGGATTGCGGATTGCGGATTTATTGCGGATTGGCGATTGGTGATTGAGGATTGGGCGGGTCGCTTCGAACGTTATGCGGCGCGAAAGGAAGCCGAGGCGCGAGAGGCGTCGATCCATCCGCTCACGACCGACATCGAACGCGGCGGCGATCGGCTCGTCGCAATCGGCAACGACTGGTCGCGCGCGCTGTTCGACGGTCCGTTTTACGTGTCACCGCCGCGGTCGCCGGAGCTCCCCTCGACGAGCCTCGTGTTCGTGCAGTCGCGCGACGGGAACACCGGCGCCAGGAATCCCGCGGCGCTCGGCGGCGGCGAGGCGGACAAGCATCTCATGTACGAAGGGCTCTCTCGCGTCGCCGCGGACGCGGTGCTGGCGGGCGCCGAGACCGTTCGCGGCGGCAATCTCGTGTTGTCGACGTGGCATCCCGAGCTGGTGGCGATCCGCGCCTCGCTCGGTCTGCCGCGCCACCCGATTCAGGTCGTCGCCACGCTGCGCGGGATGAAGTTCGACGGTTTGATCTTCAACCTGCCCGAGCTACGCGTGATCCTGCTGACGGTGCCCGCGTGCACCGATCTGATGATGAACGAGCTCACGGATCGTCCGTGGATCACGCCGGTCGTCATGGCCTCGTCGCGAAACCTCGTCCACGCGTTCCGCCAATTGCGGACGCTCGGCATCAGGACGATGTCGTGCATCGGCGGCCGCACCCTCGCGGGACAACTTCTCGATGCCGGACTGATTCAGGATGTGTATCTGACGACGTCGGCGAGGGAGGGCGGCGAACCGAACACACCGATGTACTCAAGGCCGCTCGATGGCGACGTCGTCGTGCGCAAGCACGGCACCGGCGGCGACGCCGGCGTCGTATTCGAAATGTTCAGCGTTTCGGGACGACCTTGATTTCGAACAGCTTCGGCCACAGCTTGCCTGTAACGAACAGGCGATCCTTTCCGGCGTCGTATGCGATGCCGTTCAGCACGCCGCCGCTCGCTTGCACCGTCCGGCTCTCGGACGGCGACAGCAGGCCGCTGAGATCGATCCATCCCTGAACGTGTCCGTCCGGCGCGATTCGAGCGATGTAGTCGGTCTGCCAGATATTGGCGAGGATCTCGCCTCTCACGTATTCGAGCTCGTTGAGATTCCGGACCGGCAGATCGCCATCGGTCACCCAGATGCGGCGCCGCTCGACGAACGTCGCCGGATCGAGGAAGCGCAGGCGATCGGTGCCGTCGCTCATGACGAGGTTCACGCCGTCGTGCGTCAGCCCCCACCCTTCGCCGACGTAGGTGAACGTGCGCCGCGGCTGCAGGGTCGCCTTGTCGTAGACGAACGCGACCTGCGACTGCCAGGTCAGCTCGATGAGATCCGATTTCCACACCGTGATGCCTTCGCCGAAGTACTGCGCCGGCACGTCGCGCTTCTCCAGGACCTCGCCCGTCTCGAGCTTGACCTTGCGGATCGACGAGCGCCCGTTCAATCCGGTTCCTTCGTAAAAAATACCGTCGACGTACTGAAGACCTTGTGTGAACGCGGTCGCGTCGTGCGGATACGCACGGACAACCTGGTACCCGAAGACCGGGAGATTCGTGCCGTTGGGCACTTGTGGCGCCAGCATCATCAGAGCGGCGAACGCCGCGAGAAGTCGCATCGCTTAATACCCTGCCATCTTATCAACGACGTTGACCAGTTCGTGTCCCGATTCGAAACGGCGGAGATTCTCCGAGAACAGCGCCACGAGCGGCGTCCAGTAGTCCTGCATCGATCCCGAGGCGTGGGGGGTGATGATGACGTTCGGCAGATCCCAGTACGGACTCGCCGGCTCGAGCGGCTCCTGCGTGAACACGTCCAGCGCGGCGCCGCCGAGGCGCCCGTCTCCGAGCGCCTCAATCACCGCCTCGTCATCGATCATCTTGCCGCGCGCGACATTGATCAGGAACGCGCCGCGCTTCATGGCATCCACTTCGCGGCGGCCGATCAGGCGCTTGGTCTCCGGCGTGTGCGGCGCGGCGATCACAATCACGTCGCTCTTCGCGACGAGATCCAGCAGACGATCGGGCGTCGAGACCTCGTCGACGCCGTCGGGCACTGGCTGATCGATCCGCCGGCGGATGGCGGAGATGCTGAACCCGAACGGCGCCGCGATCTTCGCGAGCTCGGCGCCGATCGCTCCGAGCCCGACGATGCCCATGCGCGCGCCGTGCAGAATGCGCACGCCGGATGCGGCTCCTTCGAGCTCGTCCTGCGCCCAGTGATGCGCGGCCTGCGATCGAATCGCGTGCGGCAGCCGGCGCGCGAGCGCGATCGTGACGCCGAGCACGTGTTCCGCGATCGAGCGGGCGCGAATGCCGCGCGCGCTCGTGATCACGACTCCGCTCGCCAGCAGCTCGGGAAACATCAGGCCGCCGACGCCAACGGCGGGACTCTGCACCCACCGCAGCCGCGGCAGCGACGGGAACAGATCGCGATCCACGAACGGTGTGAACGCGACGTCGGCGTCCGGCAGCAAACGCCGGAGTGTGTCGCGATCCCAGGCTTCGAGGAACGTGTGCTGCGGGAAATCCTGCCGGAGCTGGTCGACGAAATGCCGCGGCATCACCCAGATCGCCGCGGGGCTGATGACGCCGACGAGCACGTTCATGTGCGGCGGTAGGTGCCGGAGCGGCCGCCCGACTTGAACATCAGCCGGATGTCGCCGATGACCATCGCCTTGTCGACGGCCTTGACCATGTCGTAGATCGTCAGCGCCGCCACGGCGACGGCGGTGAGCGCTTCCATCTCGACGCCGGTCTGCGCGGTCGTGCGCACGCGCGCCTCGATGTCGTAGCCGCGCGTGGTCGGCGTCAGGTCGACGCCGACGCTCGACAGCGGCAGCGGATGGCACAACGGAATCAGCGCTGCGGTCTGCTTGGCCGCGAGAATGCCGGCGAGCCGCGCCGCCTGCAGCGGATCGCCTTTCTTGACCCCGCCCGTCCGGATCAGGCGCAGTGCCTCGCGCGACATCGCAATCGATCCGCGCGCGACGGCTTCGCGCGCAGTCACCGGCTTGTCGCCGACGTCGACCATCTTGACGCGTCCGCGCCGGTCGACATGTGACAGCGACGGGTGACCCGTCTTCTTTTTTGCACTCGCGGCGGGGCCCCACTTTTTTGCACTGGCGGCGGGGCCCCGCCACCCCCGCCGCGCGCTGTCGCTGATGCCGCGCGGCAGACCGCGCGACACGCCACCCCAGCGCGGCTGCCGCGCTGGGGGCCCCGGCATGGCCGCAGGCGCTGCCGTCTTTCTACTGGCCACCGGGTTCTTCCTGCGCCAAAAAGAACGACAAGCTTTCAAGAGAAACCGTCAGGTCGACGCTCTTGAGCTTCACGCCGTCGGGCACCTGCAGCGTGCCGGGAGAGAAGTTGAGGACCGCCTTGATCCCCGACGCGACGACGAGGTTGAGCACGTGTTGGGCGGAGGGGGCCGGCACGGCGATGACGGCGATGCGGATGCCCTCGCGCCGCGAGATTTTTTTCAGATCGTGAATGTCGTAGATCGGCACGCCGCCGCGCGACTGCTGTCCGACTTTCTCGCGCAGGTTGTCGAAGAGCGCGGAGATTTCGAAGCCTTCCTGGCGGAAGCCGGGATAGTCGGCGAGCGC
>DASYQZ010000078.1:0-37652 GCA_036004865.1 Vicinamibacterales bacterium
AGATACTTCGACGAGAACGCCGCGCCGGTCGCGAGCGCCGCGCTGCCGCCGACGATCGCGTTCGCGCCGAGGTTGCCGGTGTCGGGATCGGCGATGTGCATCGACCCGCCCTTGCCCTTGCAGTAGCCCGCCTTCTTCCCCAGCAGCTCGGCGAACATCAGGTCGGGCGACGCGCCTTTCGCGAGGCAGTGTCCGTGACCGCGGTGCGTGCTGGTGATGTAGTCGTCGCGCCGGAGCGCCTCGCAGACGCCGACCGCCACCGCTTCCTCGCCTATATATAAATGTGCGAGCCCGGGCATGAGCGCTCGCGTATACAGATCGTTGACGCGCTCCTCGAACAGCCGGATCGCCAGCATCTGCCGGTACATGCGCAGCAGCCGTTCCGTCATCCCGTCACTCCTGCCGCGCGGGCCAGGGCCTGGAACACCGCCGCGTAATCCTTGTCCGCCAGACCCATCGCGCGCGCGGCGGTCAGCCATTCGTTGGTCGCCGCCGCCGTCGGCAGCGGCACGTCGAGCTGGCGTCCCATCTCGAGCGCGAGCTGGACGTCCTTCTGCATCATGTTCACATTGAACCACGCCTGGTCCGGCATCTGCAGCACGAACGGGCCGCGGTACTGCAGCATCGGCGACCCGATCGCGCTGTGCGTCAGCACGTCGACCGCGACGTCGCGCGCGATGCCGCTCTTCTCGGCCAGCAGCACGCCTTCGGCGAACGCGAGCATCTGTACCGCGACGCTGATGTTCGCCGCGATCTTCATCGACACGGCGAGGCCGTTGCCGCCGACATAGGTCACCTTCGGCCCGACATCGTCCAGGATCGGCTTCACCGCGTCGAACGTCGCGCGATCGCCGCCGACCATGATCGAGAGCTTCCCTTGTTCGAGCGTCAGCACGCTGCCCGACACCGGCGCGTCGACCATGCGGGCCCCGCGCTCACGCACTTTCGCGGCCGTCGTCCGGCTCAGCGCGGGACTGACCGTGCTCATGTCGACGACGATCTTGCCGGGCGAGAGGCCGGCGATGAACCCGTCGGGGCCGTTGGCCACCGAGTCGAGCGCCGCCGAGTTCGCGACCATCACGAACGTGACGTCCGCCGCGCCCGCCGCCGCGCGCGGCGAGTCGGCGAGCGTCAGCCCGCGATCGACCAGCCACTTCGCCTTGTCACGTGTCCGGTTGTAGCCGGTGACGGTATGCCCCTTCGAGATGAGGCGATCCGCCATCCGGCCGCCCATCACGCCGAGGCCGATGTATCCGAGATTAGCCATGTCGAAACACGACCGCGGACACACGCGGTCGAAATGCAACCACGAAACCACGAAAACACGAAAACCATAAAACTAACCAACGTTTTTCGTGGTTTCGTGGTTTCGTGGTTGCATTTTTCACAGGTGAACGTCGGTCGCGTTAGAGCTTGGGCACTGTCAGATGAAAAAGCTTGAGCGGCGCTGAGCCGGCGTGCGCGATCGATGCGGTTTCGGACGGCCCGAGGTAGACACCCGCGCCTTTGCCGACCTGGTGATCGGCGCCGTTCAGATTGATCGTCGCCTCGCCTTCCATCAGATACACGAGGTGGTGGAAGTCGGGCGCGCCAGCGTCGAGCCGATCGCCGCGATTCAGCCAGTGGAGCGTCGCGACGACGTTCTTCGCGCCCGCCAGCTCGTCGTTCAGCACTTCGCTCAGCTCGCCGGCGCCGGCGACCTTTGTTCGCGGCAGCCTGTTGCTGTCGATGTACGTGTTCGCCATCAGCTCTGCACCCACACGCTGCCGTCGACGCGCTCCCAGCGCAGCTCGTCGGGCGTGCCGTCGAGAATGTGCGTCTTGAATCGATTGGGCGCCTGGAACTCGAAATAGAACAGCTCGTTGTCCGGATTCGCGCGCAGACGATGCCGTGTCTCCGCCGGAATGAACACCATCGAGCCGGGACCGACCGGTTCGATTCCTTCGGGCGTCTCGACCGTCCCCTTGCCTTCCATGATGAAGTAGAAGTGCTCGCAGATCTCGTGGTAGTGGTACGGCGACGATCCGCCCGGCATGTAACGCATCACGCCCGCGAGCATGTCGTCGATCTTCGTCAGCTCTTTGTTGACGAAGAACGTCCGCTCGCGCCCCGGCACCACGGATACCAATCGCGGCAATTGATCCTGATGAAAGATGTACGCCATTCAGAAGTTCTCGGCTATCTATCGCGTTGAAGCTCAAACGCAACCACGAAAGCACGAAATCACGAAAACGTTTTGATCTTTTTCGTGTTTTCGTGGTTTCGTGGCTGCATGTTTCACACACCACCCGTTTTCGCCCTCATCGTGCGGAGCAAGCGGTCGGGTTCCAGCCTTTCGAGTCCGCCTGTTTCTTGAACTGCACGCTGCGCACGTACGGCTGCGCGAGGTACTGCGGGTCCTCGAGGAAGTTCGTCACGACCAGATAGTCGACGCCTTCGTCGGTGAGCGTCGTGAAGTACTCCGTGAGCACCGCGTTCGCGCTGTAGGGCACGCCGTTCTTCCGGAAGTACCCCGGCTTGAGCTTCGTCGTCACGACCTTGAGCGACCCGTGCTTGGGCGGTGCCGCGGGGCGGCCGCGGCGTCCAGGGCCGGGGCCGTCGAATTCCCACTGCGCGATCGAATGGCCCTGCCACGACGGCGTCGCGTCCTGCGGCGCCGCGCCGCCCGCCTGCGCCGAGGGCTCCGGCGTGGCCCCGCCGAAGCCGCTTCGCGGCGAAGGCGGGCCGAAGTGAAACACGCGCGTCTGCGTGCCGGCGTCCGCTTCGACAACGAGCGTCGTGTCGTTCTGCCAGCTGACATGAAGGCGTCCGGGCAGATGCATCAGCGACGGCGCCGCGTAGCCCTTGCACTGCTCCCCCGCGGCTTCGTCCTTCGCGGGATCCCAGGTCTCGGCGACGCGGCGTCCTTCGGCGTTCACCGGCAGATACAGCACGTCGCCCTTCGGCGGCGTCACCATGCGCCAGCGCCAGTCGTCTGTGATCAGCGCGACCCAGTAGCCGGTGAGATCGATGGGCGCCGCCGCGCGCGGAATCGGCGGAGGACCGGCCGGCTGACCGCCGCGTCCGCGTTGAGCGTCAAGGACATCCCCAGCGAAGAAGAACGCAAAGGCCGCAAAGAATACCTTCACGACATTGAACGCAGAAACCGCTGAACCCGCAGAGTCAAGTCTTTTCTGCGTGTTCTGCGATCTCTGCGTTGTCGTATTGTCGCGGCTCATCCCTGACTCTTCTTCTTTGTCGCGGTCGTCGTCTTCGCGGGCGCCGGCTTCGGCAGAAGCGTCTTGTAAGCGGCTTCGATGAATCCCGCGGTGCTCGCCGGGCCGCTCGCCGCGGCCCATCGCGGATCGTAATCGGCGGTCGGCTTCGCCGCCTTGATCTGATCGAGCGTCATCCCCTTCTTGATCATCGCCTGGATGCGATCGCGGATGATCGTGACCATGTCGCGGTAGTACGCGGCGTCGCCGCCGTCGCTCAACCGCCCGTGGCCCGGCACGACCATCGTGCCGCCTTCCATCCGGAACTCCGGGATGACGATGTCGAGGATTCTGTTCAGGCCGTCGATGACGCCGTTGATCGTGCCGCCTCGCTCGAGATCGATGATCGGATACGTCGTCATCAGGAACAGATCGCCTGCGGAGACGACGTCCGAGCCGCGGAAGTAGACGAGGCTGTCGCCGTCCGTATGCGCATCCGCGATGTGGATGATCTGCACGCCGTCGCCGTTGAAGAAGTGACTCAGCTTCATCGACTCCTGATGGAAGGTGTCGGTCGGCCACGCACCCTCCGGCGAGGGCGCCTGCGATCCGGTGGGGGCGCTCATCCGGTTCAAGACGTTTTCGTACGCGAGAATCGCGGCGCCCTGGCCGGCGTCGGCGATGTCGCCGGAGACGTTGCCGCCGGTGAACGTCCGGCCCGATTTCGCCAGCTTGAGGTTGCCGCCGGTGTGGTCGGCGTGGGCGTGCGTATTAATAATGTAGCGAACCGGCTTGGTCGGACCGTACGGGTTGAGCGAATTCTGGAGCGTTCCGCGTGTTTCTGCGCCCCAGCGCAGGTCGACGGCCGGCTCCTTCACCTGAAGCTGGCGCTGCAGCCGCTGCACCGCGGCGAGTACCTTGTCGGCGTTCTGCTCCATGCCGGTGTCGACGAGCAGCACGCCGTCCTTCCCCGCCGACACGCTGATGTTGGCGCCCGCACCCGCCAGCATGTAGATGCTGCCGTGGACCGGGAGGATTTCGAGATCGTCGGATGGCGCGCGGTTCTGCTGGGCGACCAGCGGCACGATGACGAACATCGCAAGGCCGCCACAGACCACGACGATTTTTTTCATATAAGGCACTCCACCGCGGAGGACACGGAGGAACGATCCCGTTTTTCCAGAACGTGGACCTCTGTGTCCTCCGTGTCCACCGTGGTGGTTACGTTCAGCCGTAACTCTGCAACGCACCATAAAAAGCTGCGCTACCTGCTCGCCTTCGCGCGGCCGGCGGCGATCCTCGCCTGAATCTCGGGATACATCGTCTCGGCGCCCGCCGTGATCACGTCCCAGGGGATGTTGTAGCGGTTCGCGAAGTCCTTGACGTCATCCACGTATTGCTGCGTCCCCGGCATGTTGTGCGGGACGACCCCCTTCGGCCGATCGACTTCTTCGACGACGTTGCACGGGTACGGCGGGATGTTCTGGTGCGAGTCGAGCTGATACTCGGTGCTCCGAATCAGCGGCTCGGTCAGATACACCGGATCGTGCTCCACGAGGATGTACGTGAGGTAGTTGCCGCGGCGAATCAGGTACTGATTCACCCTGATGCGATCGCTGTGGAACACGCCATCCCGCTTCAGGTACTCCTCTTTTATATGCGTCGTCTCGATCTTGAGCATGTCGCCGATCCACTGACCCGTCGAGAAGCCGCCCCACGTATGCGGCGCGTTCTCGGACGGATGCGGCCGGCGGTCCATGTAGACCGCCTTGTCGATCGAGCGCAGCCACTCCATGTGCCACGCCGTGACCTGCCGCGAGATCGGATCCACTTCCTTTGAGATGCGGAGCTGCGACGGCCCGCGCGAGATGTACGACACGGCGTGGGGCCGGCACTGCCATTCGGGCAGCGTCTGGATCGACGCGACCCACGCCATCGCGCGCAAGCGCGCCGGCTCGTTCATCGGAATCCCGACCCAGTCGCCGAGCTCCGTGTTGCCGGTGTTGTCTTCTTCGCGAACGGGCGTCCACTCGCCCGAGAGATCGACGCCCGTCGCCTGGGTGTTCACCTCTTCATCGGCAGGATACTGCTGCGCGCGCGTCGACACACCCACGACGAGGAACGCAAAGACCGCGAAGACTGCAAAGACCACAGACTCGCCACCACAGAGGACACGGAGGAAAAACACGTTGTCCTGTAGATTTGACCTCTTGTCCTCTGTGTCCTCCGTGGTGGAGAGTTTCGATTCTTCGCGGTTGCCTGGCATCAATTGCATAGGTCTGCTCTCTCAGAACCCGAACTTGATCCCGAACTGCAGGAAGCGCGGATCGCCCGCGGCCGTAATCTGACCGAATGTCGCACCCGACAGCGTTTGGTTCGGCTGCCCCTGCAAGGTCGCCGACGGCGCGCCCCATCCAAACCAGTTGAACGCGTTGAACGCCTCGACGCGGACCTCGATCGTCCGCGTGGTGGTCAGCCGGAACAATCGCGACAACGACATGTCGACGTTCTTGTAGCCGATACCTTTGATGCTGTTGCGCTGCAACGTGCCGAGCGCCGGCTGCGCGAACGCCGCCGGGTTCAGGAAAATCCTGCCGCCGTTCGCCGGATTGAAGCTGTTGTCGCCGTACGGATCGTCGAGCACCTGATTCACGCGCTGCGTTCCCGCCTGGCTGTTGAGCGCGCGATCCGATCCCGGAACGATGTTGAGGTACGGACCCGACAACGCGCGGAAGCTCCCGACGAGGCGCCAGCCGGACGCAGCGGCTCGAAGCGCCGGACTGGAGCCCTCGAACCGCGGCGACTCGATCCCGGCGGTGAGCACGAATACGTGGCGGCGATCCGACGTGCAGTTCCCGTCGTCGAAATGCGGATCGTTCGGATCGTTGTAGCCGCTCGCGAGGTTCGCCGTCCCACCGCCAAAGCCGTCCGGCGATCCGTAGCAGTGCGACAGCGTGTAGTTGGCGCTCACTGATGTGCCGCGGCCGGCGCGGCGCGCGATCGACAGCAGCATGCCGTTGTAGCGCTGCGTCCCGTTGGTCACGTACGCGTCGACGTTGCCGTAGTACTGACCCTGCGCCGGATTCGCGAGGTAGAACGGCCGCCGCTGATTCTGGTTGCCCGTCATGCAGGTCTGGAAATTCGCCGCGGTCGGATTGCACGTGGCGATGACGTTGCCCGCCAGATCTCTCGCAACCGTCACCGACGCGGACGGATTGTTCAGCGGCGTCGATTCCAGGATGTTCGACGTGTGGCTCCCGACGTAGCCGGCGGAGACGACCCAGTTGGTCGCGAGCTGCCGCTCGACCGTCACGTTCCACAAGTCGACGTACGGCGTTGTCATGTCGTAGTTCAAGCTGAGGTACGGCCCGAAGAGCGTGAACGGCACGTCGGGGCTCGCGGTCGGCGTCGGGAAAATATTGGCCTGCCCCGAGCCCTGGAACGGATTGTCCAGACCGCCGGCCGGATTCACGATGCGAATCTCGTCGCCCCACGGCGGCGCGTTCGACGTGTTCAAGTGGAACTGCGCGTTCACGAAATCGAACGATCGGCCGTACGAGGCGCGCACCGCCGTCTTCGTCGATCCGGTCGGATCCCACGCGACGCCGACGCGCGGTCCGAGATTGCTCCACACCTTGTGCTGTCCGGCCTGCGTCGGGAAGTCCGGATCGCCCGGATAGTGGAGACCGGCCGGCGCATTTTTGTAGACGCTGCTCTTCACACCCTGCTGGAAACGGGTGAAGTCGAAGTTGTAGACCGCATTGTTCGTGATCTGCTGCGGGAAGAACGGCTCCCACCGCAGACCGTAGTTCACCGTCAGGTTCGACGAGGCGCGCCAGGTGTCTTGCGCATAGATGCCGACGTAGGTCTGCTTCATGATCAGGAAATTTGGCGCCGACTGCTGCAGTCCGATCTGGCCCGACAATCGACCGAGCAGAAAATCTCCCAGCGCGAGGCCGGTCGCGGTATTGCCCACGTTCAACTGACCGGGCGATCTCACGTTGGCCGTCGAGAACGAGTTCCAGTGCGCCCAGTTGCCGCCGACGACGAACTGGTGCGAGCCGCGAATCAGCGTCAGGTCGTCGCTGAACTGATACGTGTTCGTCCTGAACCGCGCCTCGTTTTCGGTGCCGCCGCCGATTTGAAAGCCGTTCGGCGTCACGTTCAGCAGGAGGTACTGCGGCATGTAGTCGTAGATGTTGATGCCGACATCTGCGGCGCCGAAGAAATTGGAGTTCGTCCGGTGAATCGACGTCCGGTTGAACGCGGCACGGAACGAATTGACGGCGCTCGAGCTCAGCACGTAGTTGTGGCCGCCGGTCACCGACTGCGCCAGGTTGTCCCGGCCGCCCTGCCGCGTGGTGAGGAGATTGCCGCCCGACGTTTCGTACGGGGGGAGCTGAAAGAAGCTCGTGCTGATGTACCGGCCGAAGTACGACTGCTTCGATCCGACCTGGTAGTCGACTTTGCCGACGTACTGCGCTTCATCCGTGTTCGTCGGCAGCGTGTACTGCACGAGGCCGCACGCGTCGTCCGCTTTCGGCAGCTTCGCGGCAACGGCCAGCGCGGCCTTGCTGAAGAGCGCGGGATCGACGCGGTTGCTGGAGAACGGACTCGCGAGCGTGATCTGGCGGCCGGCGTTGCACGCCGGCGACGCGAACGCGGTGAAATCGCCGGTGAGCATCGCCGCCGTCGGCACGAAGGCGCGGTTGTCGCTCGGAAGCTGACGCGTGTTCGTTCCTTGATAGCCGGCGAAGTAGAAGATGCGGTCGATCCTGATCGGCCCGCCGACCGTGCCGCCGTACTGATTGCGCTTCAACCCGTCGTCTTTCCTGGTGCCGTCGGGATTCTTCGCGTTGAACGGGTTCGTCGCATTGACGCGGTGATGCCGCAGGAACTCGAAGAGGTCGCCGTGAATCGTGTTGGTGCCCGACTTCGTGACGGCGTTGACCGCGGCGCCCGAGTGCATGCCGTTCTGCGCCGTCAGGGCGCTCGTCTCGACCTTGAACTCCTGCAGCGCGTCGGGGAACGGCAGCGGGAGGTTGAGGTTGTCGTACGGATTGTTGTGCGTGGCGCCGTCGAGGAGGTAGGCCACGCCGTACGACTGACCGCCGGCAATCGCGAAGGCGAGGCCGCCCTGCGTCCCGCCGAAGCTGCGGCTCGTCGCATTCAACTGCGGCTGCGGCACGACGGCCGGCAGATACTGCACCAGGTCTGCGGGATTCCTTCCGTTCAGCGGCAGCTCGAGGATGCGCCTGTTGTCCATCACCTGACCGACGCCCATGTTGCGCGTTTCGATCAGCGGCGATTCCGCCGACACGAGCACCGTCTCTTCGACCGCGCCCAGCGACAGCTCGATGTTGATCACGGCATTGTCGTTCACCTGCAGCACGACGCCGGTCCGCGAGTAGGTCTTGAATCCCTGAAGGTTCACCTCGACCCGGTACGGCCCGATCGGCAGACTCGGGATCGTGTACGTTCCCGTCGCGTCGGTCAGGACATTCCTCTTGAACCCGGTGTCGGTCTGCGTTGCGATGACATCCGCGCCGGGCAGGACGCCGCCGCTCGTGTCTCTCACCATTCCCGAGATTTGCGCGGTCGCGCCGGCTTGCGCGAAGACGATCGCGCTCGTGGAAAGAAGTATCAGGACAAGAAGGCACACGCCACCGCGAAACCGGCGCACCACGCGTATCATGCAGGTCCTCCTGAGCGACGCGGAGTATATCCGGCGGTCTGAGGCCAATCAAACGTTCTGATATCGCACATCGGCCGCCGCCTTCGCGCCGCCGGCGCTTCGGCGAGCCTCGCCGAAGCTCGCTCTGATGTTTGGCGAGCGGAGGCGGGCATCGGAGGGCGGAACAATTCCTTGGAGTTGGCGTTTCTTCTCGCTCCGGAAAAATGTTTGGCCGGTGCGTTTGCGAATCTTGAAGTACGGCTGCAGCACCTCCAGCGTGCGGTCGAGGCCGACCGCGATGTGTTCGCGCATGGCCGCGGCGGCGACTTCGGGCCGCCCTTTCGACAGCGCTTCGAGGAGCTCCTGATGGCGCCGCGGCGGATCGGTCGGCGCCGCCTGCCGCAGGAGGCTGAACCAGATCGACGCGAGCGCGTGCGTTTTCTCGATCACGTCGCTCAGCATCGGGCAGCGCGTGCATTCACCGATGCGGCGGTGCAGCTTGTGGTGCAGGACGGTGTAGAGCGTGCGGTCCGGCCGGACGGCCAGGCCGTCGACGCGCGCCGCCAGCTTCTTCAGCTCGCGCTTCTCGGTGGCGGTCGCCACCTTTGCGAACAGGATCGCCGCCTGGACTTCGAGCGCCTCGCGGACGACGAAATGACCGCGGACGTCCTCGCGCGTGGGAATGCGGACCCGCGTGCCGGCGCGCGGCCGGCTCTCGAGCAGACCTTCGACCTCGAGCCGCAGCAGCGCTTCCGACACCGGGAGAAAGCTCATGCCCAGTTCGGCCGCCAGCTTGCGCCGCGAAATCGGTTGACCCAATCCCAGCTCGCCGCGGAGGATCCGTTGACGGACGACGTTGTACGCTTCAGCGGCGAGACTGGAGGTTTCGGAGAAGTCCTTCATTGTTTACTCGCCAACTTTTTCCACTGGCGATTTACTCGCCAACATTTTTCCACTGGCGGCGGGGGCCCTCCGCCTCCGCTCGCCTCTATTCCCGCGAGCTACGGCGGACCCGCCGTAGCCTTGGCGGAGGCGGGCACCCCCGCCGCGAGCTGTCGCTGATGCCGCGCGGCAGACCGCGCGGCATGGCCGCAGGCGCTGCTGCCTGAGGCCGCTCAGCCTTCCGTCGTTCGACGTCCGGGCTGTGCCGCTGCAACGGCCGATCGCTCGTCGCGATACGGATCGTTCACGGCGCGGCATTCGTTGTTGAAGATCATCGTCGCGCGCTTGTCGGCTGTGAACGGATCCCAGTTCGGCAGGCCCTTGTGATTCGGGTTGCCGCTTCGCGCGAACGCCACCCACGCGGCGCTCATCTTGTCGGCGAGTGCGTAGCGATCCTGGCCGTCGCCGACGACCGTCTTGCACAGGTCGACGTTCTCGAAGACGAACGGGATGTCCATGCAGTGCATCGCGCGCAGCCGTCCGCCGCTGACCGGCGAATACCACTGGAAGCGGTACATGTAGACCGGCGCCTTGCCGAGCGCCGCTTTGCGCTCGGCTTCGGTGTCGGTGCCGCTCCGGAACTGCGACGCATCGGTCTCGATGATCAGCGCGAGATCGAGATTGCTCGCCTTCGGACGTCCCTTTCGATAGATCGCCATCACCTTGTCGACCTGCGCCTCGTCGGCGCGCAGCGTTCGCTTGATGCGCTCGCGCAGCGCGGCGTCATCGGCCGGCGGCGTGTAGTCGGTGTTCACGTTCCAGGTCACTTCGGTTTCCGTTGATCCGATCAGCAGCGGCACGTTCGCTGACAGCGTCGTCGCATCCGGATTGAACACGTCGCGCGGCAGCGACTTGCCGTCGACCACGGGGGAGGCCGCAAAACCGCCTCCGCCCGCATTACGGCCGCCGCCTCGCGCGCCACGGCCGGCTTCACTGCCACCGGCTCGCGGTTGCAGCGCGCCGAGCAACTGCTCCATCGGCAGCTTCTGCAGCTCGTCGACCTGATTCCCTTTCAATCCAAGGCGCGCCATGAACGCTTCGGCGCTCTGCGTCGCCGCGCTCGCCGGTAGGCTCACGACCGCCGATCCGCTTTGCGCGATCGCTTTGTGGAACAGTCCCTGCGCCGCCGGCATGCCGAGCAGCGTGCTCACCTTCCCGGCGCCGCCCGACTGACCGAAGATCGTCACGTTGCCTGGATCGCCGCCGAAGCCGGCGATGTTGTCGCGAATCCACTCGAGGCCCGCGATGATGTCGCGCATCCCGGCGTTGCTCGCCTCCGCGAATTTCTCGCCGCCGAGCTCCACGAGATACATGAACCCGAACGCGTTCAGCCGATGCGTGATGCCGACGACCACGACGTCGTGTTTGCGCGCGAGATTGGCGCCGTCGTACGCGATCATGCCGGGCGAGCCGGCGGAGTAACCGCCGCCATGGAGCCAGACCATCACGGGGCGCTTGCCGCCGCTCACGCCCGGCGTCCAGACGTTGAGATTCAGGCAGTCCTCGCCCATCGGCTCGCGCAGGTTGAGCGGACCCCACTCGGGCACGAGATTGGAATCGATGAGGGGCGAGCGGAGGCCGAGGTCGAACGCGTCGCGCACGCCGGTCCACGGCTGCGGCTTCACCGGCGGCAGGAATCGGCGCGCGCCCGCGGTCGGCGCGCCATACGGCACGCCGCGAAACGCGTGAATCTTCTTGTCGATCAGGAGTCCGCGCACTTTGCCTGCAGTGGTCGACACCGTCGCGCCCGGCGCGCCTTTCGGTACTTGCGCCCACGCATCGGACCAGTCGAGCAACAGACCCGCAGCACCGACCGTGCTCGTGGCGATGAAGGCGCGCCGATTCATAGTTCCTCCAAATCCTTAGATCTTTTTAGCGGACTACTATATCAGTGCGTTGAGAAGATACCATGTCGAATCCATGGTTCATGGCGCTCACATCCTCAGACTCGGAACTGTCCTCGCGCTCACACCGGCGTCGCCGTCGAGTGGGCAATCAACCGGACGCATCGCGGGCCGCGTGACGGATGAAACCGGTGGCGCGCTGCCGGGCGTCACGGTCGAGCTGCGATCGCCCGGCGGTCCGCCGCGCGACACGGTCACGTCAGCCACCGGCGACTACGCGTTCGAGAACGTCGCAGCCGGAACCTGTCAATTGTCGTTCACGTTGATCAATTTCGCGTCGCTGACGCCGCGCGACGTACGGGTCGACAGCGGCGTCTCGCGAATCGATGTGTCACTGCATCTGTCGCTGAACGCCGAAGTGACCGTGACCGGCAAGCGTACGTTCGCCAACCTCGCGGACGTCGAGAATCCCGCGGAGAATCTCGTCGGCGTCGCGCAGTCGGCGAGCCAGGGCGCGATTACGGCGCGCCAGCTCGACCTGCGGCCGATCATGCGGCAGGGCGAAGTCCTCGAAACGGTGCCGGGCGTGATCATCACGCAGCACAGCGGCGAGGGCAAAGCGAACCAGTACTTCCTGCGCGGCTTCAACCTCGATCACGGCAGCGACTTCGCGATGACGGTCGCCGGCACGCCGGTGAACATGCCGACGCACGCGCACAGTCAGGGCTACTCCGACATCAACTTCCTGATCGGCAGAAAGATCCGCGCGTCCGTCGAACTGTTCAACCTTTTCGATGACGCGGTCGGCGACATCGACTACTATTTCGCGTCGCGCCTGCCAGGCGAGCCGCTCGATGGGGTGAACGACATTCACTCGCATCCCGCGGTGCCGCGGACCGCGCGCTTCAGTCTCAGCTTGAGCTTCTGATGCAGCCACATTCCCCCGTTTCGTGTGTTCGTGTTTGCGTGGCCCTGCTCGTCGCCGGCGCAGTCGCGTGCTCCTCGCATCCGCGGCGGAACGTGAACGACGCGCTCGTCATCACGCCGCTGGCGCTGGGCGCCGCGGAACCGAGTCTCGCGCCGCAACTGACCGTCAACGGCGATCGCGCGCTCGTGAGCTGGATCGAAACGCAGGGGCGAACGTCGGTGCTGAAGTTCGCCGAGCGGACGCCGTCCGGATGGTCCGAGCCGCGCACCGCCACGTCGGGCGACGACTGGTTCACGAACCAGGCCGACGTGCCGTCAGTGCTCAGGCTGGAGGACGGGACGCTCGTGGCCCAATGGCTGCAGACGACCGATGAACATCTCGAAGCGTACGACGTGCGGCTCGCGTTCTCGACAGACGAAGGGCGGACGTGGAGCGCGCCGACGAGCCCGCATCACGATGGGACGAAGTCGCAGCACGGCTTCGTGTCGTTGTTCCAGACGCCGGACCGCGGCCTCGGATTGGTCTGGCTCGACGGCCGCGAGGTCGATCCCGACCCGGACAAGCACAAAGACAACATGAGCCTGCGCGCCGCGACGTTCGATCGCGACGGCAAGGAAACGAACGAGACGGCCGTCGACGATCGCGTGTGCGACTGCTGCCCCACGGCGATCGCCATCACCGCGGAGGGTCCGATTGCCGCGTTCCGCGATCGCAGCAAGGACGAAGTGCGCGACATCTCGGTCGCGCGGCTCGTCAACAACAAATGGACGCCGTCGCAGACGGTGCATGCCGATGGCTGGCAGATCGACGCGTGCCCCATCAACGGACCGGCGATCAGCGCGCGCGGACGTCAGGTCGCCGTCGCGTGGATGACGGCCAAAGACGATCAGGGACGCGCGTTCGCCGCGTTTTCGAGCGATGCCGGCGCAACCTTCGGCGCGCCGATCCGGCTCGACGAAGCGGCATCGCAGGGCCGCGTCGGCGTCGCGATCGGCGACGATGGATCGGCGGTCGCATCGTGGATCGAAGTCGCGAACCAGCGGTCGCAACTGCAGATCCGGCGGATCGATTCATCGGGCGTGCGCGGCCCGGCCCAGACCGTCACCGGCGGCGCCGGGCGCGCGAGCGGCTTCCCGCGCCTCGCGCGTCACGGCGACGAAGTCCTGCTGGCCTGGACCGAGACGAGCGACGGCAGATCGACCGTTCGGACCGCCGTCGCGAAACCCTGACTGTCATCAAATATTAAGAGTCTGACTTCAGTCTGGCTTCACTCCGACTCGAGTCGGAGTGGAGTCGGAGTTCTGTCGGAGTTCAGTAGAAACCCTGATTGTCACGGATTATTAAGAGTCTGACTTCAGTCTGACTTCACTCCGACTCGAGTCGGAGTGAAGTCGGAGTTCAGTCGGACTTCACTCCGACTTCCTCGGGCGTATAATCACCGGCTGAAAGGCAGGGTTTATGAAGCGTCTTGCCGGCTTCGCCCTCGCGGTTGCCGTGACTCCGGCCGCTGCCCTTGCGGCCCCGGCTGCGCCGACATTCACGAAAGATGTCGCCCCTATCCTCTATAACAGTTGCGTCGGCTGTCATCGCCCTGGCGAAGTCGCGCCGATGTCGCTCATCAACTACGAGGATGTCCGGCCGTGGGCGAAGTCGATTCGGCTGAAGGTCGCGAGCCGCGAGATGCCGCCGTGGGGCGCCGATCCGCGCTTCGGCAAGTTCAGGGACGATCGCAGCCTGACCGCGGACCAGATCGAAACCATCACGCGATGGGTCGACGCGGGCGCGCCGAAAGGACGCGACGCCGATCTGCCGCGCGTCCCGTCATTCGCGACCGGGTGGTCGCGCGGTGAACCGGACGTCGTCATCGAGATGCCGGTGGATTTCCAGATTCCAGCCGAAGGCGAAGTGCCGGTCATCGATTTCTTCACGAAGTCGCCCTTCAAGACCGACGTGTACGTGAAGCGCATCGAAGTGCGGCCCGGCACGGCGGGCGTCGTCCATCACGCGGGCCTCTACGTGATCGACCGGCTGCCCGACGGCGCGAAGCTGGTGGACGGCCGGATCCTCAACGCCGACGGCAAGCCGATGGGACGCAATCAAGTAGCGCGCGCGAACGGCGGATCGACCACGGAAGAAATCCAGAAGCTGCTGTCGTATGTGCCGGGACGCGGCTACGAAGAGTACCAGGGCGACGCCGGCCAGTTGATCAAGGCGGGCTCGTACATCGACTTCTACATGCACTATCAACCGAACGGCGCGCCGCAGACGGATCGAACCAGGCTTGGCTTGTATCTGGCGAAGCCGGGACAGGACGTCGGTCATCAGATTTATCACAGCTTCAGCACCGCCGGCCCGACGGCGTACATCGTCGAAGGCAAAGAGTACGCGCCGCGGTGGCGCGAGGGTCAGACGAGAGACGAAGGCGGCGTCAACCTGCCGAACATTCCGCCGTACGCAGAAAACTGGAAGGTCGTCAGCGTTCATACGATCCGCGAGCCGATCACGTTGTACGGCCTCACGCCGCATCTGCACCTGCGCGGCAAGAGCATGAAATACACGCTGACGTGGCCCGACGGCCGCGAGGAAGTACTGCTCGACGTCCCGAAGTACGACTTCAACTGGCAGGTGTACTACGAGCTCGAGTCGCCGAAGGCGATCCCGGCGGGCAGCAAGGTGACCGTCGTCACGCTGTTCGACAACAGCGCGAAGAACCGGTACAACCCCGCGCCGGAGAAGGAAGTCTTCTGGTCGGAGCAGAGCTGGGACGAGATGTACGCCCCGCAGGCGAGAATCACGATCGACAGCCGCGCGCTGGACACGACGAAGACGACCGCGACGGCGGCGGCCAAACAGAAACGATAACGACGATCACCGCGATCTCATTCAGCTCTTAGGGCCTCTTGTGGATCGATCCGCGTCGCGGCCCTCGCTGGCAGATAGGACGCGAGCGCTGCCACGAACGCAAGAAGACCCGCAGTTGCAGCAAGTGTCTTCGGGTCGAAGGGCTCCACGCCGAACAGGAAGCTGGCGAGCACTCGCGCAACGACGATCGCGATCAGCAGCCCAAGAGCCAAGCCCACTCCGGTCACCGCCAGTGCCTGGCGCAGAATCAGCGCGAACAGATTCGTTCGGCTCGCGCCCAGGGCCGCGCGCACGCCGAGCTCCGCCGTCCGTTGCACCACTGCATACGAAACGACGCCGTAGATACCGACCGATGACAGCAGCAGTGCCAGGACGCCGAACAGCGCAATCAGCGCCAACGCGAAGCTGCGATCCGCCAGCGATGAGGCCACGTAGTCGTCCATCGGCTGCACATGAAACACGGCCTGGGCCGAATCGACCTCACGGATCGCCGCACGGATCGCATGCTCGAAGCGCCACGGATCGCCGGCCGTGCGGGCGACGAGGCGCGCGTAATGGAACGGATTCATGGCCTGAGGCTGATACGCCGCCTGGCCCGGCTCGCGATCCAGCCGGTCGTACCGGACGTCGCCGACGATCCCGACAATCACGGACCAGGGTCCACGCTCCTGCTGCGGTCCGAGTTGGATTCGACGGCCGATCGGATCCGTGCCCGGGAACCGGATTCGGGCGAACGATTCACTGACCAGCACTGAAAGCGGCGCATCGCGGCCGTCGCGATCGGTCAGAAACCGTCCCCGCCTCAGTGGAATCGCGAGCGCGCGGAAGTAGTCGCCCGCGACCCAGAAGACGTCTGCCGTCGGCGCCTCGGCGTCGCTGAGAAACGATTGCCCGTCGATGCGCACCTTCATCGGCTCGGAGTGACTCAGCGGAACGTTACTGACCATGCCCACGGCCGTGACGCCCGGAACGATCCGAACTTTCTCGATGATCTGTCGGTTGTGCTCGAGCCGGCCGTCCGCCGTCGCCAACCGGCTGCTCGGGCCAATTGCGGGCGTGAGGGTGAGAACATCATGAGGATTGAAGCCGGCATCGAGTGTGGTGAGATTCTGAAAGCTCCTGCCCAACAGACCGGTTGCCACGACGAGCGCGAACGCCAATGCGAGGTCGATCACCACCAGTGCGTGGCGACGGCGGCTGCCCGACGATCGACCGGCCACGCCTCCGCTGCGCTTCAACGCCTCGTTGACGTCGACGCGCGACGCGGACCACGCGGGCATCGTGCCGAAGGCCAGTCCGGTCAGCAGACTGATGGAAAGGGCGAACAGCAGAACGCGGCCGTCCATGTGAATCTCGTCGAGCCGCGGCAGCTCTCGCGGTGCGAACGAGACGATCGCCGCCGTGCCGAGCGATCCCACCAACACACCGGCGGCGCCGCCGACGACAGCCAGCAGGAGATTCTCTGTCAGCAACTGTCTGATCAGCCTTGAACGGCCGCCACCAAGCGCAGCCCGCAGCGCGAACTCCTTCGTCCGCGCGGTCGCACGGGCGAGCTGGAAGCTGGCGACGTTCGCGCATGCCATCAGCAGCACGAGCGCGACGGCGCCGAACAGAACCCAGAGCGCCATCCGAACCGACCCGATCAGTTCGTCCCGCAACGGCGCTACGCGTACGGACGTGTCAGGTGCGTAATCAGACGGATACTCGCGCGCGATTGCGTGCATGACCGCTTGAAGCTCCGCACTCGCCGCACCGACGGTCATCGACGGTTTCAGACGTGCAATCACTGTGGCGCCGTAGCAGGTGCGGCACAGCGTGGCCTCCCCCTCGTCGTACCCGGCCGGACTGAAAAACTGCGGCGTCTCCGCCGGATTGGACATGCGGAGCGGGTGGAAATCGGCCGGCAATACCCCGATAACGCGGTACGGTGCGGCGTTCAGCTGGAGCAGACGACCGACGATGGACGGATCGGCGCCGAAGCGACGGGACCAGAGCTCATGACTGAGAATGATCACGTTCGCGCGCGGCGAGCGATCGTCCTCCGGCACGAAGGCGCGACCAAGCAGCATCTTCACGCCGAGCGTGTCGAAGAACTCGGCACTGACACGCATTCCGCGCAGGACGTCCGCATCGCCGCTCCCGGTGAGCATCAGTTGAGCATCGTTGTATGTCGAGATCGTTTCCAGCGACCGGCTGCGCCTCCTCCACTCGTTCACCGTCCACTCACCCACGCCGGCGGCGGCCGAGTGTGTCGAGTCGATCTGGGTCAGCGTGACGATCGCCGCTGGATCTCGGTACGGCAGCTGATTCAGCAGGATTGATTCCACGACGCTGAAGATCGCGGTGTTAAAACCGACGCCGAGCGCCAGCGTGAGAACCGCGGCTCCGGTGACCGCGGGAGCTTTCCGCAACGTGCGAGCACCGAAGCGCAGATCGTGCGCGAGAACCTCGAACCAACGGGTCCCATTCGCACCTTCGAGCGGCTCTCTCACGCGCTCCGGCCTTTTGTATGTTTACTTGTTGACCGACGTGAACACGCGCTGGCGGCCGTCCGCGTCGAACGCGATGACGTCGTACGGGTCGCGGCGGCTGCCGCTTTCCATGCCCGGCGATCCGATCGGCATGCCGGGCACCGCGATGCCGGCCACCGCCGGCTTCTCGGACAACAGCCGGCGAACGATGTTGGCCGGCACATGTCCCTCTAAGCGATAGACGCGAGACGCGCCGACGACGCTCGTGTGACACGAACGAAGATTGATGGGGATGGCGTGGCGGCGTTTCATCCCCTCGACGTCCGCTGCTTCCTCGACGGCGACACGAAATCCTGCAGCGCGCATGTGCCGCGCCCACAGCTCGCAGCATCCGCATCCGGGCTGCTTGTAGACCTGAACATCGCCGCTCGGAACACCGAGCACCGCGGCGCTTCTTCCCTGACCGTGCGGATGGCCGACGCCGAGCCACACGACGGATGTCGCGATGATCACGGTTTGACGCGCGACACGTTGGTAGTCACGAACCATCCAGAACCTCCTCGCGGTGTGTCGTTCTACACGTCCCTCTGTCGCTGCGAACCGGGCGCGACGCCGTGCTGAATCAGCACGAGGCTCCAGCACAGCAGGACACCCAGAGTGAACACTTCTCTATCGTAGCCGCGCCAGAAGAACCGCCGGCGGATTCTTCGTCAGGCGATGGCGTCACCTGCGACGAGCGACGAAGCGCGAATCGTCACGCGATCGGTCCGCGCCTTCTCCCAGTCGTGCACCGTCAGCCGATACGATTCGAACAGGCCCCGAATGTCCGGTGAGCGCCAGCCGACGATCTGCTCGAGAATCGGCACCAGGACCGAGAGCGCGTTGTCGCTCAGCACCGTGCTCGTCGCAATTCTGGCGAGCATCCTGTTCTCCGACACGGCAATCGTGAACCCGTCGCGATTGTTCACGTGCAGCATCACGTGCACGTCCGAGCTGCCGTCGCCGACGTAAATCGTCCTGTCGGGTCCTATCCCGAGCCGCCGCTCCAGCTCCTCGACCACGGCGACCTTGCCGTACCCGGCCGGCACACGGCGGATCGACCGGACCTCGCCCGACTCGACGTCGTAATCGAATTCAGTGCCGAAGATCTGGTCGGCCGCGACCGCGCCGGCGAGCGCCGATTCGATCAGCTCTTTCGGCGCCGCCGAAATGACGAAAAAGGAGAAGCGGTATCCATCGAGACCGCGATCGAGGAAGTCGACGAGCGCCGGAATGTCGCTGCGGAGCCGCACGCGGCGCCCCGCCTCAATCAAATGCTCCCGTCGAAGCGCGCGGAACTCGGGATCGTGCCGGATCAAGTACGCGAGCTCTCCGCCCTGCTGAACGAGATTGCTGGCGGCGAGCCCGTCGACTTTGTCGCGGAAATGCGAGACGCCGATGACATCGCTCAGGATCTGGCCTGAATCGTTGAAGCTGAGCGTCTGATCGAAATCGGATGCAAAGAGAAAATGCTTCGAAACTTTTTGCGACATGGCGTCGCCAGAAGCAAGACGAAGGCCAGAGCACTGTTCGAGCCTGACGCCGCGCGTCCGCGAGGCATTCACGACGTCGAAACGCCGATCCTCCGACAACCGTGTAGGACGCACGGCGAACCGGCACAAAAACGTCCGGCAGCCGCCGCGAGCAGCGTCTCTGGTCGAGCCACGCCTTCAGGCGCTACCATCTGCTCATGTCAGGGGTCGTCTACACATCGAACGTCCACATCGAACGGATCACAGGACCGCTGCGGATTGCGCGATTGCCGGGCGAGTCGCAGCCGGTGGTCTTCAGCGTCCACGGCGCGATCGCGCAGCATTACAAAGTCGATCCCGCTGCGCTGACCGAGTCGCACGCCGCCACGCTCGACTACGTCGTCGCCGCGGCCGCCGGTTGAATGCTCGGCACCTTTGGCGGCGCGCTGGAGGCGCGCAAGATCGACGCGAGCGGCGGAAAGCTGACCGCCGACGTGACCGGCGAGGTCGAAACGGAAGAGGGCGTGCTCGTCATCCGCCGGATTCACGTGACGCTGAAGCTCGCCGCGCCTGAGGACGCGCGCGAGACGGTCGAGCGCGTCCACGGGATGTACGCGATGCGCTGCCCGCTCTATCGCACGCTCCACACCGCGATCGCGCTCACGTCGACGTACGAGCTGATCTGAAACGCGACCAAACAACACACGCCACGAATAATATGAAAGCACGAAACCACGAAATCGAATCCAACTCCGGTTTCGTGATTTTCGTGATTTCGTGATGTTCGTGCGTTCCTCGTTGTCGCTAGATGTTCACCAGCATCTTCACGAGGTTCGGCAGCCCCGCGCCCTGCTGAAACCGGTCGCGGCTCAGGTCGGTGCAGTTGCGCATCAGGTGCTGCTTCACGCGATCGGCTTCGCCGATGAATTCCCGCCGGACCGACAGAAACGCGGCGAGTGCGCCCGAGACGTGCGGCGCGGCCATGCTGGTGCCGCTCATCTCGACATACTCGTCGTCTACCACCAGGACGCCGCGTACGTGTTTGGGCATCCGGTGCCGGCACGACAGAATGCGCTCGCCCGGCGCCACGACGTCGGGCTTCTGCCGTCCGTCCCCCGTCGGGCCGCGCGACGAGAAGTACGACACGCCATACGTGTGCGGATTCTCCTTGTGCACGGAGCCGACGGCGATCGCGTCGTCGAGGTTCGCCGGATCGCCGATCGACAAATCCATGTTGGTGTCGATGTCGCCCTCGAGGCTCCTCAGCACTGCGAAGCCCTCGTTTCCCGCGGCGAGGACGACGAGCACCCCCTGCCGCCACAAACGCCGCAGTTCGTCGCAGAGCGGCGTGTGGCCGCAGCCATACGTGCTCTGATCGAACGGACCGCCGAGACTGAGATTCACGCCGTGGATGACCAACTTTCCCGCACGCTCATTCATGTCGGCGATGTGATCGAGCGCCTTGATGATCCACGCGTCCTCGCCGTTGCCCTCGCCGTCGAGCACTCGGTAGATGTGGAGCTTCGCTTCCGGCGCGACGCCCGAGATCACGCGCGCCGCCGCGGCGCCCGCGCCGGGAAACGTCCGCGCGCCGGCGATGATGCCGGCGACGTGCGTCCCGTGACCGTGACGGTCGGGGGCCTTGCCCTCCGTGACGCCGCGTCCCGTGCAGTCCACCTGCGACGCGATGTTCTGATGCGTCGCGAAGTGCGGGTGCTCCGCGTTGATGCCGGAGTCGAGCACGCCCCACGCGATGCCGCGGCCATGTGCGCGATACCCGACGTGCGCCGCGCCCGCGTGAATCGTGTTGATCGACGACTCGAGCAGCGCGCGCTTCGCTTCGTTGCGCCAGATGCGCTTGACCAGGAGACCGCGCATCGCGAACTGTGACGCCAGCGTCTCGGTCTCCCAGCGCGTGAGATCCGCGGCCAGATAGCGCCGCATGATCTGGAGCCGGAGCTGCTCGTCGCTGCGGCCCGTCAGCTGCCGAATCCCGGCGGCCAGCTCCTGCGCCACTTTCTCGACGCCGACCCCCGCCTTGTCCCGATCCACGAGCTCGATCAGTACCGGATGCTGCGCCTCGCGCGGCGCGTTCTCCAGGCGCCGGACGAGATTCCGCGCGATGACGAACGGCGCGACCGGCTGGAAGAGATCGACGCGCACCGCGTCGCGGACCGCGTGACGCACCGGATCGGTCCGGAGGTACCCGGTGCCCGAATGCGGATGCGCCGGCGAATCGGGGTTGACGACCTCGACGTCCTCGATCGCGCCGCCCCTGGGCGCGAAGTCGTTGGCGAGCTCTTCATCGGCCGCCACCGGATCGTGGCCGTCGTACACGTTGAGCCAGTGGCCGACGCACTTCGGCACGGCGAGGGCCTTCTGCTTCGTGAACCGCTTGAGTTGATCCTGGACCTCCTGGATGCCGAGCGGCGATCCGATCGTGACGAAAAGCGGCACATCGAGATCCGTCATCTCGCTCAGGACGTCGTACGCCACCATCGTCCCCTGGCTGTGCGCGACGACGATGAACGGACCGCCGCCGGCGTCGAGGCGATCGATCAGACTCTGCCGCATCGCGTCGCGGCGCTCTTTCACGAACAGGTAGTCGTTCACGTCGCGCGCGAACGCCCGCGTGAGCTTGCGCGTGATCCAGCGGCGCAGCGGCTCCGGCAACGGCAGGATGAAGCCGTGGATGCCGGCGGCCCGCGCGCCGGCGACTCTCGCCGGCACGACGTGCTCGTCGATCCTCGACGCGATCTTGAGGAGGATCGCCTGCTCCCTTGGATCGTCGGTGAGCGCCGCGACTTCGTCGTCGAGGCCCGTCTGCTCGAGATGCTGCTCGACGCTCAACGCGCGCCCGGTCGGCTCGTGCTCGACCTCGGTCAGATCGCCGCTCGCGCACGTGCCGCCGGACGGCGACGGATAGTACTCGCGGTTCACCCAGTAGGCGAGGCGGCTGCGCGAGCCGAGGTCGTAGCCGAACAGCGCCTGATCCCATTGACACTTGAGGATGGATTCGACCGGCTTGTTGCCGATGCCGTGGATGTACACGACCGTGCACGCTCGGCCGGGCTCGGTCGAGGCAAGGGCAGACACGCGCGCCGCCTGGCGGCCCTGGCGGCCCTGCCCGCGAGGACGCGGCGACGCGGCCCTCGCACGGACGCTCTTCTTGGCCATGGCTCCTCCTGTTGCTGTGCGAAAAGAAAAAGGGCGGTGATCTCCGCGACCACCGCCCGCATCTCTTTCATCGCGGCGGGGCCCCGCCCCCGCCGCGGCCGTTCGGCGCTACAGCTCAGCGCTGCTGTCTGGTGACCGTCATGTCGCTCAGCGTCTGGCTGTCCACCGAGTACAGCGTGAACGGCTGATACATCTCATCCCAGCTCTGCTCGGACCAGTACACTTCCTTTTCGGGCGCGGGGTTCCACTTGTTCTTCGGCGAGTTGTCGTAGAAGCCGATGCCGAGGATCTTGCTGCCCGCCGGGATGCGCAGCGGCTCTTCGAGCTCGTACTCGATCTGCCAGTTGAAATCGAATTTCGGCACGTCGAGGATCGTCTGCTCGCGGCCGTCGGGATAGACGATGACCCACTTCAGGCTCTTCCCGCGCACGTGCATGTGCGGCGACATCGCATACAGCGTGATGTCCTCGGTCACCGGCGTAATGCCGGTCAGCGACCACTTCTCCACGTACGGCGGGATGTTCGGCGTCCTGCTGCGGCGCCGTGTCGTCGTCGATTCGTCCGCGGTGTACTCGACCTCTTTGCCTTCCGCGCGATAGAGCGACAAGCCGCCCTTCGTCGTCGCGAGCGGATCGCCCGCCTGACGGATGAGGAGCTCGTGGGTCACCGGCACCTTGTTGAACCAGATGCCGAGCTTCGACCGATCTTTCTCGGGCTTACCGGTCGGGTTGTAGTGGACCTGCCAATTGATGTACTTGCCCGCGGGAATCCGCTTGCCGATATCGGCGCGATGCGTGTCGACGCCGCGTCCCGGCACCCATGACAGCAGCTTGTTCGCCCCCGGCAGCGCGGTGGTGTCGGCCCGGCCCGCGAGCCCTTCGCCGCGATCGGTCGCCGCTTTTCCAGTTGGCGCGATCAGCCGGCCGTTCTCGTCGATCTGCGCGCCTTCGGGAATGTCGACGACGAACACGCCGAGGTGATGCACGACGGCGCGATTGCCCGGACGAATCTCGAGCGTCTCGGCGAAGCGATCCTCGGCGAACGGCACCTTCGCGTAGAACATCTGCACGCCGAGCTCGCCTTCCGCGGGAATCGAGAACTCGACCGGCATCTCGAGCACGTAGTCCGGCTCGCGGCCGGCGGTCCATCCTTCGGCGAACTTCGGCATCGCCGGCAGATCGGCGTCGTTGCCGCGCGGCGCGCCGCCGTCGACCCAGGCGGCGATCGTGTCGATCTGCTGCGTGGTGAGGCTGCGATCGTTCCGCATCTTCAGGCTGTGATCCGGATCGGCGCCCCACGGCGGCATCTCGCGCGCGACGACCTTGGTCTTGATCGCCTTCGCCCACGGCCGCACATCGTCATACGACATCAGCGTCATCGGCGCGACTTCGCCGGGCCGATGGCACGAGGCACACTTGTTGAAGACGATCGGCGCGACGTCTTTGCTGAATGTGGGCACGGCGCCGGCTGCGGGCGCGGCCGTGTACACGGGCTCGAGCGTCACAGCGGCGACCGCAAGGGTCCCGAGGAGCACCGGAAGAACGCGCTTCATTGACCCTCCAAGCAAGGGCGTTAGTTTAGCTCACCTGGCTGCCGGACAGGACGGGGCAATCGTGGTCACCGAGGTGATGTTCAGGCGGGACATCCCCGGCGGCGTCGCCTTGATGTGCAGGCCTTTGACGATCACCGCGTGATCCTTGTGTTGAGGCAGGTTGAATTCACTGACCCCGATCAGCTTGAACTCGTTCTTCCCGACCGGCGGCGCCGCCGGAACGTCCTTGGCTGCCGGGGCATTGGCCGTGCTCATCACCGGATCGGTCGCATTCACGACGCGCCAGTCGTTCGGCGCCGATTCCTTCAAGCAGCCGGCGACGCTGACGATGTCGATTTTCGTAGAGGGCGCCGCCTGCGCCGCGGCGAGCATCACCAGGACAGCAACCATCTTCATGACGCGAGATCATAACGCGCCCTCAGTCGGGCCGCCTCCCCCACGACGATCAACGCGGACACGCAGAAATCGCAGAGGTTTTTCGCTGATTATTTCTGCGAGTTCCGCGTGTTCTGCGTTGAATGTCGCGGTGGCGCAATCGCGGAAAGGCGCGCGACACTATTTATCCGCGCTCCCATTCCGTCAGCCGATCGACGAGGACATCGAACGGGACGACGACTTCGGCGCCATCGTGCTCGCGCCGGAATGCCACACGCGACCAGCCGCGAACGGCGAGCGGCGTGCAGAGCGTGCCCGCCAATCGGAGAGGACGGCGCTGGACCGCGTTCCGCACGACACGCTCGTAGCGCGATCGCGCCAGCGTCGAACCGGCGTCCCACGACGCGGCTCGCCCCACGTCGTCGTACGACGCGGGACGGTCGTCGAGCGACAGCAGCGTGGCGCCGCGCCGGGCGAGGATCGCGCGGATGACGTCGAGCGCCGGCCGATCGGCGACCGCGGCGATCGGACGCGCGAAGCGGCGAAACACCCGGCGCGCGATCGCACGCAGACTCATGGTCCCGCGCGTCGTGATCCAGTTCGGTCGATCGACATCGCACGCGAACGGCGATTCGGCGTAGCAATCGACGTGCGCCAGCCAGCCGCGGCGCGACGTGTGGCGGATCGGCGCGAACCGCCGGATGACGGGAATCTCCGCGCGCACGCGTCGAAGCGACGCCGCCGGCCAGGCGCCGACCTCGCGAACCACGCCGGCGACGAACGAGCCGGCCGCAATCATCAGCGCGGCGTCCGGCGTGAAGTCGGCGGTGACCTCGATGCGCCCGGCGCGCGGCCGCACGCCGACGCCGGTCGATCGGCGGTTCGTGCCGAGCATCATCACTGGCACCGGGAGCACGAAGACGAGCGTCCGCGCGAGACGCCGGACCGCCGGCATCGACATGCCGCCGGCACGATCGCCGACCGACACGTTGTAGTGCGTGCTGAACCCCTGCAGCCGGACGCGGCGATCGTGATCGCGGCCCCAGAGGTCGAGCTGCCGGCGGATGAAGCCGATCGCTTCCCACAAGGATCGCGCGGCGCGCGTGACGCAGCCGCGCTCCAGCTCGATCGCGGGCGTCGCGATCTCGATGACGCCGGTGTCGAAGTAGACCGCGGCGCCGTTCGACAGATGGTAGGAGGTGCCGATGCGATGCATCATCGGCTCCCGGATGAATCCACGCGGATCGCCGAACACCGTTTCGGGATCCGCCGGCGCGTCGTCGACCAGGAGGGTCAGCTCGGCTTCGAGGCCGAACGCGGGCTGTGCCAGGTGGTCCGCGATCCAGTCGGAGCGCTTGATCCGTTTCTCATTCGCGAACCGCCCAGCCATCGTGATGCTCCGAGGTGCCGTTGGGAATGGTGGTCACGTAGCCGAGATCGAGATGGAGATGATCGTCGGCCTCGCCGGGATCGTGGCCGTACGGGCGCACCCACGCGAACGGGAGCAGGCGCCGCGCGACGGCCGCGTACCGGGCGATCTGCTCCTCGGTGTCCAGCGGCGCGCCGCCGATCGCATAGATGTTCGCGGCCGTGCCCCAGCAGTGCGGCGAGCCCGAGCGCGAGCCGTGGTGCGTCGGCGATCGATACCCGCCGTTCGCCGTGATGCGCACCGTGGCGCCGACCTCGAGACGGAACACTTCGAGCGCCGCCGCGAGTGCCGTCACCGCGCACGGCACGTAGCGCGGGAACATCCGCAGCGGCGCGGCTTCGTGAAGATCGACGTCCATCAGCTCCCATAACCCGAAATGCGGCGTGAGCTGCGTCGCCAGCGCGCCGTGCCAGGAGTCGACCTGGTAGAAGAACCGCGGGAGGCGGTGCGAGTCGCCGTTGCGGGTTCGCATCAGCGCACCCGGCTTCAGCAGTCGAGACACCGAGTCGTCGAGCGCGAGCGCGTCGACCACCGGTAGACCAAGCGCGTCATTCGGCACCATCACGCGGCTTCGCCGGCGGCGGCCACCGCGTCGTAGACGAGGCCCGAGACGGCGGCCAGCGCGCCGGTGCGCGCCGGCGCATCGGCCGCGGACGCCACCAGAATCGCGATCACGTACGGCGGCCGGCCGGGCAGGAACACGAGGCCGGCGTCGTGCGACACGGTCGAGATGTCGCCCGTCTTGTGCGCCACGCGCGCGACCGCGCGAATCGCCTCCGGCAGTCCGGGCGCGATCCCGCCCGCGAATTCCTGATCCATCAGGATGTCGATCATCGCCTTCGACGAAGCGGCCGAAAACTCGCGGCCATCGCGAATCGCGCGCAGCAGCGCGACGACGCCGTCGGCGGTGACCTGATTATTCAGCCCGGCTTCGAAGGCGCGTTCGTCCTCGACGCCGCGGCGGACGTCGACGCCGGCGATGCCGCGCGTGGCGAGCGCGGCGCGCGTCTCCTCGACGCCGACGAGATCGAGCAGCAGGTTCGCCGCGAGATTGCTGCTGCGGACGATCATGTGCTGCGCCAGCTCCCCGAGCCGCATCGTCTTGCCGACGGCCGCGTGCACCTCGTCGTCGGCGTCGCGCCGCGCGTCGACGCGAAACGACCGGCCGTCGAGCGCGCTCGAGAACCGGTTGCGCACGTGCAGGCGGGAGTCGCGGGTGAAGCGGCCGCGCTCGATTGCGTCGAACAGACCGGCGAGGATCGCGATCTTGATCGTACTCGCGGCGTGAAACCAGCGGCCGCCGTTCAGCTCCCACGCGAAGCCGGAGAGATAGTCGAACACGCTGATGCCGAGCGCGCCGTCGCCGAGCCCGGCGGCGATCTCGCCGGCGCGCGAAGCGAGCGTGGCCTGGAGAACTTCCGCGCGCGTCACGAATCCAGTCTACGATACCCGCGTGCGCCGCACGGTTGGGGTAGCGCTCGTGGTTCTCGCCGCCGGGATCGGCGCCGCGCGGATCTCGGCACACGATCTCGAGCGCACCCAGGTGCTGCTGACGTTCGCGCGCGACGGCTCGTTCGTCCTCGACGTGGCAAACGATCCGAGCTGGCTGAAGCTGCGGCTCGAGCCATTCCGCAACAACTTCATCGATCGGATCGTGCTGTTCGTCGACGGGCACGAAGTTCGGCCGACATCGGTGGAGTACATCGACGGATCGACGCTCGGCACGCACCGGCTGCGCGGGCGGATGCCGGTCGACGCACGCATGCTGCGGTGGTACTACGGCCTTGTCGTCGATCCGTATCCGCTGACGATACGCCGCGCCGACGGACGCGTGCAGGTGGAAGAAATCCAGGGCGATGCGTGGAGCCGGCCGATCGATCTGAGCGGGCAGTTTCAGGGGCCACGCAGAATCGATCGGCTCGCGCCGATTCTCATCGTCGCGCTGCTCTTGATTCCGCTCGTGCTGAGGGTCTCTAGCGCGCGTAAGAAGCGCAACTACGAAGATCGCCAAGAAACGCGACCACGACGATCAACGCAGAACCCGCAGAAGCCGCAGAATCATCAGTTGTTTTTTCTGCGTGTTCCGCGGGTTCTGCGTTGAATGTCGGCCGGACTCGTTTTCGTGTTTTCGTGCTTTCGTGGCGTGCCTTTCGTTAGCGGGCCTGCGTCGACGTCGTGCCGCTCGGGACGAACTTCTGCAGACGCTGCCCGTACGTGTCCGCCGCGTACACCGCGCCCTTCGAGTCGACGACGATGCCGTGCACCCAGTCGAACTCGCCGGGTCCCCAGCCCTGCTTGCCCCACACCGCGAGGATCCGGCCGTCCTTCAGCGAGAACTTCTGGACCCGCTCGTCCTTGTGATCGGCGATCCAGCCGATGCCGTCGGTCCCCTTGCGCGCGATATTGACGTCCCACGGATTCCAGTCGTTCTTGATCTCGCGGAGGTAGTTCAAGTTCTTGTCGAACACCTGGAGGCGATGGTTTTCGCGGTCGATGATGTAGAGATTCTCGTCCGCGTCCACGGCGAGCTTGTGCGGCAGCACCCACTCGCCCGGACCGGTGCCTTTGTCGTCGGGACCGCCCGCGCCCTTGCCGACCTGCTTGATGAACTTCCCGTTCTTGTCGAACATCGCCACGCGGTTGTTCCCGTAGCCGTCGGTGACGATGATGGTGCCGTTGTGGAGAATGGCGATCCCCGACGGCAGATTCAGGTGCGTCGCGTCGTTGCCCTTCTCGTTGGTCGTCCCAAGCTGCAGCAGGAACTTATCGAGCTTCGGCGACAGCTTCACGATGCGATGCGCATCGCGCTCGATGACGTAGACGTTGCCGTCCCAGTCGACGCCGCCGGAGTGCTGCCACGACGGATTGATCTTCTTGCCGTTGATTTCCTGATCGGCGCCCGAGAGGATCAGGTTGCCGTCGCGATCGAAGACCATCACCGGCTTCACGCCGCGGTTGAACACGTAGATGTGATCCTGCGCGTCGATCGCGAGACCGGAGATGCCCGGCTGATTCGTCGGTCCACCGGGGTTCTGCGCACCGCCTCCGCCACCTCCGGCCGCCTGTGGTGAGCCTGTCGAACCACCGCGAGCACGGCGCGCCGCGGCAAGCGCTTCACGCTCCGCCGGGGGCGGCGGCGCGTCCTTCAGGCCGAAGTACATCCCGGGCGGCAGCTTCGGCCAGTTCGGCACCAATCGATATCCGCCATCGCCTTGCGCGTGAATCGCGCGCGAGCCGACGAGCGCGGCACTCGCAATCAGCACGGTCAGAACGACGCGTCGCATGACACCCTCACTTTTCACCGCCATTCCAAAAGGCGTGACCATAAATCGGAGGACATTTTTCCACTGCCGCTGACACCCTCGCCGCGGATTCGCATGTCCGCGGCGACGGTGTGGCCGCAGGCGCCTGCTGTCACACCATCACCCCGCCACGCGCGCGACGGTTGGCGACACACGTTCCGCGTGCGGATTTCGCGCGGCGAAGAGGACGGCGAGCGCGACCACCGATACCGCGGCTGCGGTGTAAAACGCAAATCGATATTCACCGGTCGCGACGAAGACGCGGCCGCCGAGGAACGGCCCCAGGATGCTGGCCACGCCCCACGCGAGCAGCAGCAGGCCGTAGTTGAAGCCGACGTTCTTCGTCCCGTAGAAGTCGGCGCTCGTCGACGCGTACACCGACAACTGCGTGCCGTAGCAGTAATACACGATCGCGAGCAGCGCGTAGAAGAGCGTCACGTTCTCGCGCAGCAGGAACAGCGCGGGCATCGCGGCCATCTGCACGATCAGCATGACGCGAATCGTGTTCAGCCGTCCGGCATGGTCGGACATCCAGCCGGAGAGCACGCGGCCTGACGCGTTGCCAATCGCGCCGACGGTGAGCGCGAACGCCGCGACCGCCGCCGAGTGTCCGGCGTTGCGCGCGAACGGCACGAGCTGGCTGATGACCATCGTGCCCGCCGTCGTGCCCAGACAGTACGCCGCCCACAACGCCCAGAACGTCTGCGTGCGCACCATCACGGACGCCGGCACGTCGGCGCCGCCGCGCGCGGCGCCGCGCGCGGCCGACGGATCCCATCCGGCCGGCCGATAGCCCGCCGGCGGATTCCGCACCAGATACGTCGCCGTCATCGTCATCGCGAAAAACAGGAGCGAGTAGATTTGGAACGTCGCGCGCCAGCCGACGCGCGAAATCAAAGCGGTCGCGATCGGACCGAACACGCCCGAGCCGGCGCCGAAGCCGCCGACCATCAGCCCGACGATGAATCCCCGCTTGTCGGGAAACCACTTCGATCCCACAGAGGTCGGCACGACGTAGCCGAAGCCGCTGCCGGTGCCGGCGATGACGCCGGCCGTCAGGTAGAACATCGACAGCGACTGCGTGAAGCTGGCGAGCAGCAGGCCGAGGCTGAAGAGAATGCCGCCGATCGCGGCAACCAGCCGTGGTCCCTTGAGATCGTGGATGCGGCCGGCAATCACGTACCAGGTCGCGATCATCACGAACCCGATCGTCGGCACCCACGACGTCTGCGCGCGCGTCCACCCGAATTCCTTCTCGAGCGGCAGCATGAACGCGCTGATGGCGTAGAAGGTGCCGAACGCCATGTTCATCATCACGCCGCCGACAACGGGGAGCCAGCGATTGGGGGTGGGCACGCGGCGCAGTTTAACGCAAAACGACGGATGACCGCGGGCGCGGCCAGCCTAGCAATCCGGACCGGAGAACCATGTCACGGTGATCGAGTACGACACCGCTTGCCGCGCGTCGCCGACCACGTGGAGCTTGTACTCCGTGAAGTCGGCCGGCGCGCCGTTGCCGGGGCCGGTGATGAGGATCGAGTTCAAGACGATCGCGCCGCCGACAGCAAAGCCGCCGGCGCTACCGATCACCGTGTAGTCGCCCCGATCGATCCGGCGATTGTCGGACGGCGGCGGCGTGAAGCGCTCGCAGGCAGCGCTCGTCGCGTAGATCGTCAGTCGTGGTCCATCGTTCTTGCTTTGGCCGTCCCACGTGACGCGAACGTCGTTCTCACTCCCCTTCAACTCGTACGGCACCACGTGCGCGATCACCTGTCCCGCTTCCACGCGTCCGCTCACCGTCGTCACGGTCCCGGTCTTCTGCCGGGCGAGGCAGGTCGGACCGAGAATCGCGCATCCGTTCGCGCTGAGGCCGATGAGCGCGACAGCGAACACCCGTTGAGCCTGCATCTCGTCCTCCACTCGTCAATGCGAGAACGAGGCGGCCTTCGGGTCAGCTGATTAGGGGTCAGCCAGTGACTGCTGGACGAGGGCCTTGAACCGCTGGCGCAGCGAATCGGGGTTCGGCGGCGAGCTTTGCGTCATCAGGAGTGTGATCATCTCTTCGCCGGGATCGATCCAGAAGATCGTGCCGGCGGTGCCGTCCCATCCGTACTCGCCGTTGGCGGCGACGTTGACGTTCGCCAGTCCCCAGCCGGTGCCCTTGCGTACTTCGAGGATCGCGCCAGGCAAGCCGTTCACAGTCATCGTCGCGACGGTCGCGGCTTTCAGAATCCGGGCGCCTTCGAGCTCGCCCTTGTTCAACAGCATCTGGCTGAATCGCAGATAGTCCGGAACGGTCGAGACCAGACCGACCGCGCCTTCGATGAGCGCAGGCCGCTCCGTGAACGGGACCGCTTCGATCTCGAATGGCGTGAGGCCGTTCGGCGACGATGCGTACACGCGCGTCAGCCGCGCCCGCCGATCGGGCGAGACCCAGAAGCTCGTGTCGATCATCCTCAACGGCCGGAATACGCGCTCCTCGAGAAACACCTCCAACGCTTTGCCGGACCAGATCTCCACGAGCCGGCCCAGCACGGTCGTCGCCTCGCTGTACCGGAACGCCGTGTGCGGATCCTCCATTAGCGGTACGCGCACGATGTTCTCGACGAACTGCGGCAGCCCAATGGCGCGCGATCGCACCTGCGCCTGCCGATAGATCTCGGACGTCCGGTGACTGAGGCCGGAGGTGTGCAGCAGCAGATCTTCGACGGTGATCGCGCGCGCGGGCGGACGCGTCGTGCCGCCCGCGGACTGCACGGTCACGCGCTGGAATTCCGGCAAATACTTCGAGACCGGATCCTGCAACGCGAAGCGACCCTCCTCGTGCAGCATCATCACCGCGACGGCGGTGACCGACTTGGTCATGGAGTAGATCCGGAAAACCGAGCGCACATCCATCGGCGTGCGCGTCTCGAGATCCTGGAATCCCACCGCCTCGAGGTACGCCAGCTTCCCTCGTCTTGCGACCGCCGCGACGGCGCCTGCGATCTTGTGCTCGGTGACGAACTGATTGAGCAGATCAGTCGCCAGGCGCAATCGCGCCGGCGCGAGGCCGACCGACTCCGGCGCGGCACGCGGCAGCGGGTGATCCACCACGCCGGGGGCCCCTTTCCCCCGGTCGACCACTCCGGGGGCCCCCTGCCCCCGGTCGTCCGCCGCACGCGTCGCGACGACGAGCGCGCCGGCCACGAGGAGCGCGGCGAAGGCTCGCATCAGCGGTCGTAGTCCTTCAGCGGTCTGATCCAGATGTTCCGGTATCGCACCGGGTTCCCGTGGTCCTGCAGCGCAATGGGTCCCTTTGCGTTGTCCGGCGCGTACGGATCGATCTTTCTGTGTTGCGTCGGTCCAAAGAATGCGGTCCCGTTGTGCACGACGACGCCGTTGTGCAGCACCGTCGCGATCGCGGGCTTCTCGAGGCTCCGGTCGCTCTTGAAGCGCGGAGCGGTGAAGACGATGTCGTAGATCTGCCACTCGCCGGGCGGCCGCGAGGCATTCACGAGCGGCGGATACTGACCGTACATCGCGGCGGCCTGGCCATCGGGATAGGTCGGATTGCGATAGCTGTCCAGCACCTGGATCTCGAACTTGCCGAGAAGATAGACGCCGCTGTTGCCTCGTCCCTGACTGTCACCCTTCACTTCACTCGGCGTGGCGAACTCCACGTGCATCTGAAAGTCGGTGAACTCCGCTTTCGTGCGAATCATTCCCTTCCCCGTCGACACGACGCCGTCCTTCATCGGCCACGTCACTGCCGCGCCGTCCGCGCTCATCTGCCAGGCGCTGAGGTCATCGCGCGATCCGAGCAGCACGGTCGCATCGGATGGCGCCGGCGCGGTGGTCGAGACGACGGCCGGCTGCGGACGCTTGCTGTCGTGAATGTGCCATTTGCCATTGGGCTGCATCGGCGTGTCGTCGTAGCCGAGGTTCGGCTGCTGACCGAGCATCGTACCGGCCGCCAACAACACGACGATCCCGAGACAGGCGCTACCGAGCTTGCAGCAGTTCATGAAGTCCTCCACAACGCCGGCAATTTTACCTATGATTGCCGCCACCCGCTCGATAGGAGAACGTGATGACGGCACTTCGATGCGGCGCGCTCCTCTCGCTGCTCCTCGTGCAATCGGTCTCGTACCCGCCGCCGTTCCCGCGAGCGGGCGCGACCAAAATGCTCGACAACGATCGCGTCCAGGTGTGGAACGTCTCGTGGCCGAAAGGGACGGCGACGCCGCTGCACCGTCATCCGTACGACATGACCGGCACCTATTACGCGCCGGGCGATCGCCTGATCACGGCGGTCGACGGCACGAAGCGGCCGGTGACGACGGCGGCCGGCGGCATCGTCTGGCAGCTCAAGGGCGTCACCCATATCGAGGAAGGCACGAGCGACGTGCCGTTGCGCGCCGTGATGATTGAGCTCAAAGAGGATGGTCCGCGCGGTCAAACCGAGACGGCGTCGTTTTCCAGCAGCGCGAAGCAGCTCCTGGACAACGCTCGCGTGACAGTCTGGGAGCTCATGCGGATGCCATCGCCGTCCGCATTCCCGCACAAACATTCCCGCGACGCCGTCGTCGTGTCGATTGAGGGTGGGACGCCGCGCGCGGTGTACGTGCCGCGCGGAACGGTTCACGACGAAGAACCCGTTCCTGCCGCATCGCGCGTCGTCGTCTTTGAACTGAAGTAAGGAGTTGCGAGGCATCACCATGAAGCACACGTCGCTCGTCTTCGCAATTCTGATCGCTGTTGCGCCGTGGCTCGCCGCGCAGACCAGGCACGGCAAGCCGGAGCAGGACGTGCTTGCGGTGGAGACGCAGTGGAACGATGCGCGCGCGAAGGGCGACGTGGGGACGCTCGATCGCATTCTGGTCGACGACTGGACGGTCACGCACGCGAACGGCACGACCGACACGAAAGCCAGGTATCTCGCAGATCTGAAGTCGGGCGCGCGGAAGTTCTCGAGCGCGGTCACCGAGCACGACGTGTCGGTCCGGTTCTACGGCGACACGGCGATCGTGGCGGGATCGAGTCAGTCGACCGTTACGCTCAACGGCCAGCCGCAGGGCGGCGCGCTCCACTTCACGCGCGTGTTCGTCAAGCGCGACGGCGCGTGGAAGATGGTCGTGACGCAGGCGACGACGCGGCAGCCGTAGCGATCGGAATCAACGGGCGGTCTCCGGTGCATTACCGTGGTAATATGCGAATATGGCTCTGGCTCGTTCGAAGCTGACTGCGCAAGGACAAATCTCGGTTCCGGCTGAAGTCCGGCGCAAGCTGGGCGTCGGTCCGGGCTCTGTCATCGAGTGGGACGAGGAGGATGGTCGTATCGTTGTACGTCGGTCGGGAAAGTACACCTTCGAGGACATCCATCGGGCGTTGTTTCCTGATGGTCCACCTCGACGACGGAGTCTCAAGGAACTGAAAGAAGGTATCCGCCAGTACATCCGAGAGCGCCATGCGCGCGGTCGATACTAACGTCATCGTGCGCCTCATCGTCCGCGACGATGCCAAACAGGTCGCTGCTGCGGAGGCGTTCATCGAACACGGCGTCTGGATTTCGACGCTCGCGCTGGCAGAAGCCGTGTGGGTGCTTTCGACGACCTATGAGCACCATGCTGCCGAACTCGCAGCTGGTGTCGAGATGCTGCTCAACAACAGCCGCGTCACACTTCAGGATGCCGACGTCGTCGCCGGTGCACTTGGCGTCTACCGGTCCAGACCAGCGCTCGGTTTTTCGGATTGTCTGATTCTCGAGCTTGCGCGTAAGGCAGGCCATCTCCCGCTCGGCACGTTCGATCGCAACCTCGCGAAGCTCGAAGGAACCGAGCGCCTTTAAGTGTTCACTCTCGATCAGGTCGTTCCCTGGGGCCGTTCATTCGACGAGTATCGCCGGATGTTCGCGCTGAGCGGCGCTGACCTGCAATCTCCAATTCTCGGTTGTGCCGACGGTCCTGCGAGCTTCAACGCCGAGGCGACGCGGCTCGGCGCGCGCGTCGTCTCGTGCGATCCGCTGTATCGGCATGAGGCTGACGAGATCGGGCAGCGGATCGACGCGACGTTCGATGAAATGATCAAACAGACGCGACAGAACGCGGATGAATTCGTCTGGAACTCGATCGCTTCGGTCGAGGATCTCGCGCGGGTGCGGCGAGCCGCGATGGACAGATTCCTCGAGGACTACGAAACGGGAAAACAGCAGGGCCGTTACGTCGCTGCTGAACTGCCCGCGACAGGATTCGCGGACGCATCTTTCGATCTCGCCATCTGCTCCCATTTCTTGTTTCTGTACGCTGGCCAACTGGATGCGGACTTCCATGTCGCTGCGGTCCGCGAGCTCGTCCGCGTCGCGCGCGAGGTCCGAATCTTCCCGCTGCTCGCACTCGGCGCCCAGCCGTCGCCGCATGTCCCGGTCGTGATGGAGGCGATGCGAGACGACGGTAGCGACGCAACCATCGAGACCGTCGCGTACGAATTCGTGCGCGGTGGAAATCAGATGATGCGGATTCGCGTTTTGCGAGCGACGCTTCGGTGACAGTCCGTTCAGAATCGACGACGGGCCGATTTGTCGAACGACGATTTCAATGAGCCGCCGGCGGCACCCGGTCGCGGGCCAGATGCGCTCGAAGACCAGGCGCGCCTGGCACTCCAAGCGTTCATCGAGGTCCATCCAGAGTCGGTGTTCTTTTCGCGGCAGCTCGAGGTCCAAAATGAAGACGTCTGGTATCACTGGATTACGAATCGCGCGTTACGAGAGCTTGCCGCTCGCGGTTTCCTTCGCACCGAGACTCGGCAGCTGAAAAGCGGTGGGTCGATCCATTTGATGTGGCAGAAGGGGCATCGATACTATCGCCGAGACGCCAAAAAGCTAGTGCAGTTAGTGGAAGAATATTCGGATCCAAATATCGGCGGGGCGCTGGGACTTCAGGGCGAAGCTTTAGTTCTCGAAGGTTTTGCGCGGTCGCGATTCGTCATGCTCGCACGCAACAGCAGAACGTACCGGGGACAGTCTGGACGCACTGATCACGATCTCGATTTCATTTTCGAGCGCGACGATCGCGTCTATGGGATCGAGGTGAAGAACACACTTCGTTACATCGAGTACGAGGAGTTCCGAACAAAGATTGAGCTTTCTCGGACTCTCGGGATCACTCCGGTGTTCGCGGTTCGGATGCTCCCGAAGTCGTGGATTCACGAGTTGAATAATGCTGGCGGGTTCGCTCTCATCCTGAAGTATCAGCTATACCCGTGGGCACACAGGGACTTAGCCCGGCGAGTCAGGGCAGAGTTGGGATTGCCCGTCGACGCGCCGAGAGCCCTTGAAGAAGGCACGATGATGCGCTTTCTGCGATGGCACGAGAGTTTGTGAATTCGGCGACGAATTCACAGGCGTGGGGTCGAAAGGCGTTGATTTCAAAGGGGAAGCTGCCCGCATCTATGAATACGTAGTGTCTTGCCTCTTCGTCCGGTCCTGGCTAACGGCCTGCAGTGTCCTTCCGAGCGAGGTATGCCTTACCCTGCTGGCGGACGATGTCGACGAGGTTGCCCATCGCGATCTGGACGTCGACCAGGTGCAGGCCCCAGCTCGCGTTGACCTCGCCGTTCGCCATCACGTCGCCGGCGATGTCGTCGGCGCGCGCGTCGGCGGGATTGCCGTGCACGGTGACCTCTAGATAGGAGCCCTTTTCGTTCGCGACGCACTGGGCGGTCAGCAGGCCGGGGACGCTGACGAACGGCGTGTCGATCGCCTTCGGCGGAGTCAGCCACGGACGCGGCTCCGCGGACGATCCGGTGATGCTGCGGCCGCCCGATGACAGATAGGCGTGCAGCTCGCCGCTGCCGCCGCCGAGCGCCGCCGGGTTCGCGCAGGCGGCCTGCATGGTGTCGCCCTGCACGCGCCCGAAGCGCGAGTTCGCGGGCGGCGGAATCGTCGATCGGAACGACGCGTACGCGATGGCGCACCCCGTCTGGGCCGCCGAATGACAGAGCGGTATGTGCTGGAACGCGCCGCCCACGTTCTTCCCCTTCGGCACCGCGAGATTCGTCCCGACGAGCAGCGCCGACACCATCTTCGACTGAACGGGCTTCCCGTCGATCTCGTTGCGAATCAATTGCGTCAGCACGCCGGATCCCTGCGAGTGGCCGATCAGCACGACGCCGCGGCCGTTGTTGTCGCGCTGCAGGTAGTCGTTCCACGCGTCGACGATGTCGGTGTAGCCAAGGGCGCGATCGACGGTCATCGGCGTGCCGGCCGTCGCCGCGCGCAGCGCGGTCAGCGTCGCCTGCCGGTACAACGGCGCGTAGACACGGCACTGCGACGCGAATCGCGCGAGCTGCAGGGCGACGACGGCGTTCTCTTCGGGGCCGGGGGTCATGTCGCTGTTGCCGTCGGGATCGCGC